>JBBTCX010000088.1:0-9997 GCA_038043045.1 Planctomycetota bacterium | reverse complement strand
AAAGCTGCCGCCATTACCCGACCCCGTGGTTGCAAGCGGCTGAAGAGTTACAAATAATGGAGGAATCCACGATTGCCGTTATCGCATTCCAATCTCGGCCCTTCGGCATGATGAACAGGCATCGAGCATTACTTCGGTTCGCCCACAATTCACCGACCTTGCGCTTTTCTTTTGAGTCATCGTTGCTCCAGTCCCTTTCATTCTTGTATTCGACTACGAGAATCCGCCCGTCCTGGAGCATCGCCACAAAGTCTGGGTATGCCTTATCCGAAGAAGTTTGAAGCCAAAACGATGACTCTGGACGCTTGGCGAGATTGCGAACCCAATGTTTGACCTGTGGTAGGCCGTCGATGATGACGGCACACTCAAATTCCTCACCATCGGATTTGAGATCGCCCGCGCGGGGGAAGTAGTGTTTTCTGAAATTGAAACTCCCTTCATAGTATGTGTTGGGGGCATAGCGATTCTCATCGTACTGAAAGCAGACTTCCGGGCTGACCTCGACATGCTGGTTCGCCGCACCAAACAGTAAGAGGTCAAAAGATCGCTTGGCCTGTGCCTTTCGGTGGTAGTCGATCTTCGCCTCAATCGCGTTTCGAAGGCGGTACTTCTGACGGGCGAGTTGTTCAATGGTTACCGAGCGAGCCTTCATCAATGCCGTCAATACGTTGGCGATGAACAGGCTTGATTGCGACTGCGGAATGTCCCGATGGCGTATTTGCCGATCAATCCAGTTTGCAAGGGCCGGGTCGGTCCAACCGGGTTCGGGGTAAAGTTGTCGCAAGTTCTCATGCAATAGTTCGGCGTATTCAGTCATTTCCACGCTACCGCGAGCCGTCACATCAATTTGTCCCGCTGATCCGACTGCGAAACTGGACGGGAATTCGGACTCCGACAGCGTGGCGTCGCACTGGGCCAGGTTCCAAGCTGCGTCGAGGAAGTGACTCTCCTCGAAGAGTTCAAGCTGGCCGTCCACGCGGATCGCCAAACACGGCACTTGAAACGGCTCACGCAATGTTGCAAATGACTCCGCCCTCCGACCGTGGCCGCGAAGGAAGATTCGTTCAACGGCAGCACGATTCTCGTCCAGCTTGAAACAAGTTTGAAGCTGATTCACGTCTGCTTCCGAAAGGACACCGGATACTGTCAGCTTGCCAGTGCTCTCGTCGAATGACACACGAGATTGCATGGATGAATCCAACCGTGAAAGATTTGGAATCTCAGTGACCTGCTCAGACGCTTGAAAAAACAAACTGCCCGGTTCAAACGGCAGCGTCGGTTCATCTACTGGAACAACGAAATCGCTCGCCTCCATCCGCTCGAAGCCATTGTCAATCAGGGCGTCTCGCAAGGCGTTTGCGGCTTCCAAAAATCGTTTGGACGCGGCGAAGGCATACGCACAATTCAACTCGACATTCTTTTTCCACCGTGCACGAGGTAAACGCAACACTCGTCCAAGAATCTGTTCGACTGCCCGCGTAGAGCCGATTTCCGCCACGGAACAAAGGACGTAGGCGAACGAACAATCCCAACCCTCTTTGAGGGCCTGCACCGTGATGATGAACCGGATGGAGCACTTGCGGTCAAACAAATCCACGTCGTCAATCTCGCGGGTCTCACCGGTGGCCACGGCAATCTGGTTCTCAGGAATCTTGAAATCGTCAATCAGCGTTTGGCGAACCACATCGACAGTGAGATTCTGCCGTTCCTGACTTCGCGGCTGAGCCTGAAAAAGAACGATGGGCCGCAGATATTCGCCGGTTTCACGTTCCTCTCTCCGGGCCGCTTCTTCAAGTTTCCGCTGCGTCTCGATTGACGCACCGACTACTTCTTTCCACTCCGATCGCGTCTTTAGCTTGATCGGCAGCTTTATCATTTCCTCGGCCTTGAGTTCCGCCGCCGACACATGATGCAGCACATTACTAGCGAAGTAGCCTTGATCGGGACGGTGCGATGTTTCCGGTGTGGCCGTGAACTCGACGATGCACGACGGGTTAAACCGGGCCAGCGTGTCAAACGATAACCGGGTCCGAGCGTTGTGGGCTTCGTCAATAATGACCAGAGGTCGGCATAGTCTGAGCACATTCGTTAACGAATGCGGAAAGGTCCCGTCGTTTCGCCGGTCGAGTAGTTTTTCTTGAGCCGAAGTCAACGCGGAGAAGTGATGCGACAAGGCCCCGGCGGCTTCATACACCTTCAACCCTTCGGTGTCGTCCCGCCGCAATGCTTGTAGCGTCGCAACGATGATGACCGTCTCACCCTCCAACACCCCACGTTGAACGTACAACGCTTCGGCCACATCCATGACGCGGATTTGCCCGGCGAACGCCGAATCAACGGTCAGTCGATACGGGTGTTGCCGATCCCGCAATGCCGCGAGCGTCTGGTCGCGGATGATGTTCGAGGGAACAAGCCAAAGACACACGGCCCGATCCGCGTGCAGGAACGTTCGGGCTGCGATCCCCACCGCGTGGCAGGCCATGAACGTCTTCCCGCCGCCGGTTGGAACTCGCAGGCAGACGTAGGGCAAATCGGGTAGTTGCTTCACGACTTGGTACGGGCGATTGGTGTGAATCACGAACGCCTTGCGTGCGCCGTGTGCCGTCGCCAACCGCAAGTATGCTTCAAGGGCGTCGAGGCTTCGTTGCTGATATTCCCGAAGTTGCAGTAACATGGGAATCGTCAGTCGGAGGAACCCCGGGAGGCGCAATCATCTGCTGTAATGCCGAACCGTTTCATCATCTCCTCAAGCATGACGCCGGATTTACCGTGATCCTCTCGCTTTGCCTGTTCGAGCAACAGAAGATCCTCAGCGTCCTCCAGGAGTTCCTGGATGGTGACAAACTCATCATAAGGAAGCACGACAAACTCATTCTTGCCGTCTTTCTTCAGGAATTCCGGATGAAATTCGATCATAAGGCGCTCTCCATCTACTTCTCGTACGCCTCGCGACGGTGGCGAACGCGGTAGACGACGATCCGATCGCCTTCCACCTCGAACAGCACGCGGTAGTCACCAACTCGAAGCCGGGACGCCGGAGTCATGTTCGTCAGCCGCTTTACGTCCCCTCCCAGATCCTCCCGCATGGCGTGCAACTTCAGCAGTATTCTACGGGCAACTTCCGGCGAGAGCGAATCCAAGTCTCTCTCCGCCTTGGGCATGAAAATGACACCGTACCGCATGTCAGTTCACCTTGATCTCGTAGGGGACCTGTTTGAACACGATGCTTTCGCGTTTGAGTCGAGCTTTGCTGAGTCGGCAGCCTTCACCGTACACTACCTTCGGCCCGTCATGTTCCGGCAGTTTACGCAGCACTTCAGTCGTGAGCACGTTGCCGCCATTCACCCGCCTATCGCCCATGACACCGTTGAACAACAGGTAAATCGCCGTCCCGTCGTGAACGCCCAACAGCGGCGACTTGGCCGCAGCCCGCTTGGGAATCGGCGAGCCGGTCTCACTGAAAAATACGTGGGCCGCAAGATCGCAGAACTTCACGGACTCTCGGATATTGCCCGTCTCGTCGAATAGCGGTTCGCCCAGTGTGCAGAATCGGAACCCGCCGCCAAGCCCCGGCACTTCCGTCGCGTTTCCCTCAGCTTTGTGCCCTTCGATGGCCCGCTTGAGACGCTGAGCCGTCACATTCTCAGCGATGTTCTCGTCCATCTCGACAACGATGAATCTGCGACTACCTCCGTCAGCTTTGTTCATTGCCAGAACAGCGTGCCCCGTAGTTCCGCTTCCGGCAAACGAATCGATAATCAGGGAATCCTTGTCGGTGGCGATTTCCAGGATGCGCCGAAGCAGGCGCGTCGGCTTGGGCGTGATGAACACGGAATCCGAATCAGCAAACTTGACAGCCGCGAGAAGTTCTTTCTTGGCTTCCTGCGTGTTACCAACGTCTTGGTGCATCCAAATAGTTTGTGGAACGATCCCTGCCTTTACCTCCGATAGAAAACGTTTTAGCCGGGGCATGTTGTTACCATTAGCTCCGAACCAGACGCGATTGTCCTCTCGAAGTTGCCGCATGGTGTCGGGAGAAACACCCCAGTACCTTCCTCGCGGCGGACCCTCGATCACACGCCCCGACGGACACGTGACAGGGTAAGTGCCGAGACTGTAGAAGTTGCGTGCCGTCAGATCGCTCGATGTCCAAGCCCCTCGTGGATCAGCGTCAGGATTGCCATACCGATCATCTGCACCTTCGCTGCGTTTCAGCAAGTTTGGCCGCCAGGATTCAATTGCTTTGGAATAAATCACAACGTAATCGTGGCTCTCAGAAAGGTATTTTGCGGAGTTGTTCGGAGAAAAGTTCTTTTGCCAAATTGCTGTAGCCACAAAGTTCTTGTGTCCAAAAACCTCGTCCATCATGCCGCGTAGATGTTGCACCTCATTATCGTCGATGGACACGAATATTGCCCCGTCGTAAGAGAGGAAATCACGAAGCAATGACAGTCGCGGGTACATCATGCACAGCCACTTGTCGTGGCGGGATAGGTCCTCGGCCTCGGCCCCGACGACTTTGCCAAGCCAGTTCCGCATTTCCGGGCTGTTCACCGCGTCGTTGTAGACCCACTTCTCGTTGCCGGTGTTGTACGGCGGGTCGATGTAGATGCACTTGACCTTGCCCGCATAGTATGGAAGAAGAGCTTTGAGTGCCAAAAGGTTGTCACCCTGCACAAGCAGATTCCCCGCGTCCGGGTCACCCGCCGACAGCTTGCCGTTGCAATGCAGCAACCGATATGGCACTTGCCGGTGATGACCAATGACGGCCTTCTTACCTATCCAATCCAGCGTCGGCATGGCTAAAGCGACGGATACGGATGACTAGCTGTGGGTTGGACTTGCTGACAATCGATCAACTGCATAAATTAACGGTCTCGTTATCGCGCTCTTCGTCGAGCGGTTGAACATTGACTTGGGGTGACTCCTCGCTGGGACGCAACCACGCGCGAATGAGCATGTCGTAGACCCTAACATCATTTGGGTGTTTTCCGAGCGTGTAAAGTAAAAGTAACTGCACGGCTACGGTCAAGTCCGGCGCGTCCTTTAGGATTACGTCATGTCCATCAGCAACCATGCGACGGATGTTCTTGACCTTGAAGCCGGTCGGAGTTTGTCGATCATGGAGATCATAGAACACTGTGAGTTCATCATTGATTCGTTTAGCAAACGCGGGCGTATCCGAAAAATAGCAGAAAACGCAGTCTCCGCGCTGCGAATGCCATGCCTCGGTGTTCTTGAAATTTTTGGGCAAAAGCTGTTCGACGCCAACTAGGGCGGATTCTGGAACGGGCATGATTGGGTCACTGGTCAAGAAGCGAAGTTCAGGATCGACGGGATGACCGGGATGGGATGGGACCTCTTCCACCCAATCCCAGTCGAAGACATAATTCTCGGGATCCACGTAGACAACGTAAACCATGTCGTGCGGTGCGGGCAGACGATTGCCTTCGTTGTCGTACATGTGACGAAGTCGACCGCAATAGGCGCGACCGTCCTTTAACCTCCCGTCTCGCCGGAGTCCCGGGTACATTACGGTTGCATTTTGAACCAGCTTTGTCGCACAATGCTTTAAACCATAGACGACGTACGGTGGCATTCCCCCCTCAACTGCTTTGCGATCCGTTTCATCGAGACGCAGAATCGTGGGCCGCGCGTTCATTCTTTCCTCGACCCGTCGTTCATCCGAAGCCCACGTATCCGGGTCGCCAAGCGCGAATGAGATTTCCTCCTGACTTACATGCTGGCCGACATAGTCCTTCCCGCCACGATCAGAATTCGTAGCCCCGCGCAACTCGTGAACAAATGAGGTCGCCTCATCCGGTGTTGACGTCCCTAATGGCAGCACGTCTGACATTCCATTGAACGTAAGTCCGGTTTCCAACACCTTTACCGATATTCCCCCGGAAACGGCCTTCCGCAGCGTATTTGCGCCGTCAGTTAGCTTCGTGACCCATGCATCGGCATCAGCGCCGACACCAGAAGTTGCCAGACGGAAGAACATTTCTCGGTCCGCCCGATAAAGCTCGATGAGTGAACTCACCGTCGCATCGTGCTTTCCGAACCGCTCCAAATGACCCAGGATTTCCTTCACTGCGTTTGGATTATTTGGTTTCGTTGCCATTCGGTTTATCCTGTTCTTCGAGCATACCAAGCTCCTGTAGGATGCTATTCGCCAAGACGGAAACGTCCTCACCCAGCCCCATACTCAAAAAATCCGGGTCCTTCTCGCTGTGCAAATAGGTAAATGCGAGTCGTTTTTCAATAACTGATACCGGATGTTCTGGTGTCGGATCGAAGAATTCGCGCGGTATCGATTCGTCCGTGTGATACCATCCGGCGTATTCATTTTCGTTGTATCGTTCCAGGTCATGGCCGAGTATCCGAACACGGTCATTTTCAGCAAGCGCCGGGGTGTCCGTCGCCTCCTCACGTTGAAGAAGGCGCGTTCCCGGCTTTGGTCCTTTGGATGCGCCCATAATCGTCTGCATTGCAAATCTGAGCGCAAAACGCGCCAACTGTTCGCGTGGAACGTCTTTGCATAGGGTCGCTAGTTCCGGTTTTTTGATAATCTCGACTTCCGCGAGTTTCCGTGCCATGTGTCCAACCGAATTCATTGAAAATGCTACCCCACCGGGAAAGCGGTGGTCTTGCCACCAACGCCCATCACCCTGCGACGAAAAGTAGTTGACCCCGACTCTCCAACTCCGAAACTCTGACCGGCAGACTCGCAAGTAAAGCAAGTCGTACAGAATTTCGTTTAACCCAGATTTACCAAGATATAATTCGCACAACCGCAAAGCAATTCGCTGCAAAAGTTCACCCGGTTGGGCGTTTGCAAGGCTTCTTGAAACGGCAAGTATGATGAAACCGTGTTTCCTACCGTCCAACGCCTGACGCTTCCAGTTCAATCGGTCAGCTTGGATCACGTCTTGCACGTGTTTATCCCCGCGTGCCATGTCGGCTTCATCGATGATGCAATAACTCAATAAGCCCTTCATGGCCGCGATTCGGCCAAACATGCATGGCTGCGATTTCTTGAGCCAGGTGTTGACTGCGTCTGCCTTCTCATTCCGGCTTTTTGTTGCATCGAACAAGATTTCATTGCAACTTTCGATCTCCGATGAGAACGGGTGCGAGGATCGCCACTCATCCCCAGGAAGTTCTTCTATCAATTCGTCCAGTATCCTGTCCAATGGTATTCAAGCGTAACTGTAAGCGAATTGGTTGGCAAGCAATCGCGGAAGCCAGTTGGCGGTGGCAGTTGTCCCCAATAAAAGGGTACCGATAAAGCGTTCGTTAGCAGGAAGCCAACGGTGAAAATCGAGGTCTGGACGCCGAAGTTTCGCGCTTTTTTGTAGCGCGGTACTGCTTTTCGAACTCCCCGTACCAATCCGGTTCCGAACCGATCGGTTCCCCCCTTCGCCGCCGATTCGATCGCGCGCGCCAAGTCGAGGGCGCAATCCAACGGCGTCAGGACATCACCGTGACGACAAAATCGGACTGACTGATGGCCTGTGCCGACTTGAGTTTCACTCTCAACTACCCCAAATAGGACCACGAGGACTTGGTGGTGGACCATTCGAGTCAATTTAAGGAGCTTCGTCGGGCGTAAAGTGACAATGCAACAGAGGACGGTTGACAAGAATTGAATCGGAGTCAAACTGCGGGCCTTATTCGGTTGACAAAAGAATAGGTTTATGAATTCAGAGGATCGTCGTTCTCTGTGGGCGATGGGTTTTCGGAATCCGTTTCGTTCAAGAAGTCGGAATCCATAGTTCAGGGCTTGGGAAGGAGCAAATACCATGAGGTCTCTACGGGTCATGTTTGGAATTGCCTTTGTTGGATTGATTCAACCGTTTTTGATAGTGGATCCTAATCGGGTAATGGCTTGGGACTATTTTGAGCCGCCAACTCAAAGCGCCCCGGTGGCTGCGGTCGAAGTCGACGTGATGGAAACGACCCAGCGACGAATTGAAGCCGAGAACAGCTACAGCGCCCACTTGTTTTCGGGAGAAGTCTTTTTCGAACAGGAAGACCTTCGGATTCCGGGTCGAGGGTTTGATTTCGTGTGGAAACGGAAGTACCGCTCGCGCGAGGGGATCGCCACCGCGATGGGGATCAACTGGGATCATTTGTATAACATTTACGTTGACGCCAGCGGGCCCAATCTCATCCTTCACGACGGAAACTCACGTCGTGACACTTTTACGCCCGACGCCGGTGGAACAACGTGGAGCGCGCCGGGTTTTTTTCAACAGATTATTCAAAATCCAGATGGAACGTTCACCGTCCTTTTTGCACACCGATCGTATTGGGTTTTGGCTGCGCTGAACGATCCCGTTAAACCAGGGCGGATTTTATCCATCACCGATCGGAACGGGAATACCATGTCGTTTACCTACAGCGGCGCGGGGCGATTGGTGACGGTGACAGACACTTTGAACCGCGCGATCACAATCTCGTACAACCTGCAAGGGTACATTTCAGTCGTGACAGACTTTGCCACCGCACTTGGCATCGGGGGGCAAGGTCGCAAGGTACAGTACTCCTATTACCAGAACGGCGATTCAGGCGGCGGAGCGGGTGACTTGAAATCCGTGACTTATCCTGCGGTCGTGAACACGCCGACGGGAAATGATTTTCCGAATGGGAAGTCCTGGACGTATACATACACGAAGGGGTTTGCGAATAACGCGCTGAACCATAATCTCATTACAATTACCGATGCAAAAAGTCAGTCGTATTTGGTTAATTCTTACGCGACGACTCAAACCCCGACCGATCTGGACTTTGACCGAGTTATTGCCCAAATGACAAGCAATCTTGGAGGCCGATCCTTTAACTTTTTCTATGTCGTCCAAACGCCTTCGGCGGGAAATGAATTCGCGGTCATCAAGACGATCGTGAACGATCGCGCAGGGAATGTGGAAGAACTGTTCTTTGATGCCGGCAATCACCTTGTCATTCGGAGAGAGTACACGGGCCGGGCGCCCAACCCTTCGGCTCAAACGACGGAGACGATCAATCGACCGGTTTTGCCGCTGCGTCCCGGCGTCGATCCGACGTACTTCGAAACGAAGTTCACCTATAACTCTGATTCGCTATTAACCGAAGTTGTCTACCCCAATGGCAACAGCGTGCAGTATGCATTCGACGAGTCGAATCTCAGTCCGTTGGCTCGGGGAAATCTCTTGAGTCGTTTGAGTCTGCCCGGAGCGATTCCCTCCGACCAGTTCGAGATTTGCGAGCTTTGGGCCTACGACTCGATTTTCCAATTCCCCACTCAACATCAGGATGGACGAGGATTCATCACGGAATGGTTTTACGACAGCACCGGAGACCGAGGCGCTTTTCCAGTAGACTGCAATAGTTCATTGAGGTCAGGCGCGCCGTCGTCGGGGCTTGAGCATACGTTCGATACGGTCTTCATGTTCGGACCGGGCAACGGAACGGGCAATCAAGAGTCGACCAAGTGTCCATCAAATGATTATGGTCACTTGGCAATTCCTCCACCGTTTCCTGCTGGAGGCGGCTGCGTCGGCGAATGCTTTTCCTATGAGTACAACTCCTTTGGCCAAGTGACGGCGCGAATCAATCGCAATGATCGCCGAGACGAAATGACCTATTACACATCGGGACCGATGACCGGTTACCTGCAAAGCTATACGGTGGATGCGCCGAATTTGGCCTTGACCACCACGTATGAATATGACGCCGTCGGAAATATCGCGCGAGTGATTGATCCCCAAGGGAAAGACACCATCCTCATCGTGAACGCGCTGAATCAGGTTGTGCGGCGGCAATCCAGGCAAATCGAAGTGTCTCCCGGCCAATTCGTTCGGTACGAACGCGATATTCGCTATGACGCCAATGATAACGTGGTGAGCATCGACGAGCAGAACATCGACGAGAATGGGGTCTTGAGTTCCAACCCGTATTTTACTCAAACTGACCGATTTTATGCCACGAGGAGTTTCTCCAGGCGGCGAAGGAC
>JBBTCX010000087.1:0-2533 GCA_038043045.1 Planctomycetota bacterium | reverse complement strand
AAGCGATCGACTCGGGAGCGGTGAATCCTCGGGTTCCGTCGTTTGCGCCGACAAAACCGGCAGGGCACGTTTGCGTGTGCAATCCGTAGGAATCACAAACTCGGCGCCTGTGAGTTTTGAAACGGCGCGAAGTTGACTGTTTACGAAGAGTGGTGCGTTGGATGATGTCATCCCGCACCGCTCTTTTTTTACAACAACTTCAAATCTCACAGCTCCAGCATGAAAACTTTGCACGAGTCAATTGAATTCAAGTGGAATTGCTCCGGTACTTCGTTATACTGCTAAACCGTGGAAGCCAAGACGAAGTTATGATGAATCGGTTTGATCTAGATAACGGAGCACGTGACGGAAACAGTTCGTCTCGCCGGCTCCAATTTGGATCAAAAAGAGGCGTTACGCCACTTATACGAGGAGCCCCCCTATGGATAAAAATATTCAGTTTTCCATCTTTCTGGTGAACAAGCCCGGAGTGTTGTCGCAGATCTTCCGCGAACTCGCTCGGGCCAAGGTCAATATCACTAGTTTGGCGATGATGGATTCGACGGAGCACGGCGTGTTGCGCCTGGTAGTTGACGACCCACCCACAACCCGAACCGTCCTGGCCCGATTGAATATCCCCGTCACCGAAGCGGAAGTGCTCACCGTTGAACTTACCAATAGGCCCGGTGCCGCGGCCGATCTTTGCGACAAACTGTCAGCTGCACATATGAACATCGGCTACTTGTATTGCACAAGCGGCGCCAAATCGGGTCGGTCCGTCGTCGTATTCAAAGTGCCCGACCTAAACAAAGCCATGAAAGTCATTGAGAATTCGAACAAAACTCCGCGCCGAGATATCAAGATTAAGCTCAGAAGGCCGACTACCGCGAAGCGGTAACCCTCGAAACTCGGGGATTGGCTGGAGAGTTTTCTCGATTTCTCAGGCTACGGTGGCCACGGCTTCATCGAACAACCGCAGTCCGGCTTCGAGTTGCGCTTCGTTGATGCAAAGTGGCGGGATGAAACGGATACTCGTCTCGCCACATCCCAGAAGCAATAAGCCTCGATTGAATGACTCTTGCAGGATTCGTTCCCGAAGCTTGGGGTCGGCTTTTCCTGTTCTTCGATTGACGATGTCGACGGCGCGAAGAAGCCCCAAACCGCGAGGATTTTGGATGGTGGGATGTTTCTTCGCGATCTGTTGGAGTCCACCGCCCAGAACCTCGCCGAGATTCGCGGCATTTGCCATATAAACGGTTTCCACCAATTCCAACGTGGCCAGCGCCGCCGCGCAGGCGATGGGATTCCCTCCAAACGTGCTGGCGTGCGCGCCTGGCGGCCAGTTCATGATTTCACTTCGGCAGATCATGGCACCCAGCGGGAGACCGCTGGCGATTCCTTTGGCCATCAGCACGATGTCGGGCAGAGCTCCGAGATGTTCGAAGGCAAACCATTTTCCAGTGCGGCCCATTCCTGTCTGAATCTCATCGAACACCAAAAGAATCCCGTGCTTGTCGCATAAAGCGCGGAGTTGAGGCAGAAAATCGGCGGGGGGGATCACATACCCACCCTCGCCCTGAATGGGTTCCACGAAAATCGCAGCCACTTCCGAGGGGTCCATTTGATAGCGAAAGAGCGTGTTCTCGATTGCCGCTGCATCGCCATAGGGAACATGCGCCGTCATCGGAACCAGTGGACCAAACCCTTTTCGTTGTCGTGCTTTGGATGCCGTAAGCGAAAGCGCGCCCAAGCTTCGACCATGAAAGGCCCCGTAAAAGGCGATAAGATATTTTCGACCGGAATGAAACCGAGCCAATTTCATCGCTGCTTCGGTGGCTTCGGTTCCGCTGTTTGTGAGAAACACCCGGTTATGACCTTCGCCCGGTAACAGAGCGGCAAGTTTCTCAACAAGTTCGACCATGGGGGGGTAGTAGAAATCAGCCCCGCAAATGTGAATTAGGGATCGAGCTTGACGCTCGATCGCCGCAACGACCTTTGGGTGGCAATGACCCGTAGCGCAGACCGCGATTCCAGCCGTGAAATCCAGAAAACGGTTTCCATCGACATCCTCTAGAACCGATCCAACGCCGCGACGAACGACCAATGGATAATCGCGCGTATAGGATGGAGAGGTTATAGACTGGTCACGTCCGATAAACGATTGAGCCTTCGGCCCTGGTAGGGGGGTTTCGATCCAAGGTGCCGGTCCAATCCATTGTTCATCCATTGCAATTCCCACTTCTTTGGCGCGAATGCCTAACATATTCACCTCCTGGGATTCCATCGGCACTTGGCACCCGCATTCCTAAAACGCCGAGGCACGAACAATTCCGCTTCCATGTCGAATTCTATCGGACCTTGAATGGAACAGCAAAGATCGGGGGTCAGAACGCGATTTCAGCTGTAAACGCCGTTTGAAAAACGTAGCGATGAGCGGTTCCGGCGGTCGGTTGAAAAACGTAGCGCTCTTGGCCGCTCTGGCTACATTCCGGGCCTGATGGTGATCCGCGTGGGTCGCCACGAGGCAGGCGTGTAGCGAGGGCTTCAAGGGTGT
>JBBTCX010000086.1:0-24202 GCA_038043045.1 Planctomycetota bacterium | reverse complement strand
ATTTGCGCTTGGAGGTTTTTCTTGGTCTTTTGATTAGTTGATTTATCGTCGGCATATTAATTCAACCTTGCCCATCGCACGTCGGGCTTGCCCCGACAGAGGCGAGCCGCGGACTTCAGTCCGCGCGGCCTTGTGCCACTGTGTGCCACTTCTCTTGAGCAGTCGATCGAAAATCGGGTCATCGACCCGACATCAACTGCTCTTCTTATTCGCCCCGCCCGCCACCACCATGCGCCACGCCCGATCCAACGATTCAAACGTCCCCGCGTCCGTCCACCAACCATCAATGATGTCGTAACTCAATTGACCTTTTTTCAAATACGCGTTATTCACATCGGTGATCTCAAGCTCCCCTCGTGCCGACGGCTTCAAGGGACGAATGATCTCAAACACCTGGGAGTCATACATATAAATCCCGATCACTGCGTAGTTGCTCGGCGGCTGCTTCGGCTTCTCGATGATGCGAACAATCTTGCCATTCTGTAGTTCAGCCACTCCGAATCGCTCCGGATCGGGAACTTCTTTGAGCAGAATCTTCGCGCCTGCCCCGGATTTGCCAAAGTCTTCTACCGCTTTGTGAATGTTTCCCTCAATTATGTTGTCACCGAGAACTACGACAATCTTATCTCCATCCGCAAAATGCTCCGCCAGTCGTAGCGCGTCCGCGATCCCCCCTTCTCCCTCTTGATACGTGTAATGCAAATCATGCAACCCGAACGCATGACCGTTGCCCAACAGACGCAGAAAATCCCCCGCGTCATTCCCCCCGGTCACGATCATAATGTCCTCGATACCCGCGTTGACCAGGCATTCGATCGGATAATAGATCATCGGTTTGTTATAAACGGGCAAAAGATGCTTGTTGGTCACGCGAGTCAACGGCAGCATCCGCGTCCCCAATCCACCGGCCAGAATCACCCCTTTCACCGTCAACCGTCCTTTCTAGCCCATTTGTAGGGAATATCGTTGCTATGCGGATCGACTCGAAACTCGTCCGGTTCTTTGTAGTTATAAACTTCCGTGGGCGTGTTGATGATGATGGCCTCGTACTCGCTGACGCATTTGAACCCGTGATAAACCAGCGGCGGAATCTGAAGTAGAACCGGTCGGTGATCGCCCAAAAAAAACTCGTTCACTTCCCCCCGCGTCGGCGAACTCTCCCGACTATCATAAAGAACCACCTTCATCGTGCCTCGAACGCAAACAAAATGGTCCCATTGAATCTTGTGGTAATGCCACGCCTTCACCACCCCCGGATATCCCGTCGTGAGATACACTTGGCCGAATTTGCGAAAAAGATCGTCGTCCGTCCGTAGCATCTCCATCAACCGACCTCGCTCATCGGGAATGACTTTTAGATTCTTAACCCGAACTTCGTGAATCAATGCAACGCTCCCTAGGATTCTCATCGCGCCAAATGTTGCAACGAGGCAAAAACAATCTCACATCCCCCAAATGCGGATATCGGCCCCATTCTGGAGCGAGACCCGTACGCGGTCAAAGTCTCCGCGACAAGTTCCTCGCATTTCTCCCGCCATTTCATTGGGTCCGTCGAATCGTGTACCTTTGCGCGAAGCCAATGTCACGCCACCCTACCTAAAAAACCAAAGTCTTTAAAGTGAAACTGCATTTCAAGCACAATTCTACTTTTTTTGGAAGATTGGGCAATTTAGGCCGGTTAATCGACAAGGAGTTCGAACTCCAAACCTACACATCAAGCGTGTGACTAGCGTCTTTTCCTTGACACGTGTAAAGAACCTGTTAAATTTGTGTCTTCGGGATTTTAAGCAACTCGGTTATTTGATTAGGAGGGCCGACTTTGCGGGGGGGTAGTGCTACAAAAGGAGCTTCAATAGACTTAGCTGTTGGGTGGGGCGTGGAACGGGTCGCCCTCAAAGCCGATGCTGTGATATTGGCTGGCTCGGTCGGGTTGGAGTCCGCCTGGACCGGCGAGACGCCTCGCTGCTTACTTCCTTTGGTTGATACAACGCTGATTGAGCGGCTGCTGGGAAAACTTTATTCATCCGGATGCTCATCAAGAATCGTTTGTGCGAATGGTCAGACGGAGTCCATTGTTCGTCGTTTGCGTTCGCGTGGTATCGACGAATCAGGGCTGAAGTTTTGCGCCGATTTAGTTCCCCTGGGAACAGCCGGTTGCGTGAAGGCGTGCCAATCGCAGCTTTCCGCGGAGTCCGTACTCGTGATCGGAGGCGCGGTCTGGCTCGACGATGATCCACAATGGATGCTGGAAAAACACTTGGAAAGTGGGAACGCCATCACGGTGTTTTGCACTCGCGTTTTGGACAAGACGGGTGATGGTCATCACCGATTCCTGCCCGCCGGCGTCTTTATTCTTGATCCCTCCGTGTTGCGATTTGTCCCCGATTATGGATATTTCGACATCAAAGAGCAGTTGATCCCGAGAGTTCAGAATGCCGGGTTTAAAGTAGGGGCGATCGTCCTTCAAAATCAAAGCCAAGAAATCGTGAATTGGTCGACCTATTCCCAGGCCCTTGAAAAAACGATCGACCGACTTGATGAATCTCAACCAGAAGTTAGAGAATTCGCTCCGGGTATTTTTTGTGGAAAGAATGTTCGCATCGCTCCTACCGCCCGGATTGTCGGACCTTGTGTTTTGGGTGACGGTTGTGTCATTGGCGATAATGCTTTGGTGATGGGTCCGACCGTTTTGGCCGAAGGTACTCATGTGGGTGCTTCGTCGTGTTTGGTTCGAGTGGTCACTCGCGCCGGGATTCGCATTCCCCAAGGTATGGCCGTTTCGGATCGTTTTATGGGACCATCAGATAGTCCAATAACCGATAATGAGCGTCCAATAAACGCCGTTGTTTCACCAACGAAAAGACCACAAACCGGGTTGGCGCTATTGGGAAAGGGGACAATTGCACTTGCCTTTTTCGTTTGGGCATTTTGGCACACGATCTCCGATCTGTTCCAACACTACCAGCGGGATGCAGAATCGAGCGTGGGAATGCTTGCGCCGTTGGCGACGGCTTACATGATTTGGACCCGGCGCGCTCAGTTCATGGAGCACGTTTCAAGTTCGATTCTTGCGGGCGTTTCGGTTTTTGTAGCGGGGTTTGGGGTTAATCTGGTCGGGACGCATTTTCTTTACGCTTCTCTTTCGAATCTCGGACTGGTCCTTTGCGCAAACGGTATTGCGTTGGCGTTTCTTGGGTATCGGTCGTATTGCAAGATTTGGTACCCGCTTGCTTTCTTGATCCTGATGTGCCCGATGCCGGGGAGGATTCAGGATGCGGTCATGCTGCCCTTGCAGACGATGGCGTCTACGTGTTCCTCGATTGTTCTTGAAACCCTTGGGATCGCCGCCGAGCGATCTGGGAACGTTTTTGAAATCCGCGGTCATTCGGTCGCGGTGGCCGAAGCGTGCAATGGGCTACGAATGGTGACCTCTTCTCTTTTGGTCGCGGGGGTCTTGGCCTATTTGCTCATTGATCGCCCGCGCTGGCAACGGGTTGGACTCTTAATCTCAAGTATTCCGATTGCTTTGGCATGCAATATTGGGCGGATCGTCCTCACGGGGATTCTCTTTCACTTGGGTTGGCCTCAACTTGCGGAAGGTCTGTTTCACGCTCTCACGGGACTGCTCATGATGCCCATCATGATAGGGTTGTTGATGGTGGAGCTTTGCATCATCGGTAGGGTGACGCGTTGGGCTTCGCAAAGTGAAACGGCCGGTCCCATATCCAAGTGCTTTGGTAACTCCACCGTTTGTGGGGTCTGAGGTATTTGAGAGGAGCATGTTTCATCGTTCGCTAGTGGCCATCCTTCTTGTGTTGACGGGGGCGGGGGTTCTTCACCGCTGGGTTTATGGATCCCGGGCTTCGACAGCATCCACAATTCGACCTTTGCCCGCTGCACTATCGGACATTCCATTGCAACTTGGTCCATTCCAATATCGTCAGGACTTCGAGTTACAGCCGGATGTCTTACGGGTCGCAAAAGTTGACAGTTTTCTTCATCGCGAGTACATGGAAGACGGGGCGAACCTGCCGATTCTACTATATGTTGGCTATTGGGGTCAGCCGAATACCGGGCTTGGACATGGTCCCGAAGTTTGTTTTCCGTCGGCGGGGTGGACTGCCGAAGGCAGTCCCCAGGAGCGATCGATTTGGTTTCGAAGCGCCTCCAACGTGGAAACGGAAGCCAAGATAGCCGTTCATCATTTTGTTCGGACGGAGCCGGAGGGCGTTCGGAGGATTTCCGTCGGATTCACGGCCGTGGTAGGCGGCCGGTTTCAACCTTCGTCGAGGGGAAGCTTTTTGCATAGTCCGCCGGCGGGTGCGGATGGGTCGTTTGTTGCTCATGTTCAAGTGGGGTCCGCTGCGGGGGAAAACGCTTGGGCCGGTGCGGATGAACGGGTGGGTGCATTCATGGAGAACGTTTTGCAGCCACTGTCCGCGACTCTTTTCGGCCACGGATCCGGCCAATCTTCCATCGTCGGGAAATGAAGCCGGAGTTCTTGACCCATGACCGAATCAGTAAGTGACATTGTCTTGACACCCCCTAATCGTACGGTCGAGTTCGTTCGCGACGATTCGACCCCGGCGGCCGGCTCTCTCCTTGCCGCTCTGAGTTGGCGATGGCCGACCATGATGGTGGTCGGGGGCATTGCGGCTGCGATTTCTTTGACCGCCGTGTGGCGGTTCATCAAGCCGAAATATGAAGTCGCGGCGACGCTGCACGTCGCGCAAGTCGTGAAACCGGTTTTGTTTTCGGATCCGGAGACCGACCTGAGCCGACAGTTCAACGTGTACTTAGCCACCCAGGTTCAGGCGGTGGCAAGTCCCTCGGTCATTCAAACCGCTCTGAATATGCCCGAGACCCGCTCCCTTGCGTTGGTCACCCGATCCCCCGATCCAGTGACCGCCATTGGCACACGAATTATGGTCGAGCAGCTGCGCGGAACGGAATTGCTGAAGATATCGATGACCGGGGAGAGCCCGATGGAACTCGCCACGATTATCAACACCATTTTGCGTACGTACATTCGTTTGCAAGAGACCAAGCAGCGTGACTGGGATGAAAAAATACTGAGTTCCCTTCGACAGGAACAGGCCGAGTTGTCGGCCAAACTGGACGCGAAAGGAATCGAATTGCGGCAGTTGGCCGTGGACTATGGTTCGGTGGAAGCGGTCAATACCGATGCCCCAATGGGAGCGTCGTGGATGACGGAACTGCAAAGACTCATCACGGATGCGACCAAGAACATTGCGGTCGCCAGCGCTCGGATTGAGGCTTTGGACAACCAAGGCACTACGTCGTCCGGGACGGTTATGAACGAAGCGGAATACGAGGTATTCAAGCAGCAAGACGCGCAATGGTTGCGATTGACGGAACAACTGGCCACGGAACCGTTGGCGGGGCTGGCGGACACTCAATTGGTCTTTGGTCCGAAGCATCCCAGCAAAGACGCACGCGAGCGTCGTGTCCAGGTTCTGGGCGAATCCTTGGCCAACCGGGAATCGGATTTGCGGGACCTTTTTAAGATCAACGTGCGTCAGAAGCTCAACAATCAGCGCCAAGAAGCGGAACTGACTATCCAGGTGCTCAAGAGGGAGTGGGATCGTCTGGCCAAACAACGCGAGGATGCGGCCAGGCAAACCGTCGTGCTCGAAGATGTTCGCCACGAACGGGAGCGATTGGAGACCGCCTTGAGTCAAGTTCGACAAAAGATTTGGAACGTCCAGGTGGAGCAGAATCGGATGGCACGGCTCACCATCGACTCGCCGGCGGTGGCGCCGACCTCTCCCAACATCGACCAGAGACCCAAATACGCCGCGGCGGCGCTCGTGGCGAGTTTGTTTCTGGGCGTTTTTGCGGGTTTGGTTCGCCATCGATTGGACGGGAGCGTGCGAACGGCGGTCGAGGTTACAGAAGTCCTAGGACTGCCACTCCTTGGCACGGTCAATTTCTTAACGGAAAAAAACGGCGCCCCCCTGGCTCGGGACGAGCGCTTGTTGGATCCGATTCGGACGATTTCCACGGCCTTGATCGCCTCTTCCGAAAGGCGACGGTCGCATTGGCGCTTGATCAGCAGTCCAGCGCCGGGGAGTGGGAAATCCTTGCTGGCGGCCGGTTTGGCGAGGAGTTTGGCGTCGACGGGTCGGCGGGTTCTGTTGGTCGACGCCGACAACCATGGACAGGGGGTGACGCACAACGCGAACCTCATGGATCGTGCGGGGTTGCGAGAACTTCTGGAAGGGAAGGCTCGTGTGGAAGACGTTCTGTGCGCCGGAGATGTTGAGAATTTGCAGATATTACCGGCGGGGAAACGGTTCGGGCAGTTTTCCTTGATCCTGGCCCAGCAGCGATCCGCCGGAATTCTTCGAGCAATCTTTGAGAAGTTTGACGACGTGGTTGTGGATTCTCCGCCGGTCCTTGCCGGGAGCACGACGGTGATCTTGGCCACGATTGTCGACGAAGTGGTTTTGGTGCTGCGGGCAGGATCTTCGACGAAGGAGCACGCTCTTGCGGCGAGGCGGGCCTTGGCGACGGTGGGGGAAAAGATCACGGGGGTGATTTTGAACGGCGTCGATCCGAAGCGATCGTCGTATAGTTATTATTCCGTCGCGCGAAATGGAACGGGCGTAGCGTAGGGAACAGACCGAGGGAAACCCTTCTGTCCTGCGGAATCCGGGTGGGTGGATCATGCAATCGGCTGGTAGCGGTACTCAGACGGTGATCCTTTTTGATCGTGCGTCGCTTCCCTTGCCGAGCACCAGAACCGCGCCGGAGGATTCCAAACCTCCGGCGACGGATCTTCTCAAGTGGCTGCTATGGAGCAGTCGTTGGGAGAAACACCGTCCGGGCGAAGTGGTGATCGCGTTGCCGAAGGAAGCCAAGGAATGGGTGGACCGAAAGAAGGTCGGTCCGACTCCGGTCATTTGGTATGGGAGAAACGGCGACTGCCCCCTGCCTTTTGATCATCACGAACAGGACCTTCTGCTGGTTAACGGTCCAAAGACTTTTTCGATTCCTTGGTCGGTTGGAACTCCACCACCCCAATGCGAGGGTTGTGATGTCCTCGTGATTCGGGAAGAGCACGCCGCGGAAGTCGGGCGATATTCAGAGTTTGTCCAAGTGGATTCCGACGGGCTCGTGCAACGATTCGTGCGCCGGTACAGCGATTCGCGCGGACCCCTTGTGGAGCCTTCGGCCACCATCTTCCATCTTCTATGCGGTCGAGAACATGCAGATGTCGTCGTGCGGCACCTTCTTATTCATGGTTGGGGATTGGACAGTATCGGAGCGCTAACCTCGAGATTGCGTGTTCAATGGTGGAAACCCGAAATCACCACCCGGCGTCGAGATTCCGGGGCCACGGGCCGACGAGTCGCTTCCAACGAACCGAACCCTGACGATCGAGAGTGGGACGGCGTCCCTTCGATTGCGGTCGAAAGCAAGGGAGACTTGGGCTATCGAATCATCAAACGAAGCACGGATGTCGTTCTGTCGGCGGTGACATTGCTTTTGTTGTCGCCGGTATTGCTTATTCTGGTCTTGATCGTGAAATTCACGTCTCGCGGTCCGGTGTTTTATGCAGACCGTCGCCAAGGATTGCACGGTAAGGAATTCAATTGCTTGAAATTCCGCACGATGGTTACGGACGCGGCTGAGATGCAGGCTAGACTTCGAGAAAAGAACCAGGTGGATGGTCCGCAATTCAAAATGGAAAACGATCCGCGCCTCACACCCGTGGGAGATTGGCTTCGCAAGTTCAGCTTTGATGAATTGCCCCTGTTTTTCAATGTACTTCGCGGCGATATGAGTCTGGAGGGTCCGAGGCCGTCGCCGGATCGGGAAAACCAATTTTGTCCCGGGTGGCGTCGGGCGCGATTGTCGGTTCGACCGGGGATCACCGGATTGTGGCAGGTTCTGCGGCGTCGGGGGGATGGCGTTTCCGACTTTCAGCAGTGGATTTATTACGATTTGGAATACGTTCGACATCGTGGGTTGTGGTTGGACTGGCAGTTGCTTTGGCACACCCCGATCGCCATGTTGGCCTCCAGTCGATTGGGAAAGTTCGCGCATCGCTTGAAAGTACGAGGAATATGCATTCAATCCAATCGGATCCGCGAAATGGACTCATCGTATTCGTTCGTTGAGGTTCCGCTTGGCCCGGGCGCTGCGATTGCGGCGCCTTTGGCAATTCCATCCGAGCCTGGGACAAGGTCGCATTCTCATCGTGTTGATCGCCCATGATTTTTCGTTCACGGACGCTTTGGCGGCGAAGGGGGATTCGGTCTCGAATCGGGATGGCTGGCTTGTTGGTTTTGGTTCTGTTCGGTTTTGGCTTCGGGGGGTATTTGATCTATGCCGGTCAAAAGGAGCGGAACACCGCAGCTCTGTTGGCCGATGCAAAACGCAGCGAGTCGGAAGCCGACTGGTCCCGTGCATCGATGTTCTATCGCCGCTACTTGCGAAGAGTTCCGAAGGACGTGGATGCTCTTCGGTCCTACGCTCGCGTTCTTTTTGAGCGCACCAAGAAAGAACCCGAGGCCTTGGGGGACACGTTGGCGGTCCTGCGACGCCTGGCGAACGCTGACCCCACCGATACCGAGGCTTTGAGCAGACTTTCGGGGCTTTGTCTCTTGCTCCGGGAATTTCGCGCCGCCGAGGAATTGGCGAGCAATTGGATTCAGCAAGCTCCGGATTCACCCGAAGCCGTCTTGACCCTAGCCCGCGCTCAACTCGGTTTGGGAAACCCCCAGGAAGCTGTGACAACGTTAGTCACCTCCTTGCAAAAAGTTCAAGCCAGCCCGCTCTATCCTCTTCTGGTCGAGATTCTCGCGCGCGACTTGAAGCAACCGGAGGAAGCCGCCGTTCGCCTGGCGGAGGCATTGACCCTTGCACCGAAGGATCCCCAAATTCAGCTCTGCGCGTTTCTGTTTCAGCAAAACGGGGGCGAACGAACCAAAGCGGCGGAACACTTGCAACACGCGCTGGAATTCGGTGCAGATTCGCTGCCCGTCCAACTGACGGCGGCGCGGTTCTTTTTGGCCGAATCTCGCCAAGCCGATGCGGCGACGGCGCTGGAGCGGGCCACACAAATCGCCCCCGACGATCGTCGCGTGCTGATGCTGCGGGCGTTCCACGCCAAACAGCGAGGCGACCCCGCGTTGCTCACGGCTATCGCGGAAGATATCCGGGCTCGCTCGGATGAGAACGACACGGAGATGATTCTCGTAACGACGGAGTTGTTTCTCCAAGCGAATCAATGGGCGCAAGTGGATCAAAATCTCCTTGCTCTCGCTTCGGTCCCAGGCTCTGAAGCCCAGTTCGGCACAAGAATCGACACCCTTCGAGGGATGCGAGAGCTGCACGCCGCCCGACCGCTGGTTTCTATTGGACATCTCCTTCGGGGATTGGAAAGAGATCCTGCCCATGTCCCCGCGCTACAGGTTCTCGCCAAGGCGTACATGCTGACGGGGGACATGGACTCCGCCGAGGAGGCTTGCCGGCGTTTGGCCACTTTGCGCCCGTTGGATTTTGGTATCCGTTTGTCCCTTGCCGATTTGGCTTGGCGACGGGCCGGTTACGTGGACGCGAGAGCGGCCGTCATGCAAGTCCAAGGGATGGGCGAAACACAACAGATGCTTGCCCGATTGGTGGAATTGGCCGCCGACTTGGGGCAAGCTAAGGAATCGGGTCGGAGCCAAATCTTTGCCAAATGGCAGGATCGACCAAAGGCCGAAACCTTGGCCAAGGACAACGCCGCCGCCGCGCTTTGGCTGATTCGATGCATGGTTCTCGCGGGAGCACCTGCCGACGCGTTGAATCTTTGGCGATCGGGAGATCTACCATCGGAAACGCTGGACGCTATCGGAGTTGAACTCGCCCGCCTTCTGCTCGCGGATCGCCAGAACGATTGGGCTTTGACGCTGGCGAAAGAATGGATCGCCCGCGATCCAAACTCCGTGGAAGCCCATCGATTGCGCATCGTTTCACTTTCCACCAACGCCCCACTTGCCGACGTGGAACGACAAATCGACTCCGCGACCTTGCCGACCGAAGGGAAAGCCGTCCTCCGAGAATCCTTGGCGGACCTTATTCTCGCCGCAGGCCAAACCGACACAGCCTTGGTCATGTACCGAGACATCGCTGACACCGTGCCAAGCAATGTCACCTCCAGACAAAAGATCATCCAGTTTACTCCCGAATGGACCGAGGCCAACAAGCGATCCGAGGAACTTCGTGAATTGGAAGGTCCCAACGCGTTTCGATGGAAATTCGAACTCGCCGGCGCCATTCTCCGTCTCAAACCCGAAGGCGAAGAACCTTCCCGCGCCGTGTCGCTTCTTCAAGAGTGTCTGGCTCGCCGACCACGTTGGGGCGCCGCACGAACGCTCTTGGGCCGGGCGTTTGAACTAACCGAACAATGGTATGATGCCGCCGAAGCCTACCGCACCGCTCTCGCCCATCAGCCCAGCCTTCTCTCGTCAACCATGGCCGTTCATTACGCTGAATTGCTGACCCGACTCGGACGCATGCATGAAGCCCAATCGATTCTGAACTCTCTTTCCGCATCCTTGGCGCGTGAACCTCGCGTCTTGCGTCTGTGGATGGAGCAGCAGATTCGAGACCGCGATTACCGGTCCGCCCAATCCACCGCCGAGCGATTGCTGCAATTGCAACCCGATAATCCCGTTTGGCCGGCGCTTCAGGCCGATCTCCAGCTTCGCCTCAACAATCCGCAACAGGCCGAAACCATAGCGAGGACCGCCTTGCTGCAACGCCCGAGTTCCATTCCCTTGCTTCTGGCGTTGACCCGTGCTTTGTTAGCGCAAGGTCGAGGCATCGAAGCCTTGGAGCAGGTGACAGGCGCTGCCGATCAAGTCAAGGATGGGGCTCACTATCTTCTATTGGCTTCCGTCGCCTCTATGCTCGGCCAGGAGGCGCTATTGGAATCGGCCGTGGACCAAGCGGAATCTTTCGCACAGGAGGACTCGAATATTTGGGCGGCTTGTGCGGAATTTTGGGGACGACAAGGTCGGCGCGATCGGCGTTTGATCGCCGTCCGCAAAGTGCTTTACCTCCGCGAGGAAGACCCCTCCGAATCGCTTCTTTGGGCAGGCGTTACCGCGGAAAGCGGTTCGAAAAAAGACTTGCTCGAAGCGAACGAGATCATTCACCGATGTCTGGAAAAAAAACCCGACGATCCGCAAACGCTGATCCTGGCTGCCAAGTTCGCCGGGTCTTCGATTCCTCCGAATCTGACTCAAGCCGAATCGTTGCTGGAGCGTGCCCTTGCCTTCAATCCGCTGATCAATGAAGCCAGAAGTCAACTCATCGCCGTGCAATTCTCTCTGGGCCGATTGGAAGATGCTCGGGGCACGCTTCGCGTCGGTTTAGCCGTCGCCCCAGACGACACGGAATTGTTGCTCGCCGCCGCTCGACTTCATCTATTCGTGCGAGAATACGGACAAGCGATCGCCGCCGCATCTCATCTTCTCTCCTTGCAGCCACGATCGCCGGAGGGTTTGCAAATTCTCGCCGTCGCTTCCGAGCGAAGCGGTCAAGTGAAGAAAACCATTGAATTCATTCAGTCCCGAATTCCGGAAAATCTGACCACCACGGACGAATGGATCATCCTTTCCGGTTTGATTGAAACCGACGGAGATGTCTCACGGGCCGAATCCCTGCTGCGGCGTGCCGCGGAAACAGATACCCCCAACGGTCGGGCTCATCGGGCGTTGATCCGCTTTCTCACCCGCCGTAACAACTTTTTCGAAATTCACTCGCTGACCGAAACTCGCCGCGCTCAATTTCCGCTGGATGTGGAGTCGTGGGTCGTTGCGGCAGAGGCTATGTCCTGTGCCTGCTCTCACGCGGAACAACGAGAACAAGGGGAACGTTGGTTGGATGAGATCGCTCAACAAGAGCCCAAAATCGCCGCCGATCTCCACTATCGAAGCGCCCGATGCTTCTATCAATGTGGGGAATTGGATCGCGCGGAAAAACGATTTATAGAAGCAATCCACATTCTCCCCACCCATTCGCAGACCGTGAATGATCTCGCGTGGCTCTATGCCGAAGACCTTGGCCGACCTGATGAGGCCCTGGCAATTCTTGATAAGTTTGTGTCAGTGGGTGGCAAAGAAGATGCTCATCTTCTCGATACCCGGGGGCTGGCTTTGTTACGACTTGGAAAATCGGAGGCGGCTGAGTCTTGTCTGAATGCTTGTCTGCGTGTCGCCGATTCCCCGCCAACGCGAACATCCGCCACCTATCACCTAGGCCTGTTGCACTGGAGCACGGATCGAAAAAGCCAAGCAGCCTCCTTTCTTCGCCAAGCGTTCAGTTTGAACAGGCAATTCGGCGGCCTCTCATCCAAACAACTCCAACAATGCCGTGACATACTCGACCCATCTTCTATGGTCCAGGATCCTCCATCGCCGTAATGGTGTCAACAAACTTTTCTTACGAATCACCGATCGCCTAGCCACGCCTTTCGTGTAACATGTCTGCCTGAAGGAGCAACGGCCATGAACAATGACAATCCTTGGCAGCGATTCCAAAAACAAAGTTGCATGAGCGTCGAAATGGATTTGCGGCTCGACTATAGTCGCATGATTATCGACAATGCGGCGTTCGATCGCATGATGAAACCCATTGCCGACGCGCTTGATGCCATGCGAAAGTTGGAAGCGGGGGCGATAGCCAACCCCGACGAAAACCGGATGGTCGGTCACTATTGGCTTCGCGCGCCGCAATTGGCCCCGACGGCCGAAATCCGCCGAGAGATCGAATCTTCGATTCAAAGCGTCAAGCGGTTTTCGCGCGAAGTGCTCGACGGTCTAATCAGACCCGAAGGCGGCGATGAATTCCTCGTGGTCCTCGTCGTCGGTATTGGCGGATCGGCCTTGGGTCCGCAGTTTGTATCCGACGCACTCGGTACCGACGAAGACCCCATGATCGTGCGCTTCATCGACAACACCGATCCGGAAGGCATCGACCGCGTGCTCGCCGAACTGGACGAACTGTTGCCACAAACCTTGACGATCGTGGTGTCAAAGTCCGGCACTACGATTGAGACGCGAAATGGAATGTTGGAGGTTGCCGCTGCGTACAAAAAGGCCGGTCTGAATTTCGGCAAGCACGCGATCGCGGTGACCTGCGAAGGGTCCTCGTTGCAACACATTGCCGTCGCGGAAAAATGGCTCCACGTCTTTCCGATGTGGGATTGGGTCGGTGGGAGAACGTCGGTTTTATCCGCCGCCGGATTGCTCCCGCTGGCCTTGCAAGGAATCGACATCGACGCCCTACTGTCCGGCGCGCGCGGCTGCGATATCGCTACTCGATTGAATGATATTCGGAAAAATCCCGCCGCGATGATGTCCCTCATTTGGCACCAGGCCGGCGATGGTCACGGTCGGCGCAACATGGTCGTACTCCCTTACCGTGACCGACTCGTGCTCTTTGGCCGCTACCTACAACAATTGGTCATGGAGTCGCTCGGCAAGAGCAAGGATCGGGCTGGAAATCCAACCCCCCAAGGCCTCACCGTTTTCGGGAACAAGGGCAGCACCGACCAACACGCCTTCGTGCAGCAACTCCGCGATGGTCCTGATGATTTTTTCGTTGTCTTTCTTGAAACCTTGCACGACCGCAATGGCTTATCGATGGTGGTCGAGGAAAACGTCACCACGGGCGACTATTTACACCATTTTCTATATGGTACGCGCGACGCCCTCACCGAAAGCGGAAAACGATCCATGACGCTGACCCTCGACGAACTCAACGCCCGATCCGTCGGGGTGTTGATCGCGCTCTTCGAACGCGCGGTCGGTTTATATGCAGAGTTGATCAACGTAAACGCCTATCATCAGCCCGGCGTCGAAGCCGGCAAGAAAGCCGCCGCGAATTACGTCGCGTTACAACACGTCGCCGTTGCGCACTTGGAATCTCACCGCGATCTCCCTGTAGATTGCGAAGCGATTGCCTTGGCGATTGGTCAACCCGAAGCAGCGGAGGCCGTATACCACATTCTCGAACACGCCGCGGCCAATCCCGATCACGGGGTCATTCGTGTGGCAGGTCCCACTCGTTTTGCGGATACCTTTTACGTTCCACGCGAATCCAAGAAATCCTGAAGAATGACCTGAGCGGCCAGCCGGTCGACGCGCGCTCTGCGTTTCAATCGTGTCAATTCCGCAGGCCGCAGCATCTCCTCGGCAGCAACAGACGACAAGCGCTCATCGAAATAATGAACAGGCCGTCCGCTCAGCGTTTTCAAAACCTCGCCGAATGTGCGAGTTTCCTTGGTCTGCGGACCTTCCGTGCCATCCATGTTTAGAGGCAGACCGACCACAAACTCGGATACGTCGTATTCCCCGGCTTTTTCGAGCACAACTGCCGCATTGGCGTGCACGTCACCCCTGGACTCCACCGTCGTCAAAGGCAATGAAAACGTTCTTTGGGAATCACTGATCGCAAGACCGATTCGCTTGCTCCCGTAGTCAATTCCAAGGATACACGACATCCGCTATTGCGCCGTCAATTCGTCGGCCAAGGCCCCGGCGTCGTAGAGTTTTCGCATGCACTCGATGATGGCCCGCGAATCGACCGACACCGCGCGGGCTTGTTGCTCGGTGAAGGCGAAATCCAGGACCAGGCTTTGAATATTCCCGTCAAATATCAACCCGACCAGTTCGCCCTTTCGATCCACGACCGGACTGCCGGAATTTCCGCCGATGATGTCAGCCGTTGACACGAAATTGTACGGCGTGTTCAAATCGAGCTTGCTCTTGCCTTTAATCCATCGCTCGGGAAGTTCAAACGGGAAAACGCCTTTGCGTTCTTCCATTCGCTGGAACGTCCCGCCAAGCGTAGTAAACGCCGGAACGTCGCGACCGTCTTCGTTGTAGCCTTTCACCGTTCCGAGAGCGAGACGGAGTGTAAACGTCGCGTCGGGATATAAATTCTCTCCATATTGAGCGAATCGCGCGGAAGCGATTTTGGAATAGCCCTCGCGCTCGGCCGCTTCGACTTCATCTTCAAATCTCTTGCGAAGCGCGCGAGACTCGGGATCCAATGCGACCGCGAGTTGGATCATCGGGTCCGTCGATTTGGAAATCGCGTCCTTGCCACCGTCGCCGAGTTTCTTGCGAACGTCGATGTCCTTGAGTTTGGTGCCTTTAACGAGGGCTTCGGCTCGAGCGCGCGGAGACTGACCCGCGAGCGCCGTCTTTACCATCGGATCTTCCCCACCCAGCGTTTCAACAATATACGCCAATTGGCTGGCCATTCGATCCATTTCGAGATCCTCATAAATTGGCGCCGGTGAATACAGCTCCAAGAAGAGCGAATCGAGTTCCGAGTCGCGGTATTCTCGCAATCGATCGACGTTGGGTTTCGGCTTTTCCTCCGCCAATCGTACGAGATTGCGGGCCATTCCGAACAATTCGCTTCCGCCGCCGAGACGGTAACGAGGATAAAACTCCCTATAGGTTTTCTGGGCGTTGGCGATTTGGTCCCACGCATCTCCCCATTGGGCATTCCAATCGGGATTGGCGTTGACGGCTTTGCGAAGCAAGTCTTCGTCGGCAGTCTTCTTTGCCCAAATGGCCGGATCATGCAAGCCGCCGATCATACCGGTATAAGCTTTTCGACTATTCTGCACGCCGTAGTAATCCTCCGTGGCAATTCGAGCGTTTTCGTTGTTTCGGGCCATGAAGGATTGCAATTGAACTTCGCGCCGCCACAAGCGTCGCATGGTCGTCGGCAGATCGACATCGCGCATGAATTTCAAATGTTCCAGGGTGTTGAGTCGCCGCGTTCGACCGGGGTGACCGACGACGAACGACAAGTCGCCGTCACCAATTCCAGGCTTGCTCCACTTCAAATAATGTTCCGGATGAAGCGGTTTGTCATTTTCGTAGATGCGGAAAAAACACATATCGAGATCGAAGCGCGGGAACTCGAAGTTATCCGTATCGCCACCGAAGAAGGCTACCGCGTGTTCCGGGGCCATGACGAGGCGAACGTCGGTGTAACGTTTGTAACCATAGAGGTGATAAAGCCCGCCCTGATAAAGTGTCACGACTTGGCAGTCCAGGCCGCTTTTCTTTTCCGCCTCATCCTCGATGGTGGTCATCATCTTGCGACGAGCGGTGTTGGCGTCGGCGGTGGATAATCCTGGAGTGGCCGCCGCTTTGACGCGATCGGTCACGTCGTCGATTGTCCAAAGAACCATCAGTTCGAGGTCCGGACATTTTGGTTCTTCGGCTTGGGTTTTGGCGTAGAACCCGGTCTTCATCAGGTTCTTGTCCGGCGTGCTCAGTTTCATGAGCATGTCGGAACCGACGTGGTGGTTGGTCATGACCAACCCGTTGCTAGAAACGAACGATCCCGAGCCGCCGGTATTGAATCGGACGGCGGACTTTTGAAGATGCTCCAACCATTGCGGCGTGGGTTCGAAGTTGTATTTTTCCTTGAGTTGCTTTTTGGGTGCACGATTGAGCAACCACATGCCTTCATCGGCCTTGCAAGGCACGAACGCCGCCAATACCGCCCACACCACCGCTTGTGTCCTTTTGCGCGAGAAAGCTCTCATCTTTCGTTTCCCATTGTTTTTTGATCCATTGCCCAATCCCACTGCGCCTCATTCGCAATCCAAAAGGTTAGGATGTGCAGGGCGGTACGTCAAATTCGCAGCGGTCGAGGACCTCCTTAGCCGATGCAACGAGGGGGTCTTATTGGCGGGACTTTCGAAGGCCCTGTTTCAAAGCCTTCTTCGCTTCCGTGGGTTTAAAACCAAAAGGGCCTTGCCCGCCGGCGTAGACGATTTTGCCCTCCCGGTCGATCACGAAGATTCGTTCGGGCCAGGCCGCGTACAGTGTATCGACTTTGTTGTCCATGGTATCCACAACGCAAGGCATCGTGATGCCAAGCCGTGTCACGCATTCCTGAGCCCGCTGACGGCGTTCGTTCCACGTTGTGGGATCAGGGAAAACCACCTTGTCCTTTTCATTGTCGTCCACCTGCCAGCCGTCGGACGGATGGGCCTCTTGGATGTAGACGAAAAGAAAGTCGGCTTGCTCGCGGTGCTTTTGATAGAGCTTTTCCAATGCGCCAACCTGGCGCCGAAAAGGCGGTCAGGTAAAGCTACCGAAGATGAGCACTTGGGGTTTGCCGAGCTGGAGTTTGGAGCGAGTTACCGTGTCTTCGCCGGAAAGTTTCGGGAGTGAAAAATCCGGCGCGGGCGAACCGACGTCGGGGGCCTTGCGGACGATTTGTCCCTTGACGAAATCCCATTGGGGTACGCGCTTTTCAGGCGGCGCGGCATCCATCCGGGCGATGAACCCCGCGACGGGGTCGCCCTGATGACAACCTAACGCGAACAACGGAACCCAAAAAGCGAAGCAGCACGTAAAACTAAACCGCACCATTCGTATTCTCCCAATCGAAACTCCAACACCACCACCCTACCGGTTTCATGGAGCGGATTCAATCGCCAAGGAATGAAGATCACGGAAGACGGCTAACGGTTTCGCCGACCCCACGGGTACATCGTCGTACCGGTTGATCCACACGAAGGGAATGCCGAGTTGGGCACATGGTTCGCCGTCGTGGAAGAGGCTTTGAGCCACGTGGAGGTGCGTCTCGCGGTCGGCGTGATCCTTAAAAAGCCGCTGAAAGTGAGCGACATTCGGTTTGTAAGCGCGAACGTCTTCCGCAGTAACCACGAAATCAAATTCGATGTCAAAATGGTCGGCAGTCCCGGCGAAAAGATCACGATCAATGTTTGAAAGAACCCCGAGTCGAAATCGAGATTGAAGTCGCGCCAATGCGCCATTCGTATCGGCGAACGGTTTCCATGTTGGAAGATGAAGGGGCACATGACCCGCTTGGTCGTCGTGGAGTCGAATGCCCAAACGACTGGCGGCCTCTCGTGCGGCGTCGGTCACAATTTCTCGATAACATCGATAGGGTCCAGCTTCGAGTTTGGCTTCGCAATCGACATACGCGGCGTAAAAGGGGTCTCGGTAGCTTTCACCGGAAGGACCGAGAAGAGAAGTGATCGCCTCTCCCAGGCCTTTCTTCCAGTCGATCAGCGTGCCGTAGCAGTCGAAGGAAAGAGTTCGAACCCGGGCAACATGATGCACAAAACCGTTCATCGCCTCATCGCCCTCGCACCCGACAGTTGAGCTTCGCGCCCTTCGGCGCTATGCTACCAGATATGACCTCTGATGTGAACACGGCGCACCTCGGAACAAGCGATGGCTAAGACTGGTTTGGTTTTAGACGATCGATTCCTTCGACACCGAACCGGCCACGATCACCCCGAACGACCGGAGCGGTTGAAGGCTATCTCGACTGCGTTACAGGAGCGGCGGTTGGATCAAGCTTGCGTGCCGATTTCAGTGTCACCTGTTGACATGGACTTGGTTCGGCGGATTCATTCCGACGCCTACCTGGAACGGTTGCGGAAAGCTTGCGAATCAGGCCGAAATCATATTGATGTCCCGGACAGTGCGATTTGCCCGGAAAGTTATGACATTGCTCGGCTGGCAACGGGAGCGGTGATCCAAGCCGTAGACGACGTTGTGGCCGGGGAGATCGACAACGCGTTTTGTGCCGTTCGGCCACCGGGTCATCATGCGGAACGGGACGGATCGATGGGGTTTTGCCTGTTCAATAACATTGCAATTGCCGCACGTCATCTGATCGACGACCATAAACTTTCTCGCGTACTCATTTTGGATTGGGATGTACATCACGGAAACGGCACGCAGCATTCGTTTGAATCCGATCCGCGCGTGCTATTCATCAGCATTCATGGCCATCCGGGGATTGTGTATCCGGGGACGGGTTATGTGACGGAGTGTGGCATTGGTGCGGGGTTGGGATTCACGATCAATTGTCCGATGTTGCCGCCGAGCAGCGATGCGGAATATCGCCGTGTGTTCGACGATCCGATTTTGCCCGCGATCAAGCGATTCAGACCTGAATTCGTTCTTGTTTCCGCCGGTTTTGACGCCCATCGGCTCGATCCATTGGCCCCATTGGAATTGGAGACGGAAAGCTTTGGGTGGATGACCGATGCGATGACGGGCGTGGCCAAGGAGTACGCGGGTGGGCGGTTGGTGAGTGTATTGGAGGGCGGATATGACTTGACGGCGCTCGCTGATTGTGTGTGCCTTCACATGGCACGATTGATGGCGGCGTAAAGCGACAAACTCCTAATCGTCGGAAGCAGGCTGGGATTTTGCGTGATCCTTCACACTTTCCCCGCTCATGTCCGCACCGAAAGAGTATGTCCGACCTTCGGAAAAAAGGGAGAGACGCCGTTCAAATTCAGCCGCAAGTCGATGATCGTCTTGGACTTGGGAAATGCGAAGCCCCGCATGGCCCGTCTTCACCGCTTCCGCAAACCGGCCCATTTCCGCTAGCGCGGTCGCAAGCGTCAACAATGTCGGCGCATGCTTCTCTTCATAATGCTGATTCAGTTTCTCTGCCCATTCTACGGCTTCACGACCGTCGCGGTATCGCCCATCGGGATAGGTTGAAAGCAGCGAGGCCAGGTAATCCATCATCGGCCAAGACGCGGGATACCGGCGAAGTCCGTCGCGCAAGACCGCAATGGCTTCGATCATGCGACCTTTGTGCACCAAGAGCTTCGCCAAGGGGAAATGGGCCCGGCGGGTTGGATCCATCGAGAGAGCGGAAAGGTAGTCCGCGATGGCTTCATCCGCGCGCTCCAAAAGAAAATAAAGGTCGCCGCGATGGTGCCATGCAATGGCATCTTGTGAATCCAGTTCCAATGCCCGGTCATAATGCCTCCGCGCGAGTTGGTATTGAACCGATTGGGCCAAGGCGTCCGCGTAGTTCACATGAGCAATGGAGCTATTGGGAGATACAGAAACACCCCGAGCCCAGAGGCTGAGCGGATCTCGCCAATAGCTGGCTTGAGCGAAGGTGGTGTGAGAGAGGACCGCACACAAAGTCACCGCTCCCAAGGTAGTGATTGCGGCGGCGCCTTCCTTCAAGCGGGCCTCCAATGATTGACGGACCTTCAGCACCAACCAGCCCACCAAAACCGCGAATCCCAGGCAGGAAAGATAGCTATACCGGTCGGCCACCAGTTGCGGACCGCTTTGCACCAAGCCAAGCACGGGCATCACCAAGACGACGTAGCAAAGAACGGCGATGATCCCTCCGGGACAGCGATTGCGAAATCGAACCAGCAGCCACGCACCGACCACCAAGATGCCTACGGAAACGGCTAGACGCAGGGTGATGTCCTCGGCTTGATGGGGGAGCTGAACCAACGGTCCGAGTCCAGTCGGCAGGGCCGTCTTCCAAAGATAAAACAAGAGTCCGAACGGGGCGTTGGACATTCTCGTCCACACATCATTCTCGGAAAGTCCTCTGAGAGCACCCGCCTGATGTTGCGCGAACAAAGCTCTTCCCGCCGCAAGGATACCAAAGAATAGGAATGGAAGCTTTTCGGCCAAAACCGAACCGGGTTTCATGGGCATGGATGCGGGCTTCAATACATTCAGACGCCGCAACGGATAAATATCCAGTAGTATGAAGACAAATGCCAACGTCATGGCACTTGCTTTGGCGAGAAGCGACAACACGAAAAAAAACACGGATAGAACGAGGAAGATACGCGATCGATGGTTTTCTCGCTCTACCACCGCCGTCCTTGGGCTTGACTCACCGCTCGCTTTTTTCAGGTAGAACAACACGGATAACAGGCAGAACAGACCGCTCAATACGTCGCGCCGTTCGGCCAGCCAAGCCACCGATTCGGCCCGTAGCGGATGACACCCGAAAAACACCGCCGCCACCGCCGCCGACCCATGCAATCGACCCTCCGAGTCCATCGAAAGGCCACGCTTCGGGCAAGCAGCCAACAGACGAACCGCAATGAAATAAAAGACGATGACCGTGGCGGCATGAATGGCCACGCTCGTCACATGGTACCCAAACGGGTCTTCACCCCATAAGGCATAGTCCATCGCAAAACTAAGCCAGGTCATGGGTTGAAAATGCCCGAAGTCGGATGTGGAGAACATCCACGCGAGGTTTTCGGGAGTCAACGAATGATGACGCGTGTGAGAAAAAAGAAGACGATCGTCATCCCAATTCACCAGACCGGCGTCGAGGGCGGGCATGAACACGACGAAAACAAGGAGAAACAGACCGATCGGAATAATGATGGGAACCCAGCGACGCGTTACATGATGCGCCGACTGTAGAGAATTTGAACCTGGCTCCAAGGCCGATTGCGCTGCACCCGTGGAAACATCAGCCGCCTCTGGAATCGTATCCGCCATTGAAATATCGCAGACGCCAAGGACCGTCTCACCAAATCGTTTTCAGTGGTGTGCCAAGGGTCCCCGATTCAGTTGTCCTACTATTCTGCCGGCGCGACGAATACGGGAGAGCTGTCTCGTGTGGCCAACAACTCTCGGGGAACCAAGGTCTGCAACACCACCGGAGCGTTCGCATTGCCCAGAAGCGTCGATCCGAACCGTGTGTGCCATCGACGGTCCAATTGATTGGTATAGCTGAAATGCAGCGTCCAGCGAGTTCCCGAAACGTCGGCCCCGGCCTCCGCGAACTTCTTGCGCAATTCCGCCACGCCAATTGTGGCCAGGGAAAGCGTCTCGCCGGGTGGAACCGCACGTAGACTCGCGGCGTCGAATGAACTCCAGGACTCCGCCGTTTTTTGGGATAGCGGAACTTCTCGAACGGTTTCATCGAGGGAGTAGACCCAGCGTCCTTGAGCAAACGGCGGCGCGAATCCGAAATTGGTATTGATGAGAAACGGCTGGTCCCAGGTATTGGTCAACGACGCCTTCAGAGAATCCCCTTCGCGTTGAAGGGACAATGTGGTGACACCGCCCTGCCGAGAAACCGTTGTGGGAGCCGCATGAGTCACCGTCATCGTTGCGGAATTGCTGGAGACCCTTCCTACCTGTTCGTCCCGAAGAACCTCGTCATCCCATTCCGGCGTGTATTCAAACCTCACCATGTACTCCCCCGCGTCCAGGCAAGGGTACCTTGCCCATCCTCGATTGAACGCTGGAATCCGTAGTAAAACACTCTGCCCGACCGGAATCTCCGCCGTCGATCCTTCGTTCAAGCGCGACCGCACCGCCGATGCCACGCCCGAATCCATGGCAATGTCATTGACTCGAAGATCAACCTCCGCTCCGCCAGGACCGCGGACTTTTAACCAATCGGCTAGGTCAAGCATGATTCCAACCTGATCCGCGTCGTTGATCTCCGTCTTTTCCCCTCGATCTTTGACTGGGTCGACATCGAACGGAACTTTTGCCGGCCAACGAGATCGATTCGTCAGCGTGACCAACAAATCGACCGGACGGTCCCACGTCATCGTCGCTTGCGAAAAACTCAGAGTAACCTCGACCCCGGAAAAGAGGAGTCGGTCGAAGATGTCCAAGATGGCTTTCGCGCGAAGGGTAGTTTCGTCATCGTCGCCCTTCGCCACTTTCTCCAAGGCCTCCCGAGCATCCAATCCGATGGCCAGAAGACGGCGGGTCGCTCGTTCACGAACCGGAAACGATGAATCGGCCAAGTCCTTAACGAGTTGAGTGATTTCATCGGCAGAGGCCCGAACATCAACGCCGTCGCCGGGCGAATGCTTCGCGCCTTCATCTCCAGCTGCTCCAACCCAAGCGACTAACCCGGCGAGGACCACTATTTTCATGCCGACATGCGCCACGACTGCACCTGTTCATCCGCCATCGTTGCCCCACAACCGATTATACGGCACGTAAGGGAAATCGGCGATCGGGTCCGGTGGATTCACTAAGAAACTCTAACAGCTCCAGCCTATGGCATCGAGTCCGTAGCCTCAACCAACGCCGATTTCACCGCCGGTTCTGACGCGCTATGTCCGCCGACGACCAAATGTAGTTTCGATTTCGGCAGCGCCCGATGCAGGCGATAGGCCGTGATCGGGGGGCACACCATGTCATATCGCCCCTGCACGATGATCGCTGGAATATGTGCGATTTTGTTCGCGTCGCGCAACAACTGCCCTTCCTCCAAGAAACACTTGTTGGCCATGTAGTAGTTTTCGATCAGCGAGAAATCATACGGGTCCCAATCCTTGAAAAGCTCTTGGACGTAGGCGTCACTCATCTCCAATCCCGCGATCTTGACCTCATACATCGCCCAGCCATACGACGCCTTCTTCCGCAAATCCATGTTCGTACCCTGAAGAATATCGAGAAGCTGCTGCGGATAGTTCATAAGCTCCGGCTGCGGAATCAGAGACTGTAACTGTGTATACGCTTCCGGAAAGAACGGCCTCGCGCCGCCGTGATAAAAATGATCGACCTCTGACTTCGCCCCAAGAAAAACGCCGCGCAAAATGAGCGATCGCACACTGTCGGGATATTTCTCTGCGTAGGCCACCCCCAACGTCGATCCCCACGATCCGCCGAAAATCTGCACTTTTTGGAGTTTCAGATGCTGGCGGAGCTTCTCCACGTCTTCTACCAGGGTGGCCGTGTTGTTGTTTTTTAATTCGGCATACGGTTTGCTTTTGCCCGCGCCGCGTTGATCGTGAAGGACGATGAGATATTTGGCCGGATCATGATATCGCCGCAATCCCGGATAGCTCCCGCCGCCCGGACCGCCGTGCAGCACCATCGCCGGCGCGCCATCCCTTTTCCCGCACAACTCATAGTATATCTCATGCCCATCGGAAACTTTGAGGGTTCCCGTTTCAAACGGCTCGACCTCCGGATAAACATCTCGAAGTTTGACCTCCGCTTTCGGCTCAGCCGCCGACAGATACGAACAGGGCAAAACGCCCACGATCATCCACCCGATCACACGCGAATGCGCCATTCTCCATGCCCCAAAAACTCGCATGTCAGACTCCCAATGAAAACGGCCCCATGATAATTACGGCGTCGGTCCGTTGATGAGATTGGCCAATTGAGCGTAATCGTTAAGTCCAAGTTGCTCATCCGCCGTGAAATCGAATATTCGACACGGCGTGGCAATCGGCACATCCGTCACACAGGCATGAAATTCCCGATAATCGTACATGTCCGTATCCCCGTCGCCATCCTCATCACCGAGCTTGATCCCATTCGGCAAAAGCAACACGAGTTTATCCACCGGCAACGTCCCAACATTGACCGACACCGTCCGCGTTTGATAA
>JBBTCX010000085.1:0-2548 GCA_038043045.1 Planctomycetota bacterium | reverse complement strand
CGTCTTGGCGACAAGCCCCCGCGACTGGAATCCGAAGAGGGTCTGCCGGAATACGTGCCAGCGGAAGTAAAGGAGTGTCCCTTTTGACGACCGGCCCCGACAACACTTTGTTGCACGCGGCGTTGTGGTATGCCGAATTGGGATATCCTGTTTTTCCCTGCGCGCCGAGACGAAAAGTACCCGTCACCGAGCACGGCCTGTACGATGCGACCACAGTTCCCGAACAGATCAGACAATGGTGGACGCGTCAGCTCGATGCGAACGTGGCGATCCGCACCGACGGACTACTGGTCATCGATGTCGACGGTGAGAATAACGCGTGGTTTTGCAATGAATCGGAGACGCGAGCCAACCTCGATGCCTCGGCCGTCTCGCTGACTCCGGGCGGTGGTAAGCATTTCTTTTTCCGACAGCCGGAAGGTCGCGCCTGGCGGAATACCGCTGGTCGACTCGCCCGTCGCGTGGATACTCGCGCCGACGGCGGTTATGTCCTCGTGGCGCCCTCCGTGTTGAACGGAAAAGAATACTGTTGGATGCAGGATCGCGAGCTGAACAGACCAGCGCAGCACCTTTCCCAACCGCCTGTGTGGCTCATCGAGCGACTCGATGCGCTCACGGAATCGAAAGAAGTCAGCTCCAACGAGCCGCAAGGCAACGCAATATTGACGGGGCAACGAAACAGTACGCTGGCACACCTGGCCGGCGCTATGCGTCGCGTGGGAATGTCTCAGGCGGAGATCTTCGCCGCCCTTCAACAGGTCAATGCCGATCGATGCACGCCCCCGTTGCTTCCCCGTGAAGTCGAACGCATCGCCGCCAGCATCGCCCGTTACGAACCCAACGCCGTCTCCGTCGCCCTGGTGGAAGATCACTGGACCCAGGACCGCACATCAACCGTCTCATCGACGCCGCTTTCTGTCCGTGAACTGATGAGCAAACATCAGACGCTCCGCGCGCCGGTAATCCAGGGTCTATTGCGCCGCGGGGAGACGATGAATGTCATTGCGCCGCCCAAGACCGGCAAGAGCTGGCTCGTGCTGGGCCTGGCGATGAGTGTCGCCTGCGGGCGGAGTTGGCTCGACACATACGAGACCGTCGCCGGCGACGTCCTGATCATCGACAATGAGCTGCACCCCGAAACCTTGGCGCACCGTATTCCGCAGGTGGCCGAGGGGTTAACAATCGGCATGAACGAGATCGCCGAGTCCGTGCATGTGCAGTGCCTGCGCGGGCAACTCCGCGATCTCTACTCGCTTGCCCAATTCTTCGAATCGATCGAGCCGGGTCGGTTCGTGTTGGTCGTGTTGGACGCGTTCTATCGTTTCATGCCGCGGGACATGGACGAGAACGACAACGGCACGATGGCCGGCATCTACAACCACGTCGACGCACTGGCCGAACGCATGGGCTGTTCGTTCGTGTTGATCCATCATGCCACCAAAGGCAATCAGTCAGCCAAGGCCGTCACCGACGTGGGTGCCGGTGCCGGCAGTCAAAGCCGGGCGACGGATACCCATCTTGTGCTCCGGCCACACGAGGAACCCGGCGCCGTGGTCCTCGACGCGGCGGTTCGATCCTGGCCTCCCGTGGCACCGAGGGTACTGCGCTGGCGGTTTCCCATCTGGACGTCGGCCACCGATCTAGATCCGACACTGCTCAAGAGCGAGAAGTCGAAACGAAGCAAGCCCGAAAATGGGCCGCCCGAAACTGCAAAGCTTCCGGCATGGACCATCGAGCGGTTCATCGAAGCCTTTCTGTCGGACCAACCGGTGACCAAGGCGGAGATTCGCGAGCGAGCGACGGACGTACCCGAGTTGTCGTGGCGGCGGGTCAGCGATTTCCTCGAGATCGGCGAACGCAACGCCCTGATCGAACGCGTGAAACTGCCGGGACAAGGCGGCCCGATGGGCTATGTCCGGCTAATGAAGGAGACCTCGAAATGAAACCAAACTCAAAGCGCGAGCGAAGTTGGAGCGCTCCAGGTTTGCGCTTTGTGTTTACAGGCGCTCAAGGTTTGGCGGTGGCGCGCTCGAGGTTTGAGCGTCAAACCCGAAGCGCGCGCACCCCCCCCATACCCCCCCACGGGCGAGCGCTCAAGCTTCGCCCGTGGGAAGAAGTCGAAGCGCGCGCTTCAGGTTTGCGCTCGAGGTTTGTATCGCAAGCGTCTCGCTCAACGGACCCGCACGACAAGGCATGCGAAGACAACGGACATCGTGTGCTTCCCCTTGGTTCAAACGCCAGCGAGGAAGTGTCCAAGTCCATCTCGATCGATCGCGACTGACGCGGGCCCATTCCGCACGGTGGGTGGGCCCGAGGGAGACCGGCTTAGGTACTTCCCGGAAGATTTTTGCGGCGGGTATGGCCATTGCGCGGTCAGGCGCTGCACGAGAGTTTTTGTGCACTTTACACTTTACACATTCGGGAAAACGCTTGAAAAACGGGAGATCGCTGCGTCAAGGTCCGTATCACGAAGTTCACACTTGTCAGTCTATCGGGATTGCAATGGAAACCTTTTTTGAGGAGCAGGGATGAAAACGGAAATGGTGGA
>JBBTCX010000084.1:0-9347 GCA_038043045.1 Planctomycetota bacterium | reverse complement strand
TCTCCCGGATCAACGGCCACCGCAACCGCATGGGATTCATGTTCGATCATGACGACGTTCGCCCAAAGAAGGCTGCATGAAAGATTCTGCGTTTCTACTTAGATGAGTACTCAGCGTATACGAGTGCCCTTGATTGCTTGTGGCATTTCTGGCTTGCAGTCACACGAATTCGGGCTTAGTATCCCCGTGCTTTCATTTAATGTCGGCGCGCGGTGTTGGCGGGCAAAGAACATGACAGACGAATCTCTGAAGGCAAGGCCCATCGAACCTGGGCGGACCGAAGTTCAGACGCAGACCTCACAGGAGATTTCGGCTGAGTTGTCGATCCCCGGGCATGTGCAGTCGCACCCGTCCGCTCCGCGATTGCCCGGCTACATCTTGACGAAGCAGCTTGGCGAAGGTGCTTATGGTCAGGTCTGGCATGCGTGGCAGCACAAGACGCGAAAAGAGGTTGCGGTCAAGGTGTTCACGCACCGCAGCGGACTCGATTGGATCTTGCTGCAGCGCGAAGTCGAACGATTGGCGCGTTTGGATCGCCACCCGCATATCGTGACGTTGCTGGATACCCAATTGGAGCAGGAGCCGCCGTTCTACGCGATGGACCTGCTCGAGTCAGGTTCGCTGGACCAATGGGTGAGGCCTGAACGCCCGGCGCCGCTCGATCGGGTCATGGCCTGGCTGGACCAGATTTGCAGCGCTCTCTCGTATGTACACGCCAAAGGGTTGATTCACTGCGATCTGAAGCCGGCGAATATTTTGTTGGATGAACAAGATCGCGCGCGCATCGTGGACTTCGGCCAGTCGCGCATTTTCTCTGAATCGGGGGCGTCGATCGGGACGCTATTCTTCATGCCTCCAGAGCAGGCGATCATGGTCGATCCTCAATCTCCAGCGCAGCCTGATGTGCGCTGGGATGTCTACGCGCTCGGGGCGACCATGCATGCCATCGCCACCGGACAGGTTCCCTATGCCACGCCGGAAGTGTCGAAACAGCTTTCAACTGCGTCCAACTTGGCTGAGCGTCTGGATCGGTATCGCTGCCACGTATTGGCCGGTTCACCGGCGCCATGGAACGTCGCGCGAAGCAACGGGAAGGGTTACGAGCTGGAGGCGATTTCACGAAAGTGCATGGCGATTAAGCCTGAAGCACGCTACTCATCGATCGAAGCGGTGGCCGAAGACCTGCGAAACTTGCGGCGGAATCGACCGATCAGCCCTTTGTCGAAAAGCACTGGTTACCGATTCAAGAAGTTTGCCGGGCGCAATCCGTTCGGCTTGGCATTCGGTGTGGCGGTGGTGGCTCTGCTGTCGGCAGCGGTTGGTGTTCACTTTCAGCGCATGGATATTGATCGACTGCGTGCGTCGGAAATCGTAGCCACCTTCGTGGATGATCCTGACCAAGCGATCCACGACCTTTCTTCGGCAAGCGGACGCCTTCGCGATTTCGTCGCAGATGTTTCGGCCCGCTATGTACACTCGGCGAACTATACGGAGCGCGTGATGGGAGCGCGCAGCGGACTCTTTACGGCGCCCAATGAGTTTTGGGAATCGGTGAGCTCCGGAGTACTTGGTCGGCACGGCGAATGGTTGGAATTCGCCCTAAATGATTGGAATTTGCAGACGTGGGAACTGCTTTCACCACAATTAGAAACGAAGCTTACAAGCGGTAGCAATGTCGAGAAATATGTCGCTCTCTGTCTCCTTGGGCAGCATCGAACGGATGACAAGGCTTTGGTCGCGCGCTGTGCGGAAATCGCGCAGTCTCCTGGCGATCCTGGCGTCGTGGCGGCCGCATGGTGGGCCGCGCAACAAATGGGACAATCGCTCAATTGGCAAACAAGCGACCGCATCTTCGTCGACGACTTGACGGGGTTGGTATTCATGCGGATTCCTCGGTGTGAGTCGTTCAAGCGAGGGTCCGATCTCTTCGATCGCGATCGATGGCCGGATGAGACCACGCCGGCTGAGGAAATTCCGATTGGGCCGATCCACATGTCAGCGACCGAGGTTACGCTGGCGTCATTTGGTCGATTCTTGATAGATGCGGAGAAACAGGGGCTAATCAATGCAAAGGCAGTCGAGAAGTGCCGAGCGGTTGCGGCCGATGTTCCCGAGGAGCGGCACGCGCATGTCGCGGCGGGCTCGATTAATGCAAGGGCTGCTCGAGCATTTTGCGATTGGCTAAACAACCATGCGGGCGCCATCAAACCGCGCCGACGTTACCGTTTGCCTACGGAAGATGAGTGGGAATACGCATGCCGCGCGGGTAACGCCGGGAGGTTCTGTTACGGCGATGATCCGAAGTATGCACGATACTTCGCTCACTGCGATGGATCGGCCGCGAACTATCACGAAGTGGCTAAACGAATGCCCAATGCCTTTGGCCTTTTCGACATGCACGGCGGTTTGTGGGAGTTGACCGATTCGCCTTACCCACCCGAGGAAGCGGAGCGGGCCGGGCTTTCTGATCCGAAAGCTGAACGAATCGTGACTCGTGGTGGGGCTTTTAATAATCCGGCCGTTCGTTGTCGCAGCGCCCAGAAAAACTGTGGTACCCATGATTACGTTGCCGAGCTGCTTGGATTTCGTCTGGTGATGGAGCTGCAAGAATGAGGCGGTCCGGCAATTTCTTGATGGCGGTTGCCGCGATCGCACTCCACACTTCTTGCGGCCAAGTGACGACTTGTTCGGAATCGGCGGACTCACCGATCGACACCCGCGTCTTCCTCGTAAACTTCGCCCAGCGGCTTTATGCCACCGCACGAATTCGAGAGCACCGACCCCCTGATGATTTGAGCGGATTTTCCGACACCATACCTTTGCTTCCGCCAGGGGGAATCCATCGTGCCAGTTTTAGAGATTTCATGGACACGGGTTGTCCCGGCGCAATCGATGTGGAGGTCTTGCTTTATCGACGATTGAATGAGGACATGCCGATCGGACTCGACCCAGGCGAGGAAATCATTCCCATGCCGGTGGCCGCTGGGAGGATATTCAACTTGCCGGCGTGTTGCATTGTGCCGGTTGAAACCTACACGATCGTGAACTGGGAGCCTGTGGATGGAGTGTATCGCGTCAAGTTCGCTCAGGGGACGGCCATTGATGAATTTCTCGATCGAACGAATCGCTTTCCGAACGCGGACAACGTGTGGGGGTTCGACGGGGTTGATCTTACGCTTGCGGAATTAGCGCCGCCGCCAGCGGCGCAGACCGACGCGTTACAAGGACGTGTTGTGGAAGTCGTAGAATCAGATTCCGTGAGCGAGGCACGGGGCGTGGCCGGCATCGGTGTGCTACTCCGCACGCGTTACCGGGTGCGCCTCGGGGACGACGATTTGGCCAACGATCCCGACGATGGGTTTAGCGATCCGATTGATTTTCAGATCACGGATAACCTGGGCGTATTCTCGTTCGAGCGACCAGCCGGGGCGTATCGGGTGGAGTTTTTTTCGGATGACTACGTGTTTCGGCCGGATTCTATTGACGTCGAAAGCCCCAACAGCGGTATCGAGGTATTGGCGGAGAATTCCAGTGCACCGTCTGAATGAATTCGAACACGCGGAGCGTAATTCGTTAGGTCCGAGGACCCTGGTTGCGTGTTTCGCGCTTCTTGCGTGGGTCTCCGGTTGTCCCATGACGGAACAGAGTGAGCCGAGTTTTGCGGATGCACCCCTAGCCTCACGCGATGGCGTGACGCGAACATATGAAACTGAGTTGATCCGTCTCGGCTCCCTGGGTAAGGGCGACGTTGTTCACATCCGAGTCGAGGGAAGCAAGGTTGTCACCGTGTTGGTTTTGCGGTTTCGAGATGAGCAGGAGGACTCGGCTGTTATCCTAAGCGGCGGGGTCGTGGACGTGGCGTTTGACTTTCGCGCGCCGCAAGAAGGCAAACATTTTCTCTTTGTTCTGTTCGATCCAACCGCGAGCGTGTTGACGCGCCGTGCGTCGGTCACAGTCGGCCCGGGCGATGAAAGGTTCAGTCCACCGCAAGAGCAATGCGTGCTCGTTCGATTCGAGCCGAATTTTCTTACCGACCCAGGGCTCATCGACCCGGATATGCCTGACGCCGGCGAGCGTCGGGAACTGCTTGAATCGCTAGCCAGCGATGTACGTGAGGGTATCCTTGAACGATTGCAGGTCATTTTCGAGGGGACACCTGTCCGAATCATCGACGCCGATGTAGCGCCGCCCCCAAACGAACCCTGTTCCATGGTTTTGTTTTCCCCCGATCGGGTGGTCGCGCCGGACGCACTGGCCGCTGATGCCGTGATCCCATCCTTCGCATCTGACATTCCCGAGTGTGACGAAATCGTCATCTTCGGCGAAGTGTTACCTCGCGGGACCAACGTGGATCCGGGTAATCGCAATCGACATGATAAGGCCGTTGTCTATGTTGGAAGTTTTCAAGGTAGCGGCGAACCATGCCAAACGGCCGCGGCCGACTCCATCCACGCGATCACCTTCGGGTTGGCGCACACCGCCGCCCATGAGATTGGGCATCTTCTTGGATTCTACCACGTGCCACTGATTGACATCATGGACCGGCGTCCAAACTTGGCGTTCACGCGCGAGCTTGAGTTCGGACCTGGCCAATTGTTGTTGGAGTTGCCTACAGCCAATGGAAAAGAAGTGACCACGCGGATCATCACGGCGGTCTATCAGGACCCGGAGGCCTACTTTGAAGCGAACTTTGGTCCATAACCAGAGATTCGTCGTGCTGATCAGGACTCGATCATTACGGTTCACCCCGATTCCCGTCTCAAGGAACGATGAATGACTGGTCAGACACTCCTTGGCGGCAATCGCCACCGACGAGATCGCGGCGCGCAGGATGGCACGCGCTATTGTCATGCCTCGCAATTATGCAACTTCAAAGTCCCCTTGTCGGTTGAGGGTTGTGGCGATTAAGTACGAGTTAATACCCATTGACATCGTCGCCGAATGTCCTAGCTTGCTGGTTTAATGGAACCGAGCACCTTCCAGATGCGTACCGAGGCAGAGGACTTGAGCGATGCCTTCAAACGATCCAAACGAAACAAGGCGAGAGTCGGGTGCCCCCGACGCACGGACTCTGGTTCAAACCACCGAGGGTATCGCCGCCTCAGTTGAGCTCTCCATCCCCCAACATGTCAGCCAGCACGCCGCCGCGCCAAAGCTGCCGGGCTATATCCTCGCCGAGCACCTGGGCGAAGGCGCCTACGGCCAGGTCTGGCGGGCCTGGCAGTTGCGAACCCATAAGGAAGTTGCGATCAAGGTTTTTCTCCAACGTAGTGGACTGGATTGGATCTTTCTGCAGCGCGAGGTCGAACGACTGACGCGCCTCGACAAACATCCGCACATCGTGACCTTGCTTGACACCAACCTTGACGAGGAGCCGCCCTTCTATGTGATGGAGCTGGTCGGGGGCGGGTCGCTCCAACAATGGGTTACGGTGAGCGCCCCAGCCGACCCGCGCCGCGCCGTCCGCTGGATGACGCAAATCGCCGATGCCCTCTCTTACGTCCACGGAAAGGGGATGATCCATTGCGACCTCAAACCCGAGAACATTCTCATCGACGAACGGGACAGCATCCGCGTGGTCGACTTCGGGCAGTCGCGGGTCTTCACTGAGTCCGCCGCGTCGCTGGGGTCGCTCTTCTATATGGCCCCGGAACAGGCCATCCCCGCCCAAGCCGGTTTGCCGGTCCAACCCGATGTACGCTGGGACGTTTACGCTTTCGGCGCCACGCTCTACGCTATCCTTACAGGCAGCGTTCCGTTTGCATCCCCGACCAACGTCCAACGGTTGCAGCAAGCGACGAACCTCGTTCAGCGCCTCTCGCAGTATCGTGAGATGATCGAGCGCGACCCACGACCTACGTGGGATCGTTCACCGGTCAACCCCGAAGTCCGAGCGGTTATTGATAAATGTATGGCCCCGATTGCTGCGCACCGCTACAACTCTATCGCCGAAGTCGCTTTGGACTTACAAGCCATCGAGCAAAAGCGTCCGGTCACCCCGCTGGCGGGCAACGCGTCTTACCGCGCAAAAAAGTTCGTGCAGCGCAACGGGGTACCGGTTGCGGCGGTCGCGGCGGTGATTCTGGCACTTATCGTCGGCTTTGCGGGGACGGGTCTCATGTACTTTCAAGCGGTGCAGGCCCGCGACGAGGCCGAACAGGTCACAAAGTTCCTCACCGTCATGCTTGCGTCCGTCGATCCCTCCGAGCAAGGAAAGGACGTTTCCGTTCGCGAGGTCCTTGACCAGGCGGCCAAGCAGATCGGCACGTCTTTCGAGGGCAAGCCACTCCTCAAAGCGCGCGTTCTGAAAACGGTCGGTCAGACGTTTGCTGGACTGGGCGTCTATGACCAGGCGGAGGCACATCTGAGGAATGCCGCCGAAATCTATCGCGGAGTCTTGGGCGAGCGGGATTCCCATACGCTTGAAACAACAAATGCCTTGGCGAATATTATGGCGCATCGTGGCGACTATGTCGCAAGCGAGGCCCATTTCCGAGCCACACTGGAGATCCAGCTCCTCGACTTGGGCGAGAAACATCTGAACACGCTCACCACCATGGGCAACCTGGCGAACGTGCTTGATATTCAAGGCCGCTACGCCGAGGGCAATGTGCTTCGCCGAAAGACACTGGACATTCAACTCCTGGACCTGGGCGAAGAACATCCGAACACACTCACCTCGATGAACAACCTCGCGGCCTCGTTTTATGACCAAGGTCTCTACCCCGAGGCCCAGGAGCTATTCCAGAAAACACTGGAAATCCGACGCCGAGTCTTGCGAAAGGAGCATCCGGACACGCTCGAGTCGATGAGTAACCTGGCGACCGTGCTTTGTGTTCGAGGCTTCGACGCCGAGGGCGGTGTGCTTCTAAGAGAGACACTGGACATCCAGCTCCGGGTCCTGACCGAAGAGCATCCGAACACGCTCACCTCAATGAACAACCTCGCAGGCGCGTTTTGTGAGCAAGGCCGTTACCCTGAGGCCGAGGAGCTATACCAGAAGACACTGGATATCCGACGCCGAGTCTTGGGCCCGGAACATCCGGACACGCTCATGTCGATGGGCGATTTGGCAGCCGTGATTTCGGACCAAGGGCGATACCCTGAGGCCGAGGAGCTCGCCAAGCAAGCCCTTGTGGCTTGGGAAAAAAGAGGGGAACCGATTGATGTAGACCGTTGGTTGGCGACCAGTGTCCGTGGGGGCGCTCTCACGGGCCTCGGTCGCTTCGACGAGGCTGAACCGCTTCTTGTCGGCGCGTTTGAGGCGATCAAAGAGCGCGACGACGTACCGCCCGAGGATCAGCGACGAGCGCTGGTTCGCATCATTCGCCTCTACGAATCCTGGGACGCCGCTAAGACGAGCAAGGGCTACGCCGAAAAAGCTGCGGAGTGGCGGGCGAAGCTCCAACCGGAGCATTCCTTGCCTTGACCGCGTAATGCAATGAAAGGCTGTCTTCTGCTGATCGGGTAGGGCTGTCGCGGTCGGAGCTTCGAGACAACCCAAGGGCATGCCGACAATCGTCGCGCAAGTTTGAATCGATTGTGTCTGGCATTTCGATCGAGTGCAGTTTCATGGCCTATCCGAACGGAAATGTTGCTGGCATTGTGTTTGCGATCCGCTGAAGAACCCCGCGCGCGTAAGATCAACGCATCGGCCCAAGGGGCCCGATACACGATTGGTCTGCGGCTGTGCAAAAAGGTTGGGATTTCGTGCCAGTCCCAGACCGATGGCGGGTCCGCGCTGGAGGCCTGGACGACCGCCCAGCGAATCACCAATTCCGGGCGGCAGCGCAGCCAGCCCGAGTCGACCGCCGGCGGGAAGCTGCGGCACCGCGATATCTAGCATTTCCGATGCCTCTTTGGCGGCTGCAGCGCCACTTTCATTGGGAATCGTGGAGACCACGCCTACGAAGGCGGATAAGAGTATTCGAAGAGCTTGGCTCGGTGCGGTGTATTGAGGCTTTGCCAGAGAAGTCGGCGATTCCGCGGCCGCCTGTTCCTTTTCCGCGTTCGCATCCGTGGCGGGCGCCACTGTTTTCGTCGTTCCCTGATCGGCGGGATTTGGATTTGGCATGGGTAAAGATACGGGAGGCGGATTGGTAGGAGTGCGCGAATCGGAAACGAGAAGCATGCGTGTGCGGTGTGCATCCCATCGCGTGGTCGCCTCATGCGTTCGCGAGACGGGCGTCGCCATGCACCCTGCAATCAGCATCGAGGCGGCAAGAACCCCTATAGCAAATGAGTTCGTCTGCTTGACCAACATAGCGCTACTCCTACGATTGCTTGCCCAACTGAAGTTGGTCGCCCAACCACGATCGCCACTGCCGACGAGACGGTGGCACACCCCGTCAGAACCTCCACTGCAATTGTATCCCTGCGACCCATTTGTCATATGTAAACGGTGAACCGAAACCACGCGTTCGAACATCCGAATCCGAATCATTCCAGATGATACCCATGTGCAGGTTCAAGTCGCCATCCTCCAAGGTTTTTAGGAGTTCCTGTGACAGTACCATGCCCAATCTTGCGATGATGTCGTCCCTTTCAGCGCGTCGTCGGGTGTCAATGAGGCTATCGTGTCGATAATGGTCAATTTCGCAGGACCCGAAAACCTGCGCCGTCAGATTGCGGTCGGGCAACAACGGATTCTCAAAGGGAATCTCCACGCTGCCGAAAAGAGTTTGCGCGAAACGGTCGAACTCAGAACCTTCCGTGGCGATGGATTCGAAGCGCGCGCCTGTCGAGACGACCCACGTCCAATCGCAATCCGGCAACGGGCGAATGAGGAACGATTGCGCCACTCCGACCCCATTCACGAAACCGTCGCGGTCAAATTCCGGCTCGGTGTGGAAGAAATAGTCCCTGGCCTCAATCCGGTAATCCAACGTGGTTCGGTCGAACGCAAACCGATTGCCGCGTTGGCGCCAATGGTAGGTGAGCGACGGGCTCAAGGCGTGGTTCGACAAAAAAGAGTCTTCGCCAAGCTGCGCGAAAGCGTACTCATATTGCAGGTCGAGCGTCCAATTCCACGAAAGTTGATAGCTGTAACGCGCACGGGCGGCAAACTCCTGAAGGTCGTATTCATCAACCAGGAAATGTCGTGAATCGCTGACTTCGACCCCCAACGCAAGTGCGGACGTTTGGCTGGTGTGGGGCACGTAATCGATCCTAAGGAGGTTCGTAATTTTGCCATCCTCGCGCCCGGAGATGATATCGGCGGAGCCGGTTTCTCCTTGATAGGTCACATTGGAGTCGAATGCATATCCTGTTTGAAGCGATAAACTGAAGATGTTCCGCTGAGCCCGGCGGCGCTCACTCGTCGAGCTTGACGATCCCCATGGCGAGCG
>JBBTCX010000083.1:0-24043 GCA_038043045.1 Planctomycetota bacterium | reverse complement strand
TGTCGTATTTAAGACGCGAGGTGACGAACACGATCGCGGGCATGACCCTAAGGCAGGCAGGGGCAAGAATCGGTGGGCAATGATATGGCCGATGTCGGCACAACGGGATTAGCGGATAACAAGGGATCCGAAGCGGGTAGGCCTGGCGGTTCGCCGTCGCGTCCGCCTGTTCGCGTTCGGGCTGGGCAACCAGGCGGTTCGGGCGGCGGTTTTCTTGATCGCTATAAGCCTGAGCAAGGTAAATGGACGCGTGGGTGCACGTTTGCGGGCGGCTTAAGCTTGGTTCTTTGGGGCGCGTTGTTTCTTCATGATCGGCTCGATGTGTTTTCGGGAGATCTTTGGTGGCAACTTCTGATCACTGAGGGGATTCCCGTGGTTTTTGCGGCCACGTTGGGCGCCTTGGCTTGGTGGGTTTCATTTACCCATTCGAAAAGCAGTGACTTCATGATCGCCACGGAAGGCGAGATGAAGAAAGTGAGTTGGTCGACACGTAGAGAAGTGATTGGTTCGACCAAGGTGGTGATCATCATCACACTGATGATGGGGTTTTTCCTTTTCATGATCGATGTGTTGTTCCAGTATTTGTTCCGGTGGATGGGCGTGCTGAAATCATGACCGATCAAGCGCCGACATCTCCTCAAGTGGAAGCGCCGGCGATGGCCGCCGCGACCGGGGTTATACCCAGGAAGTGGTATGTTCTTCGGGTGGCTTCCAATAAAGAGGAACAAGTTCGGGACGCACTGACTCGCAAAGTTCGAATCGAGGGGATGGACGAACGAGTCGGGCGGGTGCTGGTGCCGACGGTAAAAGAACGGCGGATGAAGGGCGGCAACCTCAAGATCGTCGAACGAAAGCTCTACCCCGGATATGTCTTTGTGGAAATGGCTTGCGAAGAGGATGGGGCCGTCAACGAGTCAGTTTGGTTTCTGGTGAAGGAAACCAGCGGGGTAGGAGATTTCATCGGTTCCGACGGAAAGCCCACGAGCATGAAGGACCACGACGTGATGCAGATGTTGGTAGCGTCGGAAAAGGCGGATGAGCAGCCGTCGCTTTCGGGGCTGAACATTCGCAAGGGTGATCAGGTCAAGATCACGGAAGGCGCATTCGAAAGCTTTGAGGGCGAGGTCGAATCCGTGGACGATCGTCGCGGGATGGTGTCGGTCATTGTTTCGATCTTTGGTCGACCGACCCCGGTCGAGGTCGAGTATTGGAAATTAGAAAAAGTGGAATAAAGGGCTGGGGTTCGCTCGGGTCGCTGTAGACCCCGTCGAATGAGCTTCGGTGTACGATGGCCAAAAAAGAATTAACGACCAAGATTAAGCTGCAAGCCCCGGGTGGTCAGGCGACCCCGGCTCCGCCGATCGGTCCCGCGTTGGGCCAGCATGGGGTCAACATTGGTCAGTTTGTCCAACAGTTTAACGCGGCCACCAGTTCCTTGGGGGGGATGACGGTTGGGGTGGTCATCAGTGTGTTTTCTGACCGCTCGTTTACCTTTGAAGTGAAAAGTCCTCCGGCTGCGGTCTTGCTTAAGGACGCGGCCAAGATTGCCAAGGGGAGCGGAGTCCCGCACAAGGAAAAAGTGGGGACGATTACGAAGGTGCAGTTGCGAGCGATCGCGCAGAAGAAACTCCCCGATCTTAACTCTCGGACCTTGGAGGCGGCAGAGCGGGTCGTCGCCGGTACGGCGAGATCGATGGGCATTACAATCGTGGATTGAAGGACCTGGGTAGGTCGTCGGAGCAAAGCGTCGTGGCTGATCGAAGTGTTTTGTATAGAAAACAAGCGGACGTGCTGGGAGACCAGACCGATCCGGTGGGTGTGGATGTGGGAGTTGCCAAGGTAAAACAGATGGCAACTCTTCGTGCGGATCGTAGCTATAAGAACGGCCGGAAAAGGAAATCGACGGATCAGACCATTGAAATCGTTGTGCATTTAGGGATTGATCCTCGGCAGGCGGATCAAGCTCTTCGAGGTGCAATTTCGTTGCCCAAGGGAATTGGAAAGACGCGGAAGGTCATCGCATTTTGCGACGGGGCGATGGCGGAAGCGGCAAAGGCCGCCGGCGCCGTCGAGGCCGGGGCGGACGAGTTAATTGACAAGGTGCAAAAGGGCTGGTTCGAGTTCGACGTGGCCATCGCCCATCCTTCGTTGATGGGAAAAGTGGGAAAGTTAGGCCGCGTGCTCGGTCCGCAAGGGAAAATGCCGACCCCAAAAGCCGGAACGGTGACGCCGGATGTTTTGACGGCGGTGAAGGAGTTTGGCGCGGGGCGGATTGAGTTTCGAAATGATGACGGTGGAAATGTGCACCTTCCCGTGGGGAAGGCGAGCTTCCCGGCGTCGGACCTCAAGGACAATATTGACGCGGTGCTTAAGCATTTAAACCGAATCAAGCCGGCGTCCTCAAAGGGCCATTACATCAAGAAGGTGACACTGTCTGGCACGCGCACGCCGGGTGTTCAGTTGTCGTTGGACGCGTAAATCCAGGAAGCGGAAAGACGAAACGGGCGAACAGTCTGTAAGAGAGCTCGTAGCAGAAACGGACCGGTACGATGAGCAAAGCCATCAAAGCGATGATCGAAAAGGACCTTCGTGAGCGGTACACCGGCGTGAACAGCGCCTGCGTGGTGGAACTCACGGGAATGGATGTGCAATCGCAGGAGAAGTTACGAAAGTCGCTTCGCGGAAAATCCGCGCGATTGGAAGTGATCCGCAATAGCATGGCCCGTCAAGCTTTCAAGGAATCGCCGTTGGCGCCCTTGGGTCAATCGCTGGAAGGGCCTTGTGCGTTGGTGACGGGATCGTCGCCGGTCGACATCGCCAAATTGCTGATGGAGAGTGCCAAGGAATTTGCCAAGCTGAAGTTGAAAAAGGCCATCTTTGAAGGAGATCCAAACCTGTTGACGGTTGCGGAACTCTCCAAGTTGCGCGGTCGCAAGGAATTACTGGGCGAGTTGGCTTTCTTGTTGATGTCGCCGGCGCGAGCCATCGCGGGCTGCTTGAAGTCGCCGCAGGCTAAGATTGCTGGTTGCTTGAAAGCACTGATTGAAAAGGCGGAGACACAACCTGAACCAGCATGACGGGTTGGGTCGGAAGATTTGGAAACCGTTTTCGAATTGTTTTGTTTGATTACGCCTGGTCTCGACTGGTTCGCTTTTAGCGAATGAAATGACCCACAACGGGTGGGTTGCCTATCGAGCGGGCGGTTACGGATAAATAAGGAGTTGCAGGACATGGCCGAGGCCCCGGTGATGGAGTTTGGTGCGGATATTACCTCGTTGGCGGAAAAGCTCGTCAAACTTACGGTCAAAGATGCGCAGTCGCTCGTCGATTGTTTGAAGCAGGTTCACGGAATCGAACCGGCCGGTGGCGGGGTCATGATGGCCGCCGCAGGTGGAGGCGCTGCAGCCGCGCCGGCAGCCGAGGAAAAATCGTCATTTGACGTGATCCTGGCTGGTTTTGGTGATAAGAAGATTCAAGTGATTAAGGTGGTACGGGCGATCACGGGTCTTTGACTGAAATAAGCCAAGGATTTGGTAGAAGTCGTTCCGAAGTCTGTGAAAGATGGCTTGTCCAAGGAAGAAGCGGACAAGATCAAGAAGGAAATCGAAGAAGCCGGCGGTGCTGTAACAATTAAGTAACGTCTCGGCGCGAGGTAGTGCACTTTGTTCGGCAGAGGCGAGAATAAGCTGGAAAGCTAGGTTTTGCGTTCCACGCTTGAGTTGGTCGTGGCTTGGTTTTTGGGCCGCGAGTGAATCTTACATGGCAGTGATCCGTTCTGAGCGAGAACGACCCCCCGAGCTGGGGTGGTGGGTCTACCGGATGCTCGAGAATGGGTTCGGCGTTCCCCAATCTTATTGATAATCGACCGGGGTTGAAGGGTCTTGTGTGATGCACGAGTCCTTCCAACCCTTATGTTTTGTTTGACGGGGATCATTCATGGTGACCACGCTTGTAGAACTACCCGTTCGAAATTACTCCCGTGTAGGTGACGCACTACCGATTCCCGATCTCATTGGGATTCAAACTCGTTCCTATGCCCGGTTCCTTCAGAAGGAAGTTCCGGCGGGGGATCGGGAAGTTCACGGTCTGGAGGCGTTGCTGCGCGAGATGTTTCCCATTGACAGCTACGATGGGAATCTCTCCATGGCCTACATTGGATATGAGCTGGGAAAACCTCGCTATACCCCGGATGAATGTCGAGAGCTCCGTTTAACGTACGGAATGCCGTTTCGGCTGCGCCTGCGCCTGATTCGCAGAGACAATGACGAGATCCAGGAAGATTTGATCTACGTCGGCGACATTCCGGTGATGATCGGCGGGGGTGAGTTTATCATAAACGGTGCCGAGCGCGTGATCGTGTCGCAGCTCCACCGTTCGCCGGGCGTGGACTTTATCAAGAACCAGGCGGAGGGTGACCGAGCGCTGCATTCCTGTCGAATCATTCCAGAGCGAGGGAGCTGGATCGAGATTGAGGTGACGAAAAAGGACCTCCTGGTCATTCGCATAGACCAGTCGAGCAAGCTGCCGGTAACGACGTTTCTACGGGCGATGAATGAAAAATACTCGATGGATGAAGCCATCATCGACGAGTTTTTCAAAACGAAGGTGGTGAAGACCAGTTCGGTGACCGCGGACATGTATGTGGCGACTCCCATCTTGGACGAGGACACGGAAGAGGTTTTGGTCCGCGCGGGGTGTGCCATTGGGGATGCGGTCGAGCGGATTCAAAATTCGTCGCTCAAAAGCGTTCGGGTTATCGTGAAGGTGACGGACCCTCTGGTTCTGAACACGTTGGCGGAGGACGTGAGCCGGTCACATGAAGAAGCGCTCATGAAGATCTATCAGCGCCTTCGTCCGGGCAACCCTCCGCAACTAGACAAAGCCAGAAAACTTTTCGCGGAGAAGTTCACGGACGAAAACCGGTATCGACTCGGAAAAGTGGGTCGATTCCGCTTGAATCGCAAGTTTGAAATTGAAGGCAATGAAGGGCCCATGGTCCTTGCCGCACACGATATCGTCAATTGTTTGAAGTACTTGTTGAAACTACGAACGGGTGAATCCGCGTTCGCCGTGGATGATATCGACCATTTGGGCAATCGCCGACTTCGAACGTTGGACGAGCTATGCGCGGATGAGCTTCGAAAGGGGTTCTTGAAACTGCGTCGGACGGTTCAAGAGCGGATGAGCTTGAAAAACCCGGATGAGATCGGTCGTTTGGCGGAGTTGATCAATAGCAAATCGATCAGTTCGGCGATTGACTTTTTCTTCGGTCGAGGTGAATTGTCGCAGGTCGTGGATCAGACGAATCCGTTGTCACAGTTGACGCATGAACGGCGTCTTTCGGCGTTGGGACCGGGCGGGTTGAATCGCAAGCGTGCGGGTTTTGAAGTTCGCGACGTGCACATCAGCCACTATGGTCGCATCTGCCCGATTGAGACTCCGGAAGGCACGAACATTGGATTGATCGCGTCGCTTAGTTTGTACAGCACGGTCGATGATTACGGCTTTTTGATTACTCCATATCGAAAGGTCGGTCGTGAGGGTCGGTTGGGCGAGCCCGTGTATATGCGGGCGGACGAGGAGATGCGGGAGATTCTGGCGCCGCCGGAAGCGGTGGATCCCGAACTTCAAAAACTTCGCCAAGGCCACGTGATCGTCCGGGCGCACGGGGAGCTTGGGCAGATGGACAGCGGCCAAGTGACCTTTGTGGACATATCTCCAAAGCAAACCATCGGAGTTTCCGCGGCGTTGATTCCGTTTTTGGAGCACGACGACGCGAATCGGGCGTTGATGGGTTCCAACATGCAGCGTCAAGCGGTCCCGCTGTTGATCGTGGAACCGCCGCTGGTGGCGACGGGGATGGAACGATCGGTGGCGCTCAATAGTGGGATGGTGACTCGAGCGCGATCCGCCGGAAAAGTGACGTTCGTCGATGCCCAACGAATCGTGATCGACGATACGGATGAATACCCCTTGCGTAAGTTTCAAGGGCTGAATGAACGAACGTGCATGAATCAGAAGCCTTTGGTTCGACCTGGGCAGCGGGTAAAGGTCGGGGAGATCATCGCGGACGGACCGGCGACCAGTCAGGGCGAATTGGCTCTGGGGAAGAACATTCTGGTTGCCTTCATGACGTTCGACGGTCACAACTTCGAGGACGCGATCATCATCAGCGAACGGCTGGTTTGGAATGATTCTTTCACCAGTATTCACATTGATGAATACGACGTCGAGGTCCGAGAGACGAAACTAGGTCGCGAGGAGTTCACCGGCGATATTCCGAATGTCTCCGAGCGGGCGCTGGCCAATCTCGATGCGCTGGGCGTGTGCCGAGTTGGAACTCGCGTTGGGCAAGGGGACATTTTGGTGGGCAAGGTGAGTCCCAAATCCAAAACGGAACTGAGCCCCGAGGAAAAATTGCTGCATGCCATTTTCGGTCGGGCGGGCGAGGATGTGAAGAATGATTCGCTGGAATTGCCGGCCGGTGAAGAAGGGATTGTGATTGGGGCCAAGCGATTTAGTCGAAGGTTGCACATGACCGACGACCAGCGAAAAGCCCTTGAGCAAGAGGTGCAGGCGTATCTTCAGGCCATGAATCTTCGGGTCATTGGTTGTTTCAAACAAATGTGCGAGGAGATTGAACTGGTCATCGAAACGCCCATGATCGATCCGAACACCAGGCAGAAGGTCGGTCATAGCACGTTGGAAGAGGTGATTTTGGAGCAAATCGAAATCTTCCGCGACCACGTTCGGACGCGTGATCCCAAATGGATCAAGCCCGCGACGAAGCGAAAAGACGCGATGAAGATCATCGATCGGTTTTGGCCTCGCATGGAGGAATTGCTCGAAGAGCGCGATCGCAAATCAGCCCAGATGCGGCGGGGGGATGAACTTCCGTCCGGCGTTCTTGAAATGGTAAAGGTGTATGTCGCGACGAAACGACAGATTTCCGTGGGCGACAAGATGGCCGGTCGACACGGCAATAAGGGTGTGATCGCACGAATTCTCCCGGTCGAGGAAATGCCGTTCCTTGAAGACGGAACCCCCATCGATATTTTGCTGAATCCGTTGGGCGTACCCTCGCGTATGAACGTCGGACAGATTTTAGAGACGCATTTGGGTTGGGCGGCGCACGTTTTGGGATTCCAAGCCGTTACGCCCGTGTTCGACGGGGCTACGGAAAAGATTATCCACGAAGCGATGGCGGAGGCGAATAAGGCGGCCACAGAGCGGGAATCTTCGCCGGAAGCGGTGCGCGACGCTGCCAAGAAGAATCTTCGGTTTTCGAAAATTCCGCACGGCGGAAAGGTTCGCCTGCGAGATGGACGAACGGGCGAGTTTTTCGATCAGCCGGTCACGGTGGGTTACATTTACATGCTCAAGCTGCATCACTTGGTGGATGACAAGATTCATGCGCGAGCGACGGGTCCCTATAGTTTGATCACACAACAACCGCTGGGCGGAAAAGCCAGGACCGGTGGACAACGTTTCGGCGAGATGGAGGTCTGGGGTCTAGAGGCCTATGGAGCGGCGTATGTCCTTCAGGAGCTTCTCACCGTGAAAAGCGACGACGTGGAGGGCCGAACGAAGATTTATGAAACGATGGTAAAGGGGAAGAACTCCTTGGAAGCCGGAACTCCGGTTTCGTTCGATGTCCTTTGCAACGAGATTCGCGGGCTTTGCCTGAACATCTATTTAGAAAAGAAACGGGTGGGATAGGCCTAGGAGTCGAGGGGTAGAATTCGAAAGGTGCGGAACTCTTGTGGGTTGAAAAAGGCGTTGGCGATGGATTTCGACAATACGGAGCAAACATGATGTACGACGACATCGTTTTTGAGACCGAGGTCAAGCCAGGACCGGAGGAACTGCTGACCTTTTACCAGCGACAGAATCACCAGACCACGCATTCTCTTGAGAAAATCGAGCGGATGCTGCAAAGCACGTTTTGCGTGGCGACCACAAGACGAAACGGGGAAGTCATTGGATTTGCCCGAGGAATTACGGATGGAATGTGGGGTCGCCTGGCGGAATGCAAGCTGGACCCTGCATTCCAAGGGCCGGCCTGTGTCACCAAAAAAGATGGTCGAATTGAGCACGACGCGGGCGGAATCGCCGAGCGAATGGCGCGTTCGGTCATCGATTCGCTGCGGCGGTTCGGCGTGGAGCGAATTGACGCGATGGCCTATGGAACGGAGATGGACTTCTGCGAGGAGCTCGGGTTTCGAAAAATGCGCGGAGTTGTGGCCATGGAACTCGAATCAAAAGCCGAGGAGCATTCCTTGGTTCATGCAGGCTCGGAGGTCTACGAAACCTCGCAACGTACGTAACGATGAGCCCGGGTAACGGATTCGCCCTTGGATGATGGTTTAACGCAAAAAGGGGTGCACTGTTTATGTTGGATAATATCTACGATCGCGTAAATGATTACACGCGCGTCCACATTTCGTTGGCATCTCCCAATGATATTCGCAGTTGGTCATTCGGTGAGGTGAAAAAACCGGAGACGATCAACTACCGCACCTATCGACCTGAAAGGGACGGGTTGTTTTGCGAGCGAATCTTCGGTCCTGAAAGAGACTGGGAATGTGCTTGCGGTAAGTTTCGGGGAACGAAACACAAGGGAATCATCTGTGATCGTTGCGGGGTCAAAGTCACCCATTCCCGCGTCCGTCGCAAACGAATGGGGCATATCAACCTCGCTGCGCCTGTTGTGCACATTTGGTTTTTCAAGTCCATGCCCTCGCGGTTGGGTGCGTTGCTTGAGGTCAAAACCACCAGCCTTGAAAAGGTCGTCTATTATCAAGACTACATCGTCATCGATCCGGGTGACACGCCTTTGAAGCCCAAGCAGCTTCTCACCGAAGAAGAGTTTCGCGCCGCTCAGGAAAAATACGGGAATTCGTTCACGGCTTTGATGGGAGCCGAGGCGGTCAAAGAACTACTGGCCAGGCAGAACCTCACCGACCTATCGGTGACGTTGCGCGAAGAACTCATCAAGACGGGAAGTAAGCAACGTGAAAAAGACCTTGCCAAGCGGTTGAAGATCGTCGAGGCCTTGCGTCATTCGCCGAATGATCCGGCGTGGATGGTGTTGGAAGTCATTCCGGTTATTCCGCCTGATTTACGGCCGTTGGTTTTGTTGGACAGCGGGAACTTCGCGACGAGCGATCTCAACGATCTTTATCGGCGCATTATCAACCGAAACAGTCGTCTGAAAAAACTGGTCGACCTCAACGCGCCCGAGGTCATCATTCAGAACGAAAAGAGAATGCTGCAACAAGCGGTGGATGCGCTCTTTGATAACGGGCGTTGTCGCCGGCCTGTGTTGGGTTCCAGCAATCGACCTTTGAAGTCCATGACCGACATGATCAAGGGCAAGCAGGGTCGATTCCGCGAGAACTTGTTGGGCAAGCGGGTGGACTATTCCGCGCGATCGGTGGTCGTGGTGGGACCGGAACTAAGACTTCATCAGTGCGGTCTGCCCAAGAAAATTGCCCTGGAACTTTATCAGCCGTTTATTATCCGCAAGCTAAAGGAACGGGGATTGGCCGACACCATCAAATCGGCGAAGAAGATGCTGGAGCGCCGCGACCAAGAAATTTGGGACATTCTGGAAGAGGTGATCTATCAGCATCCTGTTCTGTTGAACCGTGCCCCGACGTTGCATCGAATGGGTATCCAAGCCTTCGAGCCCGTGTTGGTGGAAGGCAACGCGATTAAGATTCATCCTCTCGTTTGCAAGGGGTTCAATGCCGACTTCGACGGGGACCAAATGGCCGTTCACCTGCCGTTGTCCATCGAGGCTCAGGTCGAAGCCCACGTGCTGATGATGTCAACGAACAACATTTTCAGCCCCGCGAATGGAAGCCCGATCATGTCGCCGACGCAAGACATGGTCATGGGAATTTTTTATCTGACCACGGATCACGTTACGCCCAAGCTGAGTGAACGCGAGGTGCCTCGATACTCCGACACGTTTGAAGCGATCATGGCCTATGATCAAAAGCGAATTGGGATTCACGACCGGATTTGCGTTCGAATCGATCAAGAACTCTTGGTTCCGGCGGCGAACGCCAAACCGGAACCGACGCCGGAAAACCGTCGAATTCTCACAACCATCGGACGGATCTTGTTAAACGAGGTTTTGCCCGAACCCATGCCGTTTTACAACTGTCCGTTATCCCAAAAGGGATTGGTGCGCTTGGTTGCGGATTGCCATGAACTCCTGGGACGAGCGGCCACGATTGACTTGTTGGATGATATCAAGACGCTCGGTTTCAAGCGCAGCACGTTGGCCGGTCTATCTTTCGGGGTGACCGACATGCGCATCCCGGCCGCCAAACAGAAAATCATCGATGTCGCCCAAAAAGCAGTCGACCAGATTCAAAAAGCCTTTGATGAAGGGACGCTGACGCGGTTGGAGCGGTACAATCAGGTGATCGACGTGTGGATTCATGCGCGTGAACAAGTCACCCAAGCGATGATGGTGGAGCTGCGCGAGGATTTCCGCAAAAAGGACAACAGCTACGCTTCGCCAAACGATTCGGCGGCCACCCCGTATCTAAACCCCATTTATTTGATGACCGAGTCCGGTGCACGAGGTAGCGTCGACCAGATTCGTCAGTTGGCCGGAATGCGTGCTCTGATGGCCAAACCCTCGGGCGAAATCATTGAGACGCCGATTAAGGCGAATTTCCGAGAAGGTCTTTCGGTGTTGGAGTATTTCAGCTCGACGCACGGTGCTCGTAAAGGGTTGGCGGACACGGCCCTCAAGACGGCGGATTCAGGATACTTGACTCGTAAGCTCGCCGACGTGGCCCAAAACGTCATTATCAATTTACGAGATTGCGGTACGATCAACGCGGTGACCAAAGGCACGACATACAAGGGCGAGGAAGTCGACATTGCGTTGCGCGAGAGCATCGTGGGTCGCGTGGCGCGGGACGACATTCGAAATCCGGTCAACGACAAATTGATTGTGGAAGAAAATCAAATCATCACCAAGGAAATCGCTGCAAAGATTGAAGACCTTGGTCTCGACATTCTCCGCGTACGAAGTGCGTTAACTTGTGAGAGTCCTCGCGGCATCTGCGCCCTGTGTTATGGAATGGACATGTCGACTGGACGGTTTGTCGAGGAAGGCATGGCCGTGGGAATCATCGCCGCGCAGTCGATCGGCGAACCCGGAACCCAGCTCACGATGCGAACATTCCACACCGGTGGCGTCGCCCAGAAAACCGCCCTCGAAAACGTGCTCAAGACCACGCAAAAAGGCACGGTGCGTTATCACGAGCTCAACCCCGTCGACGTTCCCGTGGAAGGTGGCGGGAATCGTACCGTGGTCTTGAAGCGAAACGGCGAGATCCTCGTTGTGGACGACAAGGGTCGGGAGCTTTCGCGCGACAAGGTCCCCTATGGCGCCGTGTTGCTCGTCAAAGACGGGTCGAAAGTTTCCCGTGGCGACAAACTCTGCGAATGGGACCCGCACTTGACTCCGATTCTGTCCGAAGTGCCCGGGCGCATTCGTTTCCAGGACGTCGCCGATGGGGAAACCGTGCGTCTTGAGCAAGAAGTCGGCAGTTCGAGATTCGTAGTCATCGAGCACAAAGGGGAGAAGCATCCGCAGATCATCATCGAGGACAACAACGGAAACGTCTTGGATTATCACTACCTGCCGGCCAAGGCGCGCATCGAAGTCCAGGAGGGTCAACAGATTCTTCCCGGTATGCTCCTGGCCCGTCAGCCAAGGGCCATGGGCGGTACGCAGGATATCACCGGCGGTTTGCCTCGAGTGACCGAGATCTTCGAGGCTCGGAAACCCAAGGATTCATCGGTCATGGCCGAGATTTCCGGCACGGTGAAGATCAGCCCCGATAAGCGTCGCGGAAAGATGACCATTGTCGTGGAGAACGACAGCGGCATGGAAAAAGAACATCATGTTCCGCAGGATCGCCATTTGTTGGTGCACGCGGGAGATCAAGTGGAGGCCGGTGATCCTTTGATCGACGGTCCGCTCATTCCCCACGATATCTTGCGAATTAAGGGTGAAGAGGCGCTGCAACAATACTTGCTCTTGGAGGTTCAGTCCGTTTATCGAAGCCAAAACGTGGTGATCAACGACAAGCACATTGAAATTATCGTAAGCCAGATGTTGCGCAAGGTGAAGGTCGATCATCCGGGAGATTCGTCGTTCCTCCCGGGCGAGGTGGCCGATAAATTCCGGTTTCGTAAGGAAAATGAGCGGTTATCAAAGTGCGTGGTGATCTCTAACGCGGGCGATGCAAAAGTGACCGTGGGTGACGTTCTTCCCAGGGCCAAACTCGCTGAGCTGAATGAGGAGGCCGAGGCGGCGGGCGGTGAACCCGCCAAGGGCCGTAAACCCAAACCCGCCGCGGGCACGACTCTCCTTCTTGGAATTACCAAGGCCAGTCTGTCGAGCGATTCGTTTATTTCGTCTGCCTCTTTCCAGGAAACGACGAAAGTTTTAACCGAAGCGGCGATCGGCGGGGTGACCGACGAGTTGCGTGGGCTAAAGGAAAACGTCATACTAGGCCACTTGATTCCGGCGGGGACCGGATTCAAGCGATACCAGCGAATGAGAATCAGACACTTGGGCGAGCCGATTCCGCTGCCGACGGATTTCCCCGCTGATGTTCCGGATGAACCGATGTCGGCGCTTGCTCCACAAGGCGGCGTTTCGCTGCCCTCCGCGCTGTTGGGTATGTCGGAGGCGAATTCGTCTCCGGCGCTGATTGAAGAGTCCGTTGCGGCTGGGTCCTCCCTGAATCTGACGTTGGGTGGATCGAGCCGTTCCTAGAGTGAAAACAGAGGGGAGTAGGATTCCCCAAAAAAGGGTGAAATTAAACCATGCCGACGATTAATCAACTGGTTCGCAAGCCCAGACGGGACACTGTCAAGAAGTCGAAAGTTCGTGACTTGGACCAATGTCCTCAGCGACAGGGCGTCTGTCTCATCGTCAAAACGCAAACCCCGAAAAAGCCGAATTCGGCCCTTCGAAAGGTTGCTCGTGTGCGCTTGACCAACGGTCGGGAGATCACCGCGTATATACCGGGTGTGGATCACAACCTTCAAGAGCACTCGATTGTGCTTGTGCGTGGCGGCCGCGTGCGGGATCTGCCCGGCGTTCGATATCATATTGTCCGGGGTACCTTGGATTGCGCCGGCGTCGAGAATGATAAAGATGGTCGTCCGCGTAATCGAAGTCGCAGCAAGTATGGGGTCAAACGGCGAAAGTAAGAAATGTCGATCCGACCGAGTCAATGTATGTCCATAGCTGGAAAAGTGCCGGTAGGCAGCAGCGGGGTTTTGCAATGGAGCACATCCTCAAAGCGGAGTGTTCGGCCCATTGCTTTTCAGGTTGCTATTCCGGTTCTCTTTTGTTTTTTGATCTCGGTGGCCGCACAGGTTCGAATTCTCGTTCCCGGGACGTTGATTCCCATGACGCTGCAATCCTTGATCGTGTTGATCGCGGGATTGATCTTGCCGCCGTCGATGGGCGTGGCCGCCTTGTTGCTTTACTTGGTGGTCGGAAGCGCCGGGGCACCCGTCTTTGCATCGCAACTGGGATTGGCCGGCGTTACCGGTGGATATTTGCTGGCTTTCCCCGTGAGCGTACTCATTATGGGCTTCCTTGCGTCAGGGAATCCGGCATCTTGGTTTAGGCTCTTATTTGCGGGAATCGCCGGACTGTTGGTGATTTTTGCGTTGGGTGTGTGGTGGGCGTCGTGGCAATTGGGTGGGTGGAGCGCCGCGGTGGGTGTCGGGGCTTTGCCTTTCTTGCCCAAGGCGATGATAGAGTTGGTTTTCGCAGTTTCTTTGGTACGGTTCTTGGATCTTCGGCGATTTTTTTGTCGCGGTACCAGGGACGTTGGATAGAGGACTTCATGGCATTTAAGAAGTGGACGGCTTCCGCTGACCAGTTACATCCGGATACGCGATACAACAGCGTATTGGTCGCAAAGTTCATCAATACCATTATGTACGCCGGTAAGAAGGCCACGGCGACACGCGTGTTTTATGACGCGATGGACACCATCGGCAAACGCGTGAAGGATGTTCCTCCGTTGGAAGTTTTTGAACAGGCCATCAACCGTTGCAAGCCGAACGTTGAAGTTCGATCCAAACGCGTCGGCGGTAGCAACTACCAAGTTCCGATGCCCGTGGATCGAAAACGTCAACAGTCTCTGGCGTTTCGTTGGCTTCGCGACGCGGCGCGAGACAAGTCGGGCAAACCGATGTCCGATCGCCTTGCGCAAGAAATCATGGACGCCTACAAAGGCGAAGGTACGGCCGTCACCACGCGGGAAAACGTGCATCGTATGGCCGACGCCAACAAGGCGTTCGCCCATTTTGCTTGGTAGTTCCGTTGTTGCAGGGTCTAGGCGATGAGCCCGCGCGTGTGGACGAGCGGGCTCGTTGTGTCGATAGGAGGTTGCACGGCACCGGGCACTGAATTGCGGCTTGGCACGAGACGGAGAGTATGACATTCGATTTGTCTGTGGTTCGCAACATCGGCATCGCCGCTCATATTGACGCGGGAAAAACCACCACGACCGAGCGCATCCTCTACTACACGGGTCGAACACACCGCATGGGTGAGGTGGACGACGGCACCACCACCACCGATTTCGACGAGCAGGAACAAAAACGCGGCATCACCATCTATTCCGCCGCGGTCAGTTGCCCTTGGAAGGGCTACAACATCAACCTGATCGACACGCCAGGCCACGTCGATTTCACCGCCGAGGTGGAGCGATCGTTGCGGGTGTTGGATGGCGTCGTGGCGGTCTTTGACGCGCGGGAAGGCGTTGAACCGCAGTCGGAAACCGTTTGGCGACAGGCCGACCGCTACAAAATTCCGCGACTTTGCTTCGTCAACAAGATGGACCGAGTCGGTGCGGATTTCGAGCGAGCCGTTCAATCCATTCGTCAAAGACTGCAAACGCGACCCTTGATTTTGCAATGGCCGATCGGCGCCGCCGACGAGTTTCTAGGCCTCATTGACCTCATTACGATGCAAGCCGTTTATTATAAAACGGATGAGCTCGGGGGAAATTTTGAAGAACGCGCTATCCCTTCCGATCTTTCCGAGCGAGCCGAAAGCGCCAGACGAGAAATGATCGAACTCCTCGCGGAAACCTCTGAAGGGGTGATGGATGCTTATTTGCATGACCGACCATTGGAGCCCGCTGTCCTCCGTCGGGCGATACGCGAAGCCACCTTGCGTCGTGTACTTACCCCGGTGTTGTGCGGGAGCTCGCTGAAGTTTGTCGGCGTTCAACGTCTGTTGGATGCGGTTTGTGATTATTTGCCAAGCCCGCTCGATACGCCGCCGGTCCAAGCCGTGAATCCCTTGCGCCCGGGCGCCACCGAATCCATTTCAAACGATCCGAAGGGCCATGTTGTGGCACTCGTGTTCAAGATTGTGGCGGACAAGCCCGTCGACCTCTACTATCTTCGCATCTATTCCGGAGTGCTGAAAAGCAATTCAAGATTGTTGAATGTCGCGACCGCTGAAAAGGAAAACGTCAGTCGCCTCTATCGGATGTTCGCCAAGCGGCGCGAACAATTGGATGAAGCCCATGCCGGGGACATCGTGGCGGTCATTGGACCGAAGAATGCGCTGACCGGGCATACTCTTTGTGATCCGCGTTTTCCCGTTCTGCTGGAATCCATTCAATTTCCAGAAACGGTAATCAGCGTGTCCGTGGAGCCGCGTTCTTCCAAGGACCGGGACAAGCTGGTTGAATCGCTTCGAGCACTGACTCGGCAAGATCCAACCCTTCGCGTCAACGTGGATTCCGAAACGGGCCAAACGTTGATTTCCGGAATGGGCGAACTGCACGTAGAGATTATGGTTCAGCGGCTGCGATCGGATATGGGCGTCGACGTTATTGTGGGGAAACCGCGAGTGTCCTACCGAGAGACCGTAACCACGATGGGGGAAGGGGATGGAGTTTTCGATCGTCAAATCGGCGGACGCCGACACTTCGCCGGGGTTCGCGTGCGCCTCGAACCTCGTAAGCGGCAGTCCACGACACATTCCCACGAGGTCATCCATCAAGCCGCAAAATCTGCGGTTTTGCCGACTGAGTTCGTGCAAGCCATCGAGCGAGGAATTGTCGACGCGAGCCAAAGCGGGGTCCTTGGGGGATACCCCGTGATTGACTGGACGGCGACCGTGGTTTCCGTTCACGACGATGAGAAAGATAGCTCGGACGTGTCCTTCGAGAATGCTGCTCGGACTGCTTTTTATGCGGCCATGCAAGCAGCGGGACCGGTTCTCCTGGAACCCATCATGGCCGCCGAGGTTCATACTCCCGAAGACTATTTCGGGTCCATTATGGGCGACTTAAATGCACGGAAATCAACGGTTCGAGATACCATTGCAAGGAATTTTGACCGCGTAATCCTTGCGGATGTTCCCCTGTCTCAAACATTTGGCTATGTCACCAGACTTAGAAGTTTGTCTCAGGGAAGAGCTACCGCAACCATGACCCCATCTCATTATGCTCCAGTTTCCGCTTCAGAAATGAAGGCACTTGTTGGCTAAATAGCAGTTGAAGAAGGTTCATTTGACGTGCGACGCGCGAATTGCGCTCAAAGTCGACACATGGTGGCGTTTCATACTTATATTTTTAAATGGCTGGGCCAATTTCTGGATGCGGCCATAATTTAAAAGAATGTTAGAATCGACGGTTGACAGGCATTGGAATTGCTTTATCCTTGCCGGTCTGCCATTTAGGCGAGGTTTGTGTCGTTGTGTTGGAAGGAAGGTCCGGCGGTGAGCGCTAAGAACCGAATTCGAATTCGCATGGAAGCCTACGACCCGCGGGCGTTGGATGCGTCTTCGCGGGAGATCGTGGAGCAGGCGAAACGAACCAGTGCAAAGGTTCACGGCCCGATTCCGTTGCCTACGCGGATTGAACGATATACGGTGCTTCGTAGCCCGCATATAGATAAAAAATCGCGAGAGCAATTTGAGATGCGTACGCACAAACGAATTATTGACATCAGTGAGCCGACGGCTCGGACCGTGGAAGCGATCAATCGTATTCAGGTTCCGGCGGGCGTATTTGTAAAGATTAAAACTTAGCTCGGGTAGTTTGCTCTTGGGTGAGCCGCGTGGCGGTTCCAGCGTTTTTCCTTTTTTTTGACATTGAGCCGTGTGAGCTTGATCGCACGGAGTGAGCAAAAGATAAGCTCGCCGAATGCGGGCACGGGTAGAGGTTTCGCTTATGATCCCGGCATTGTTAGGCACAAAAATCGGCATGACCAGGATCATACTCGATCGCGGAGTGACGGAGCCTGTCACTGTTGTCAAGGCCGGGCCATGCGTGGCCTTGTTGGTTCGCAGCAAGGAGCAGGACGGTTACGATGCCGTGCAGTTGGGGTTTCATGACGTGAAACCGCATCGCTCCACGCTTCCGATGATTGGTCACGCAGCCAAAGCCGGGACAGGCCCGAAGCGTTTTGTTCGAGAGATTCGACTGGAGGAGGCGACGTCCGTTCAGGCGGGCGATGTGGTCACGGTGGACCACTTTACCCAAGGCGAAGTCAAGTACGTGGATGTCTCGGGAACGACAAAGGGAAAAGGCTTTCAAGGTGTCATGAAGCGGCATGGATTCGGCGGCTTGCCTAATTCGCACGGTACGGAGAGAAAACACCGTTCCGCCGGCGGCATCGGCGCGCACGCACCTCGGGGAACGGGTCAATCCGTAAAAAAAGGAAAACGCATGGCCGGTCACATGGGAGATGTGCGTTGCACAACGGGACCGTTGCGGCTTCTTAAGGTGGATGTGGAACATGATTTGTTGGTGATCCGGGGTAGTATTCCGGGCCCCAATGGATCGTTGGTTGTAATTCAAAAAGCGAAGAAACGGCGGTCTTAAACAAGATGTTGTCGGTACCCGTTTTTAATATGGATGGGCAACAGACCGGACAGGCGGAGATTGATCCGGAGTCCTTGGGAGGTGAGGTTCGGCCTCCCCTCCTGAAGCAGGCCATTGTTGCCTTCCTTGATCGTCAGCGGCTTTATAGCGCACGAACCAAAGGCAAAAAGCATACGGCCGGTTCAACGCGAAAATTGTATCGGCAAAAGGGAACGGGCAACGCTCGGGCGGGACAGATTCGTACGCCGACTCGGCGAGGTGGCGGCCGCGCTTTCGCAAAGCGGGTCCCTTCTTCGCCGGTGACCTTCCCTAAGAAAATGCGGAGATTGGCCAGAAACAACGCAATCCTTGTGAAAATTCAATCTCAGGATGCTCTGATTGTTGACGGACTGCGATGTTCGGAACCCAAGACAAAAGTGATCGCGGGAATGCTTTCTTCGTTAGGCGTGGATCGTGGGTGTGTCCTGGCTTTGGACCATCTGGACAAGACGGTTTATCTTTCATCGCGGAATATTCCGAAGACGGATGTACGACTGATCGAGGAACTCACGGCTTATGAGGTTCTTCGTCGTAAGAAACTGATTTTCACAAGACCGGCCTTTGATCGCCTGACCAGCGCGATGGCCACTCGGTCAAGAGAAAAGTAGGCGGAGAGCGAAGTCATGGATATTTATCATGTGGTTCGCCGGCCGCTCGTAACGGAGAAGGGGACCCGTCAATCGCAATCGTCGCACGGAGCGACCAAGAGCCTTCCGGCCCGTGGCGGGGCGTATGCATTTGAGGTTCACCCGGATGCAACCAAAGCCACCATCAAACAAGCAGTCGAGAAGATTTATAATGTTCGAGTTCAAACGGTTCGAACGGCGAATCGAAAAGGAAAACGACGTCGAGTACGGTTCAAGCTTGGGAAAACGCGGGATTGGAAAAAGGCCGTGGTTGTGCTCCATGCGGAATCACACATTGACTTGTTCTAACTAGAGGATGATAGGGGCTCGTTTCTCAACGGGGGAAACGGGCATGGATCAAAGCGAGGCGGTACGATGGCCATCATAACTTATAAACCCACATCGCCTGGACGAAGGGCGTCTACGGTCAACGATTACGCCGAGCTGAACAATCCTCGGAATCGTCCGGAGAAGTCGCTTTGCGAGCGGCTTAAGAAACACGGCGGTCGAAATCATCATGGTTTTATTACCGCCCGTCATCGCGGGGGCGGAGCGCGCAAGATTTATCGCCGCATTGATTTCAAGCGCAACAAAGACGGGAGTCAAGGCAAAGTTCTGTCCATCGAATATGATCCCAACCGGTCTTGCCACATCGCACTGATCGAATATCAAGACAAGGAACGCCGGTACATTCTGGCCCCCGTGAACTTGAAAGTCGGCGAGTTTGTGGAGAGTGGACCAAGCGTTGAGCCTAAGCTTGGCAATTCGCTTCCAATTAAGGCGATCCCCCAAGGGCTGGAGATTCACAACGTCGAATTGAACGCCGGGCAAGGCGGAAAGCTCGTTCGAAGCGCGGGGGGATCGGCAAGGTTGCTTTCTCGGGGTAGTGAATGGGCGGTGTTGATTTTGCCGTCGGGTGAAATGCGCGAAGTACGCGTCGAATGTCGGGCGACGATTGGTCAACTTGGAAACGTGGAACATCAAAACATTCGCTGGGGAAAAGCTGGTCGATCACGACATCGTGGAATTCGTCCTTACGTTCGTGGTACTGCTCAAAACCCCGTAGCCCATCCGTTAGGGGGCGGCGAAGGTCGCAGTGGCGGCGGGCGGCATCCATGTAGCCCGACAGGTTTGCTTTCCAAAGGTGGCCGAACTCGATCGCCGAATAAAACTTCGAACCGTCGAATTCTCCGCCGTCGAAAGAGCAGACGTTACGGACAATTGCCGACGCCGAAGCGGAAGTAAGATGGCCGAGTTCAAGATGTTTTTCGGGTTGACGGAGAGGCAGTACCATGGCTCGTTCTGAAAAAAAAGGTCCCTTTGTGGACGCGAAGCTCTTTAAGAAAGTCATGGATGGCAAGAGTGCCGGGGCGACGTCCGCCATTCGCACTTGGTCGCGCCGTTGTACGATTGTACCGGAATTCGTTGGTCATCGTTTCGAGATTCACAACGGTAAGATGTTTCACGGCTTGTACGTGACGGAAGAAATGGTGGGGCATAAGCTGGGTGAATTCAGTCCTACTCGAACGTTTCGAGGCCACAGTGGAAGCAAGAAAGTAGCCAAGGCGTAAGTACATCGCGACGCGGTAGTATGCCGTTTTGCCGGGAGCTTGTGGAGTCATGGGATTAGGTGATAGCTGGACAGCGAAGCATCGCTTCGCGCGAATCTCGCCGCGAAAAGCGCGATTGGTCATCGATCTGATTCGAGGAAGATCGTGCGCGGCGGCAATGGAGGAATTGAGATTCAACTCCCGGCGAAGTGTTCACATGATTCGCAATGTCTTAAAGTCGGCGATGGTGAACGCGGACGAAGCCGAAGCGGACATGAGAAAGCTTTATGTCGAAGAAGCCAGGGTGGATGGAGGTCCGCAGTTCAATCGTTGGCAACCCAAGGATCGCGGTCGGGCGCATCCGATTCTGAAAAGGACCAGCCACATCGTCGTGACGGTGGCGGAGCGATAACGACGGCGGACGGGGAACGCGGAGAACGACGTGGGACAAAAGGTCAATCCAATTGGATTTCGGGTCGGGATTACGGAAGACTGGCGCTCGCGCTGGTTTGCGCCAAAAGCCGCCTATGCCGAATTCCTGATCGAAGACCAAAAGATTCGCAAGTTCATCGATGATAAGTTGAACAAGCAGGCTCCTTATGCCGCGGTTTCAAAAGTGGAAATCGAAAGGACTCGCAACGAAGTCAAGGTCATGCTGTACACCGCCCGTCCCGGTTTGGTCATCGGACCCAAGGGTGCGGAGGTCGACAAACTTCGCGAGTCTTTGGAGGATTTGATCGATCGAAAGATCAACCTGAACATCATCGAGGTGAAGGTTCCCGACGGTGATGCGAAATTGATCGCCGAAGCCGTTTCCGAGCAACTGAAAAAGAGAGCAGCTTTTCGTCGCGTGATGAAGACTCGTTTGGACGCGGCCATGGCCGCCGGGGCCAAGGGGGTCAAAATATCCTGCAGTGGGCGGTTAGGCGGAGCGGAAATGGCCCGGCGAGAAACGCAACTTCGTGGCTCCATCCCGCTTCATACGCTACAGGCTCATGTGGATTACGGGCATGCGACCTGCAGAACGACCTATGGCGCTATTGGAATCAAAGTGTGGCTCTACCTAGGGCGCTATGGCGAAGAAATCGGTTTGGTGGAAGATACGTCTTCGGGCGGTCGATCGCGCGATCGACGGGGGAAACGTGGCTAAAGTGCTTGAGGCTGTTACTAATGGATTTCCGATTGGAACCTCAAGCGCCGCAGGAGTAGAACACCCATGCCGTTGATGCCGAAACGAGTTAAGTGGCGTAAGAGCCAGCGCGGTCGAATCCGCGGCCGAGCGGGCAAGGGAAATACCGTTGCGTTCGGTGAATTTGGTTTGCAGGTCATGAAAGCCGGATGGATTACGGCCCAACAGATAGAGGCCGGACGAGTCGCGGCGACACACTTTCTGCACCGTGAAGGAAAAGTGTTCGTACGGATTTTTCCGCATAAGCCCGTTTCTTCGAAACCGCTTGAAACCCGAATGGGCAAGGGTAAGGGCGACCCAGCATTCTGGGTGGCGCGTGTAAAGGAGGGTGCGGTCCTGTTTGAAATCGGCGGAGTTGAAGAGGAAGCAGCCAAAACCGCGCTGGCCCGCATTGCCCATAAAATGCCCTATGCCTGCCGGTTCGTTCGTCGTCGTCATGGTTTTTAGGGTGGAATACGAAAAAGAGGCTGCATGAAAATCGAAGATGTTCGCGAATTGAAGATGGGCGACTTGCACATGCAACTGGATCAGTTGCGGCGGCATATGTTTGATCTCCGGGCTCAGGCCGTTACAGAAAAACTGGAGAACCCGAATCAATTGACGGCGGCGCGGAAGGATATTGCTCGCGTTTTGACGATCATGCGGGAACGTGGCGAACAGGACATTGAGGAAAAGCAGCATCATCTTGAGGCGGTCGCACGACACCGCAAGCAGGGTTGAGTTCAAGCGCTTGGAAAAGGCGCGTGTTGATGGGAGTTTTGTAGATGGCCTTGATGGAAATGAATCGAACGGAGACGTCCGCGTCTCGTGGACATCGTGACCGACGATCGGGCATGGTGGTGTCCGATCGCGGGGACAAGACCATCACCGTTCAATTCAAATTTTCTGTGAAGCACCCCAAGTATGGAAAGTTTCAAAAGCGATCCACGACGCTTCGAGCGCATGACGAAAAGAACGAGGCCAAAGTCGGAGATTTTGTTGAGGTGACCGCCTGTCGCCGGCTTTCAAAGTCGAAGTGCTGGCGTTTGATGAAGATTGTCCGGACGGCGTAAAGGGACTCCATACGGATTGTCCCAGGGAAATGACGGGTTATGGTACAGCTTCGCTCCATGGTGGATGTTTGCGACAATACCGGCGCCAAAGCGGCCATGGTGTTTCGCGTTTACAAGGGTGGTACCGCGCGAAGAGGGAAATATCGCCTTCAGTGGGCGGGCGTCGGAGATATAGTTCTGGTTACGGTGAAGAAATGCCTTCCGAATAGCGAGTTTTCCGGTGGCGTGGATCGAAAGGATCGTTCCAAGCGCAGAAAAGCCAAAGCGGTCGTGGTTCGCTGCAAGGCCCCCACCCGCAGGGCGGACGGAAGCTATGTTCGTTTCGACACCAACGCGATCGTTTTGCTGGATGAAAAAAACGAACCTCGCGGAACTCGAATTTTCGGAGCGGTGGCTAGGGAGCTTCGTGAAAAGAACTTCATGAAGATCATTTCCTTAGCGGAAGAAGTGGTCTGAAGACGCGTCCGCGTGAGGCGGAGCGATTCGGTCGCTTGAGGTTGAACTCATGGCTCAACACATACGGAAAAACGATTTGGTAGAGGTGATCCAAGGGGATCATCGCGGTGCTCGCGGCAAGGTGCTTCGGGTGGATGTCGATGGTGGGCGTGTTGTGGTGGAGGGAGTAAACATGGTCTACCGCCACGTTCGTCCCACGCGTCGCAACCCGCAAGGCGGTCGGGTTCAGAAGGAAGCGGCCATTCATATTTCCAACGTGTTGCCGGTGGATACGGGTGGTAAAGGCCGGGGTAGCCGGGTTCGTTTCGACGTGAAGTATGACGACGCGGGTCAGGTGGTCGAAAAGCGGCGCGTCAGTACGGCGGGAACGGTCCTGCATGTACTTCGGCAAAAAGGTAAATCGTAGGCGGCTGATTGTAAGATTATTGCGGAGCAAACCCCGTGGCGAGGCTACAGGAACGGTACAAAAAAGAGATTCAGTCCACCCTGGCGACGGAGTTGGAAGTCCAGAACCCCATGGCGATTCCCAAGCTTTCAAAGGTGGTCGTGTCTATGGGGACGGGGTCGCCGGCCAACGACAAGAATCGTCTGGAATCGGCGTTGGGAGACTTGACGAAAATCACAGGCCAGAAGCCCCAGATTCGCCGCGCCGCGGTAAGCGTTTCCAATTTTAAGCTCCGCAAGGATATGGAAGTCGGTTGCCGGGTGACCCTGCGAGGCAAGAGAATGTTTGAGTTTGTGGATCGTTTGATTAACACGGCGATTCCCCGGCTTCGAGATTTTCGAGGCCTCAATCCGAAAAGCTTTGATGGTCGTGGGAATTATTCCATGGGTGTGCCCGATCAAACGATTTTTCCCGAGATCGACATAGCGAGAATTACGCATAGTCAAGGAATGAACGTAACGTTTGTGACGACCGCAAGAAGCGATTCGGAGGCCCGGGCTCTGTTGAGTCATTTGGGCATGCCGTTTCGAAAGACGGGAGAGTAACGGGAACGCATGGCAACGAAGGCGTGGGTTTTCAAGGCGAAGTTGAAACCAAAGTTCGCATGCCGCGTGGTGCGGCGATGCGAGTTGTGCGGGCGGTCGCGAGCCGTCTACCAGAAATTCAAACTTTGTCGCATTTGCTTTAGAAGGCTCGCTCACGAGGGGTTGATTCCCGGTGTGCGAAAAGCAAGCTGGTAACGTCGTCTTTAGGGGAAACGGGTAGTTTCAGAAC
>JBBTCX010000082.1:0-4109 GCA_038043045.1 Planctomycetota bacterium | reverse complement strand
TTCCAAGTCACACAGTTAAAAATATTCAATGCTTGCCCCGGCGCGGGCGGGCAAGTGATCCATGATTTTTTGGTCTCCGGACCCATATCGCTTCCCAACAACGGCGGTTTCGTACTTTCCTTTGATCTGGAGTCAGCACCCGTTAAGATCCCGACGAATTTCTGGCTCGGATTGGCCTTCAGCACGAACACGGCCGGTTGGATTGGTGGGGCGGCGCCGACCATCGGTGCATCCACGAACATTATTCATGTGCCGACCCTACCCTGTAACGCAGTTTTTGCGAACCCAAGTCTTTACGGGGCCATGTATGCGGACATTTTTTGCGCGACGGCCCAAACGTTTTTTGTCGGCTATCAGTCGGAAACGCCAACGGGCGTTTTTCACGGGGGCGCGGGGTGTACAAGCGGCGGACTGGGTGGATGTGGCGATGGAATCAACTTGAGTTTGAACTGTGAGACTGCTGCCGATGACATCATGCCAATTGTTCCCAATTGCCAGTTGCACGGATACTCCGTCAATGTCGCCGGTATTGGTGGTCCGTTTCAAATGGAGTTTGAGCTGTGGTCGAATGATCCGAGTGTCCCGGTCACCGGTGCACCGCTTGCGCCTATTCCCAATACGCGCGGATGTTACAACGGTACAGGGAATGGGTTCCTGGAACAGGCTGCATTTACTTTCGATGGGAGCGTAACCTTGCCACCGAAGTTTTGGCTTGTTTGGGCCGACGACGATAACAACGCCGGTCCGATCGAAGCCGGTGCGCCGGCTGAGATTGGTCAGAGCGGGGACTATTTTGCGATCTACGATCTTAGTATACCCGCTTGGGAAGCCGGGTTCTTTTTCAATGGTTGCACGGACGGTGACGGTGACGCCTGCGGAAGTTTTCACATTACGGTTCAATGCCTTGGCGAGGGTCCGACCGGTGCGTGCTGTGACCAGTTGTCCGGGATTTGCACGGATGGCGTGCTTGTTGGCGAGTGCGACGGACGATGGGAGCCTAGCGTCACTTGTTCGCAGGCCGCGTTTGACCCACCGTGCGGGGCTACGGCATGTTGCAAGGTCGATCCGCAGAATCCAGCCGATACGATTTGCGAAAACGAGATTCCATCGACCTGCGTGGCGGAGGGAGGCGAACCCTCGGCAGACTTATTGTGCGACGCTGTTGACTGCGGGATCCCCGGTTGCATTGGGGCCGTCGGCGATTGCCTTGTGGCTCACGGAACTCCGGGTTGCGCGTACAATTCCTGTTGCAACATAGTCTGTGGCATTGATCCCTTCTGCTGCAACAACCAGTGGGATGAAACATGCGTGGCTACAGCACAGCAAGTTTGCCCACCACAACCGCCGATCAACGATTCTTGCAACGACGCTTTACCCATCTCCTTGGGGACACACTCCTTTAGCACCATTGGTGCCATGACAGACGGTCCTTCGCTGCCTCAATCCTGTATCAGCGGCGGTTCGTTGATCCTCGGTTCCGACATTTGGTATCAGTTCATTGCACCAGCCTCAGACGTTCTTTCCATCAATCTCTGCACCGCTACCAACTATGACTCGCGCATCGCGGTTTACGAAGGTTGTGTTTGCCCACCCGCGCAATTGATCGCGTGCGATGACGATGGTTGCGATCCCGACCCCGGTGCCGACCCGGTTATCTTTAGCTCGCGCCTCATGCTACCGGTGACATCGGGTCATTGTTACCTGCTTCGAGTCGGCGGGTGGGGTACCGGTGAGGCGGGTAGCGGTCAAATAGCACTTTCGATCGGTCCGGTTTGCGGCGATGGAATTGTAGCCGTTGGAGAACAGTGCGACAGCGGTGCTCAAAACGGAACGCCTGGTTCGTGCTGCACGGGGACGTGCACCTTCGTATCTGGGGGTACGGTTTGCCGTGCGTCATCGGGGGTATGCGGTGCTGCGGAGTTCTGTACCGGTCAGAGCGCGGCTTGTCCGCCAAATGGATTCCAGCCATCTTCGACGTTGTGCCGTCCATCAGCGGGTCCTTGCGACGTGGCTGAGAACTGCACGGGTAATAGCGCGGCTTGTCCGCCGGACGCTTTCGCGCCATCGAGTCAAGTGTGCAATCCGTCAGCCGGTCCATGCGACGTGGCGGAGAACTGTACGGGTAGCAGTGCTGCGTGCGCGCCGAATGGGTTTGCTCCGTCGAGCCAGGTTTGCCGTGCTTCGGCTGGTGTTTGCGACATGGCTGAGGATTGCACTGGAAGCAGCGCGAGCTGTCCGGCGGATGGATTCACGGCGGGCAATGAGTGCCGTCCGGTTCAGGGAATATGTGACGTTGCAGAGGTTTGCGATGGCAGCGGCGCGGATTGTCCGGCGGATGGATTTGCTTCCGGCAATGTGTGTCACGAATCGACAAGTCCGTGCGATCCGGCGGAAGCGTGCGACGGGTCCGGGACGGCCTGCCCGGCGGATGTACTGATCACGGCGTGTATCAACGGCGACGGTTGCTGCCCGACTGGCTGTACGAACGCTAATGATAACGATTGCCCGCCGATTCTTATTCCGACCGTGTCGGAGTGGGGCCTGATTATCCTGGCGCTGCTCTTCATCACCATGGCGCGCGTTCGCAGCCTTGACGTGAAAACGGTGTAAATCCAAGTACCGACGAGATAACATATTATTCCTACGCCGACAGGTTCGCTTCGGCTTCGGCGAGCTGTCCGGCTGGGACGCTCGGAGGTGACGCGGGAATTTCCACTTGGTGGTAAGTCCCACTCCCAACGCTTGGTGGTCGGCCCCAATTTTTCGCGTTCTCCCAACACCCGCCGAATGTGCCTTGAACCCCAAGTCCCGTCCGCATAACGTTTGTCTCGATTCCGAACGAATCGTACATTCCGATCGAGGCATCGTTCTCAACCAACGAATGACCGGTCCGCGCGAACAGCCGTACCCACCTATGAGGCGGGCAGAACCGCTTTTCGCCCATAAGTTGATGCGATGGGCCTCATAACCTTGGTTGTCTTTAGGAGGGAAGGAAGCATGAGCGTTTTGAAAAACCAACGGCTGAAAAAACCAGGAACTTGGATGATTGGCGGAGTGGCTTTGTTGATAACGGCCATTGCGCCGGCACCTGGACTGGCTTACGTTCGCGATGAGCGCCCTGATCAACATGGCCGCGAAAACCATGAGCCGGTTACACTCGACACAACCGTTTTAGTAGTCGCCCGAGAGAGTGCGCCGGAAGTTGCCCCAGCCGTCGAACCGCTTCCCACGACCTGCGCATCAGATGCGGATTGCACCGATGGTCTGTACTGCAACGGCGAAGAGTTGTGCGCCGAAGGGGCCTGTGCCTACGGTGAACCTCCTTGTCCGGAAGGGTATGATTGCGACGAATCCCTTGGAAAGTGCTTCACCAATGAGAATGTCAATACTCAATGTGCCGCCCTTGGCGATCACCCGCGCGGACGCTTCGACCGCGACACGTTTCGATTCGACGGACATGCGGGCGAAGAGGTCAAGTTTGTTCTGGATGTCGGCGAGGGAAGTCGCGACGACGGTCGCGCCCGACTGGTCCTCTACAACGTCGATCACGAATTCGACGCCGAGGATGAATACAAGCTTGGCGTGAGAGGCCCGCTGCCGTTGGAGATCAACACGGTATTGCGGTGGTCGGGCGAATATCGAGTCGTCGTTCGACAGGAAACAAGGAAGAATCGCAGAGAACCCGGCCCGTATCAGGGTTCCTACTGCTTGACATTTACATCCTCCGATGGCGCCGCGGGTTCTTTGGATCCGATGCGCAACGTCGAACAACCAGGCGAAGGCGAATAATCCTATCCGCGAGTCTTCTTTCGGGACCTGGGCGAGCCATTTCGGACTCGCCCGGTCCCTTTTTTTATTCTATTTCCGATGCCTTCCCCAAGTCGATTGCGACAAAAACAACATCGCCGGCGCCATGAACAAACCGAAAACTCCACCCATCCCCAACGCCCCGCAGGCCGCCGGTGAAGAAGGCGATAGGTCCACTTGGGTTTCCGTAATCACCGCTCGTTTTTCAGCCGCTCGATTGATGGATCGCTCGACGGCCCCACCATCCACGCCGGGCAACGCCGTCTCGATAAACTCCGCCAATTGCGAAAACGGTCGACCCA
>JBBTCX010000081.1:0-82211 GCA_038043045.1 Planctomycetota bacterium | reverse complement strand
TCTGTGGAACTCCCCGGCCTCTTCGAACCCCGTCGGGGCATGGTCCCCGGTCACTTTAGGATCCATCGGACTACAGAGTGCCGCGCCGGATCGAACCGTGATGGATCTCGTTTGCGAACCGTTTGCCCCGCCGAGCGACGAGATCGAGGACGAAGACGAGGACGAAGGCGGTGACACCAAGTGGCACGGAGAAACGTTCATTCCTTCGCCGCTTTTTGGCTTGCTGCGGACCCTGCAATTTCCTCCTTGCAACCCGCCCCCCTGTTACAATTGCAGGGCGATTTGCTGCAACACAACCTGTTGCAGCGCCAGCGCGACAAAATGCTGCGGCGGACGATGTTGTAGTCTATCCCACTGTTGTGGGGCCAACTGTTGCAACGGTCTGTGTTGCAACGTCCCCGGCGGCTGCTGCGAACCGGTGGGTTCCAAGTGCTGCGGAAATTACTGCTGCCCGGCTACGTTACCGAAATGCTGCGGAAACAATCTATGCTGCGGGGCCTTGGAAAAATGCTGCGGGCCACTTTGTTGCAGCCCGACTCAAGTGTGTCTTTCGGATGGCGGGGCCTACGCCTGCTGTACTCCCGGCGATACACTGTGTAATGGGCAATGCTGCCCGCCGGGCAATATATGCTGCATGGATGTCTGTAGTCCCAAAGGGGCGTGCTGCGATTTCGTTTCGGGGTCCTGCGAGGAAACGAATCAAACTTGCTGCGAAGCCCAAAACAAAACCTACCAAGGCAACGGCTCCCAATGCAACCCTTCAGATATTTGCCGACCCAAATGCGAGAATTGCCATCCGGTGATTGCGGTGTACTACGAATGTGGGCATTTCCCGGACAATCCCTTGGGCCCTTGTGGTCTCACCAGTTGCATCACGAATACGATCATCAGCGCATCGTGCGATTCCTTTCCGTACCGCTTGGGACCGGCGAAATGCAATACGTTTAATACGGGAATCGACGGAGAGGTGATTCAGGTACTTTACATATTGCCGATTCCGTTTCCCAATTGTCAAACGAGCAATCCCGGCGGCTTCCACACGTGGCAACAGATTTATTGGGGTTGCGGGACGACGTGCATTCAAGACATCCCGTACCAGGTACGTTGCGATACCGGGCCCTGCGGAGGGATAATCGCCGACGAAATACCACCGCAATTAAGAGGAATGAGGAAATCCTGTACCGGATGTCCCTGAGGTTACACAGTAGGCTTGAAACGTGGTGAAAAAGCTGCGCCTGAAGAATGGAGAGAAACGATGATCCGAATTGAAACGTTCGATATGCGTCTGGGCCTCGTGCTTCTCTTGTTGACTTGTGGAATTTGGGCGGCTTCTTCCATTGGTGGGGATGATCGTCAAAAAACTTCTGTGGTTACAAACCTGCATGAGAGCATGCCGGGAGAATTCACCCTGGAAGTCGAGCAGAATCGACCGGTTTCTGTTTTCATGCCGGGCCAGGGGAATGGGACACATGTCATGCGGATCACCATCGGCAAGGATGTCATGGCTATCATTTGGAAAGCATCCGAACTACCGCCTCCAAAGTACTTTCCGCCTAATACAGATGGGTATCAAGGTGGCGATTTTGATGCCCAAGATAGGCTTATTCTATCAATGTGTTCGGAAGGTGCTACGATTTGGGATCAGCGAGTTCACGAGGAATACCTGGAATACGTCGGATTCCTCGTTGCACCCGATCAGACCACGGTACCGACGCGTGGCGCTGTACTATTGAATCGCTTTCCGCTAACAGATGACAACACATCCGGCATGACCACGTTAAGGGGGATTCGATGTGCGTTGGGGCGATTGTCAGAGGATGATCTGGGTGACCTTGAAGAAGATATTCTGAAACCCGATGGCATGCGCGAACTCCGCGTGATGGGCCAGTTTTCGCCACACTCAGGAATCGGCGTTTGGGAATTGGTGGTCGACCCAGCGAATGGCAACCTCATACGGCAAGCCAGTTTTGGCGCGAGAGGAGAAAAGCCTCGGGTCACATGCTCGTGCGAGGGCACGCGCTGGTTCGGAAACGTCGCGCTGGCCGAGCGAGGGGAATATACTAGGGTCTTGCGTACTACTGTTCGGTTGATCTCCTTCAAACCTGAATTTGATCCAGATATATTCGCCGAAGCCCGAAAGATCATTTCCAGAGCCCAAACGCGCGCAGTTCAACTCATGGATTTTCGCGATGATCCCACGCATCCGAAGGTCAAACTTGTTCAAGCCGGAGACCTCGACAAACCCGAACCGGTCAAGCCATGATTTCGTCTTCCTACGCCGTCGTCGGCAGATGGAGCGATTTCATACAATGCAAAGCTCGCTTTCTCGAACTCGCTTCGACCCTCTCACAACTCTGGTCAACATAGCCCCTGGGGTCGACCCCTCGACCCAACGCCTATGGCCGCCTCATTCACCAAATCACCAGATGGCAAAAACCACTCACCTTCCGAGAGTGCCACGTCGTGGCACATACACTAAATCCCTCAAGCCTTACCCCACATGCCTCCAGCCTCACTTACAAACATAACGCCCAGATGAACCTACCCCGAATTCGCCGTAAAGCGCCACTGCGAGCATGTAATTGACACGCGAATACGCCACAACCATTTTAACCACAACGCTTTACGTCAAAACGCCGAAACAACGTAACAACCTTATCGGACCACAAAAACCACCTCTACCGTCCGCTAACTTCTGCGTTTTCGCGCAAATGACGACCAAGAGTGTCACGCTCTGTCACTCATCCATCTCCCCGGCCAAACCTTTGCCGCCTGAGACTCCCTCCGCTACATTCACCTGACGAAACTTAAACGATCGGATTGAGAGTAACCATGCTTGTCGACATCATGCCTTCGCAGAATTCTCGATGGGAGCCTGATTCCACAGGCCGATTCGGCGAATACGGCGGATGCTTTATCCCCGAAACCCTGATGACGGCGGTGCTCGATCTCTCAAAGGCGTATGTCGACGCCCGGCACGATCGCGCGTTTTGGAACCAACTTCAAGACTGGCTTACCCATTACGTCGGTCGCCCAAGCCCGATCTATCACGCCAAGCGCCTGAGTCATTCCACCGGCGGCGCACAGATCTACCTGAAGCGCGAAGACCTCAACCACACCGGCGCGCACAAGATCAACAACACCTTGGGCCAAGTGCTTCTTGCACAACGTCTCGGCAAGTCCCGCATCATTGCCGAAACCGGCGCCGGACAACACGGCGTCGCTACAGCCACCGCCTGTGCCTGTCTCGGGCTCGAATGCGTCGTCTACATGGGCGCGGAGGATGTCCGCCGTCAGGAACTCAACGTCTTTCGCATGGAACTTCTCGGTGCAAAAGTGACATCTGTTGACACCGGGCAGAAAACCTTGAAAGACGCCATCAACGCCGCGATGCGAGATTGGATGGCCACCAGCGATCGCACCCACTATTGCATCGGGAGCGTCATGGGTCCCCCTCCCTACCCCCAAATGGTCCGCGATTTTCAATCGATCATCGGCCTCGAAGCCAGAGCCCAAATGATCGAGCAAACCGGCAGACTTCCCGACGTGGTCATCGCCTGTGTCGGAGGCGGCAGCAACGCGGCTGGGATATTCTCGGCATTCATCGACGATGCAGATGTGAAGCGCATCGGCGTCGAAGCGGGCGGAGAATCTCTCGCCCCCGGTCGACATGCGGCCACGCTATCCGTCGGCGCGCCGGGAATTCTGCACGGCATGCGCACCTACGTTCTGCAAGACGACGATGGCCAGACTCTTCCCGTACATTCCATCTCCGCCGGTCTCGACTATCCCGGCGTTGGTCCGGAGCATTCCTTCTGGAAAGATCAAGGCCTCGTCGACTACGTTGCCGTCAGCGATGACGAGGCCCTCGACGCCTTTACCCTGCTCTCTCAAACCGAAGGCATCATCCCCGCGCTGGAACCGGCGCATGCCGTGGTATACGCCGTTGAGCTTTCGAAAACCCTGCCTCCCACGTCGACGATTCTGGTGAATCTTTCCGGTCGTGGGGATAAGGACGTCGCTGAGGTTCGAAAGTTGCTGCGCAAGAACGCAGAATGATTTACAACTTAACTTGGTAGGCGAGAATCCGGACAGAACACAGCCGGTGGCGGTTTTGCTGCACGTCTTACTGAGTGTGGTAGCGAGAATTCACGGCTCGTTCAAGAATAACGTCAGAAAATCGTTGTAGTCATCTCCGTCGACGAGAGTATTCGCGTCGGCGTCGAATTCAAAACAGCGGTATGAATAGGATTCTTCATCGTCGACCATGAAACAATTCTGAAAATCGGCAAACGTGCGGAGGTCGATGGTGCCATCGCACTTGGAGAAATCCATCCCGCAGTCAGGTGGGTGGTGATACCCCAGGTCAATCATGCCGTTATCGCCCACGGTGTCGGTTCGCGTTGTGAGAAGATCGAGTCCAAGTGTCGCAGCAAGATCGTTACCGGCGTCGACACAAGGACTATCCGAGGATTGACCGGCGGATTCCTGACTCAAGTAGTAGTCGCCCAATGGGCCTGAGACGAATAGCGGGTCCACGGCGAAGTTGCCGTCTTGAGGTCCGAGGTTCCAGCCCTGGATATCGGAGTGGTCGATGACGGCACCGCCGGCCACCTGGTCGGCCAGCGTGACGCCATTCCCCCAAACGATGCTGCTTGAAACGCGCGCGGACCCGTCGACGGCGCTTCTCCCGAAAGAATTTCCAACGATCGTGCAATTCGTTATGGTTGGATTTCCGTAAATTCCATTACCTGTTCCGTAAACGAACCCACAGGGATAATCGTCTCCCGGATGTGGGGCACAAGAACCCGCCCCGGCCGAGCCAGCCCCATTTCCGACGATTAAGCAATTTCGGATTACAACCGATGAGTCCGCACAAATCCCCCCGCCGTTTCCTGGGCTAGAGACGTGACAGGTTCCAGCTTCACAAAACGTATCTCCCCCACCTGCTCTGTTGTTGCGAACGGTGCAGCCATCGAGAACGGCACCGTTGTAGGCTCCAATTCCTCCGCAACTTCCGCCATGTTCAATCTCTCCGCGTCCGGCCTCGTTGTTTTCGATCATGCAATTCTCAAAAAGGGCAGGTCCACGACAGTAAACCCCGGCGGCATCGTCACCCGAAAAGTAAGGCTGTCCATAGTTTTCCCTGATCCGGCAATTCCGAATGGTCGGGCCCCCTTGATTGATATAGATTCCCGCGCCAACGCCATATCCGTTCTTGATGGTAAACCCATCAAGAATCGCGGTATGGTCTGTCCCACTTCCGTTGACAACGTGCCGGCTGTCTTGATTTGGCATATCTCCGGAAAGTATGGTCTCGAATCGTTTTGGATTTCGATAATCCGGATTGGGTGTACTTGGGCCGGCGTATCCACCCTTGATCTCGACTCCGTTTAGCAGTTGGAACGATGCCGAAGTTCCAAGGGAAGAGGGACGATACACTCCCTTGGCTACCCGGATTTCATGCGGCCGACCGATCATTGGAACGGCCAATGCGTCCTGAAGTTCACGAAAAGCCGTCGACCAACTTGATCCATCGCCGCCCGCCGGAGCATCCGCCGCTACAAACAAGGGAATACCAACCCGACAAACGCAGTCGGTTACTGGATCGCAGTACAAAGTTTCGAGGCAATAAGTATCACAGACTCTGTCGTCCGGAGTGTGGATGCAAGAATCGGAGGACCCAACGCATGAATCGATCGTGCAGGTTACGTAATCATCACAGTCCCTTGGGATGGTTTCACAATCGCGCACCAAGTCACAACGGTCACTGCCATTACAAAAGACTGAGTCGGCGCAGAATCCGTGGTCAGGAACATGAGTGCAGAGGCTGGCCGGCAAAGAACACATGTCGATGGTGCAATCCAACCCGTCCTCGCAATCACTGGGTTTCAAGCACGTCCGGAGGTCTCGTATGCCAATACTATGGAGTCCCCCAGCAGCCATATGGACGAAACCCGAATTGGGCGTCGGCACGCTAATCTGTCCATTCGCGTTGTGTCCCCATGCGACAATCGAGCCGTTCGTTTTCAGTCCAAGACTGTGGCGGGCGCCCGCAGCAACAGCGATGAAGTCTTGATTGGGAGAAGGGACATTGCATTGTCCATTATCGTTGTATCCCCAGGTGACGATGGAACCGTTAGCCTTCAGTCCCAAATTGTGGTATTTTCCCACGGCAATGGCCACAAAATCTCTGTTGGGAACGGGTATTTCAAGTACGTTGTTGGAACTCGATCCCCAAGCGACAATCGAACCATCGGATTTCAACCCAAGGCTATGCTCCTTTCCACCGTCGACGACGATGAAGTTGCTATTGGGGGCGGGAACATTGCATTGCCCGCTTGAATTACGTCCCCATGCCACCACGGAACCGTTGGACTTAAGGCCCAGACTATGACTTGTTCCCGTGCCGATCGCAACGAACTGGGTATTGGGCGAGGGAACGCTGATCTGGTTGTCGTTGTTTTGCCCCCACGCAACAATCGAGCCGTCAGTTTTCAATCCAAGGTGGTGGAATTCTCCCGTTGCAATTGCAACAAACCCAGTGTTGGGGATGGGGACGTTACTTTGAGAGAAGTCTCCCCAGATCAAAACTGATGAGCTCGATTGGGCAAAACCTTGCCTCGTCGCCAACAAAAACAACACACAAGCGACCTTTGGGATATGCCGACTGGAAAACATTTTCACCTCCTTGAGTAGTGGGGACACTGATGTTAGCGGGCGACGGCGGTGGGGTCAAAAAAAGCGCGGGTGGCCGGGGGGCGATGCTGCTCTGGCGAATGCTGTTTGGTTTGGTTCGCTTCTTGCTTTATAGGCGAAGAGTCGCGGACAAGGTCCGATAAACGCAAAGCAATTTGCAAAAAAATCTTCAAAAAATCCCTTGACAGCGAACCATATGACTATATATTTATGGTTAGATGGTCTAATGGTGCGTTGATGATGATTTCTCTCACGGGTGAATACGCCCTTCGGGCGATGATCTTCCTGGCCGAGCACGCGGACGCCTGTCCGATCCCCGGGTCTCGAATCGCTGAATCCGCCGGCGTTCCTCGAAAGTACTTGTCCACCATACTCGGGGATTTGGTCCGCAGCGGAATTCTCGAAGGAACGCGTGGTAGGAGCGGCGGATTCCAGATTGCCCGACCGACCAAGGAGATTCGCCTTTTCGACGTGGTGGCGCCGTTTGAACCGATCCACGCCAATCGAAGAGCCTGCCCGTTCGGTAACAAGATTTGCAGCGAGCATGATCCTTGCGCTGCTCATGAAAAATGGAAGGAAGTCAACGCCGCTCTCACGCGGTTTCTTGAGGAAACAACCCTGCAGGACTTCGCCCTCAAGCGGGCCCGAGCGGGGAACGGCAACTTAAAAGCATAGGAGCGCACGATGAGTTGGCACGTCATTTTGGACAAGGGGGTTCGATCGAAAACGGTCGTCATTTATGTGTGCGGTTGTCTTTTCATGGCCGCTTGCGCCATGAACGAGGTTTCGGGGAAAAACGACTCGCACCTTGTTTTCGTGGAATCCCAACAACCTGTAGTTAAGGAAACTAAACCTCCCGATCCGGCTCCCAAGACCTCCACCGCGTCGGGTAGTACAGCAAAACCGATGAGCCACGCGCCCGGGTCGCCCGTCGAGACTGCTGACGCGCCGTTGATACGTGGAAAGGAATTGTTTGCGAAACAATGCGTGATCTGTCACGGGGACAACGGCGACGGCGCGGGAAAGTTCGCCTACTTAATGAACCCGCGTCCGCGAAATTTTCAACAAGGAAATTTCAAACTTTCGACCACGCAAAATCAGATTCCCTCGGATGATGATTTGCTCAGTACGATCAGCCGGGGAATGCCGGGATCGGCCATGCCGCCTTGGGGGCATCTTCCGTCCGCCGATTTGCAAGCGCTCGTCCGGTACGTTCGCCAGATTCACGTCGATGCGACGAAAGCAGATGTGCAAAAGCAAGTGGCCCAGAAAGCAATTCCCTCTGGAGATGCGGCGAATTGGATCACAAAGCGCACGCAACCCGGTCCTGCGTTGGTTGTGCCACCGGAACCAGCTTTTGACGATTTGCAATGGTTCCGAGGTCGTCGGGTTTATCTGGAGGCGTGCGCGAGCTGCCATGGCGTCGATGGTCAACCCGTAGCGGATGCGGTGAAGTTTGATGCCGAAGGGTATCCCGTTCCGCCGCGGTCGTTTGTCAATGGCATTTTCAAAGGGGGCAGCGAAGGCCATCAGCTCTACGCCCGGATTGTGAAAGGCGTGAAAGGAACGCCCATGCCTTCCTCGGAGGGAGTTTATACGCCTGAAGAGGTTTGGGGGTTGATTCACTACGTGCAATCCTTGGCGAAAGTCGGGGCCCAAGAGCGAGCCCAGCTTCACCAGGGCACGTTTTCGGCTCCCAACGTCACGGGCTCATTGCCCACCGGCCCGATGGATTCGGCGTGGAACCAAGCCCGCCCCTTGTACGTGGGTCTGACTCCGTTGTGGTGGACGGAGGATCGGGTCGAAGGGATCGTGGTTCAGGCGTTGCACAATGACAAGGACTTGGCACTGCGATTCTCCTGGCTTGATCCTTCCGTGGATGAGCGCGGGGTTCGTCATGACGAGTTCCGCGATGCTGTGGCGATCCAGTTCGCCCTGTCGAGCGATCCGCCCTTCTACATGGGAAGTGGGGGAGAGAACGGCGGCGTCAACATCTGGATGTGGAAGGCCGACCGCCAGAAGAACATCAACTCCGGTTATCAGGATGTCGACGCCGCGTTTCCCAATCGTGCGGTCGACATGTACCCGGAGCAGGATTACCGGCTTGTTGACATGTCCGTCACCGAGTGGCCTCGAGAGGCGATCACCAAGCATGCGCCGGAATTCGTGACTGCGTGGGGCGCAGGGAACCTTGTGGCCAACCCAGTCTTGAAAACTCCGGTGGAGTGTTTGGTCGCTCGAGGACCGGGCACGTTGGCGGGAAAACCCGCAAACGTTCAACTTGTGGAAGGCCAAGCCGTCTATGAACGCGGCGTATGGTATGTGCAAATGCAGCGCAGTTTGGCCTTGCCGCATGAATGCAAAGAGGCAGCCGATGAGCGAGCCTTTCGATCGGGTGACTATCTGCCGGTGTCGTTCGCGATTTGGAACGGCAGTGCCGGCGATCGAGATGGGAAGAAAAACATCAGTATTTGGCAAAAGCTGGTGATTGAATAGAGGAGTCAACCATGGTTGCTGAACACCAAGGCACAACACGCCGCGAATTTTTGCATACGGGAGGAGTTCTCCTCGGAACCGCATCCGTTTTGGGATGGCCGCTCCGTTCGCTGGCCTTTCGACCGGACATCTCAAACCCCTTGGCCCATTACCCCGCGAGAGATTGGGAGAAAATCTATCGCGACCAATATCGCTACGACGGTACGTTTAGTTGGGTTTGTTCACCCAATGACACTCATGCGTGCCGGGTGATGGCCTACACCCGCAACGGCGTCATCACGCGAATGGGCACACAATACAACTATCAAGACTACTCAGATATTTACGGAAACAAAGCCACGGCCAATTGGAACCCACGACAATGCGCGAAAGGGTATACGTTTCATCGAATCGTTTACGGACCCTATCGGTTGAAGCACCCCATCATCCGCAAGGGTTGGAAAGAATGGGCCGATGCGGGATTCCCCGAACTGACTCCGGAAATCAAAACGAAATACAAGTTCGATAGTCGCGGAACAGACGTGCACGTCAAGATTGATTGGAAAAGCGCGCTTCAATACATCGCCAAAGGCTACGTAGCCATCGGCAAGCGATACAGCGGGGAAAAGGGTTCCGAACTTCTCCGCAAGCAGGGCTATCCTGAGGAGATGATCGCGGAAACGGGCGGCGCCGGAACGCGGACCTTCAAGATGCGCGGCGGCATGGGTCTACTCGGCGTCATCGGCAAGTATGGTCTCTACCGGCTTAACAATTCCATGGCCCTGCTCGATGACCACATTCGAAAGGTCGGAAAAGACAAAGCCCGCGCCGGACGAAACTGGAGCAATTATACGTGGCACGGGGATCAAACACCGGGGCAACCCTGGGTCCATGGACTTCAGAACGCCGATTGCGATTTCAATGATCTGCGATTCAGCAAACTGATTATTATGAACGGCAAGAATCTGGTGGAGAACAAACTGCCGGATTCACACTGGTTTATCGAGTGCATGGAGCGCGGCGGTCGAATTGTCGTGATCGCACCGGAATACGGCGCGCCGAGCACCAAGGCTGATTATTGGATTCCGATTCGCCCAGCAACCGACGCGGCGTTTTGGCTCGGCGTGACCCGGATCATGATCGACAAGGGTTGGTACGATGAGACGTTTATCAAGCAGTTCACCGATTTTCCCTTGCTGGTTCGAACCGACACACTTGCTCGTTTGCGCGCGGACGAGGTATTCGCCGCGCATAAACCCGGCCTAACCAAAGATGGAGCCAGCTTCAAAATTCAGGGGCTGACCGACGAACAATATACGAAGATCGGCGACCGGGTCGTTTGGGACGCCAAAACGAACAAGCCTGTTTCGATCACGCGCGACGACGTGGGCAAACGGCTGGATGCAAAAGCAATTGACCCCACGTTGGATGGAACCTGGAAGATCAAACTCGTCGACGGATCGGACGTCGAGGTCAAGACGCTGTGGTCGCTTTATCAAATCCACCTGAAGGATTACGATCTCGAAACCGTCGCCGACATCACCCATTCTCCCAAGGCCTTCATCGAGCGATTGGCCAAGGATATCTGGGAAACGACGAAAAACAAAGGTCCGGTGGCCATTCATCAAGGCGAAGGGATCAACCATTGGTTCCACGCCACGGAGGCCAATCGCACCGCACACTTGCCGATCATGCTGACGGGAAACATCGGCAAACCCGGCGCCGGCGTGTTCGGCTGGGCCGGCAACTATAAGGCCGCATTATTCCAAGGAAGCAAAGCCACAGGGCCGGGATTTAAGGGGTGGGTGGCGGAAGATCCGTTCGAACCCAACCTTGATGAGGCCGCTCACGGCAAAGACATCCACGCTCACTCATACGCCAAGGACGAGGAGCCGGCCTATTGGAACCACGGCGACCGCCCGCTGATTGTCGAGACTCCCGGCGCCGGACGTAAAGTTTTCACCGGCAAAACGCACATGCCTACGCCGACCAAGGCACTTCACTTCACCAACGTCAACCTCTTCAACAATGCCAAGCATTGCTACGAGATGTTCAAGAACGTTAACCCCAACATCGAGATGATTATCTCTCAGGACATCGTCATGACGGCGTCGGTTCAGTATTCCGACTTCGGACTCCCCGCCAACAGTTGGGTCGAGTTTGAAGGCTTAGAGATGACCGCTTCGTGTTCGAATCCGTTCCTTCAGATTTGGAAGGGTGGCATTAAACCGGTGTTCGATACGAAGGACGACCTGTGGATTATCGCCAACATCGGCAAGGCCGTCGGCGAGGAGATCGGCGACAAACGCTTCACTGATTACTTCAAGTTCGAACACGAAGGCAAACGCGGTGTCTATATCCAACGGTTGCTTGATAGTTGTACAACGACCGCCGGGTACAAGCTCGACGACATCATGGCCGGAAAATACGGCACACCGGGCGGCGCATTGATGCTCTTCCGCACCTATCCGCGGATTCCGTTCTGGGAGCAAATACACGAAAGCGAACCGTTTCTAACGGACACGGGCCGGTTGCACGCATACTCCGACGTTCCCGAAGCCATTGAATACGGCGAAAATTTCATGGTTCACCGCGAAGGCCCGGAAGCGACGCCGTACTTGCCCAATGCCATCGTTTCCACAAATCCTTACGTCCGTCCAAACGACTACGGTATTCCACTGGACGCCGAGCATTGGGACGAACGCACAGTTCGAAATGTCAAGAAGTCGTGGCAAGAAGTGAAGCACACGCGAAACTTCCTCTGGGAAAAGGGATTTACCTTTTATTGCATTACACCGAAAACGCGACATCGCGTGCATTCATCGTGGAGCAACGTCGACTGGCACATGATCTACGACAGTAACTTCGGCGACCCGCATCGCATCGACCGCCGGGCGCCGTACGTCGGTGAACACCAGTTGCATGTCAATCCACAGGCGGCGCGCGATTTGGGAATCAACGACGGGGACTATGTATATGTGGATGCCAATCCCGCCGATCGACCCTACATCGGGGCCAAACCGGAAGATCCGTTCTATAAGGTCGCTCGGTTGATGCTGAGAGCGGTTTACAACCCCGGTTATCCATATAGTACCGTGATGATGAAACACGCCCCGTATGTTGCGACGGAAAAGAGCGTCAAGGCCCACGAAACCCGTAAGGATGGTCGGGCGCTGTGCGAGGACGGCTATCAGGCCAATCTGCGATACGGATCGCAACAGAGCGTGACACGCAATTGGCACATGCCCATGCACCAGACGGACACGTTGTTTCATAAGGCCAAAGTATTCATGGGCTTCATCTTCGGTGGCGAGGCCGACAACCATGCCATCAACACCGTGCCCAAGGAAACGCTGGTCCGTATCACGAAGGCCGAGGACGGCGGATTGGGTGGCAAAGGAATTTGGGCACCGGCTACGACCGGGCTCACCCCTGGAAATGAAAACGACATGATGAAGCGATACCTCGCCGGCGGGTTCATTGGCGACTATCGTTCAGGCAAAGAACAGGTTTTCGAGGAATAAAGCGATGCCTTACGACGATCCTGATCCAACCGACCCGATGACGCTCCACGGAGTAGCGGTAGAAACATCCGACGATGCGGCCATGTGTGAAATGGCGGAGTGCTTCATCGATGAATATGCGCGGCTTGGCTTTGATGCCGATCGCATCCTGCACATGTTCAACACGCGAGGCTACGCCGGCCCATTCATGGCTACCACGGCTCTGGGCAAGGAGCGAATTCGTGAACTCGTGGACATGGTTCTTGCTCGCTGGGGAGGACGTCGCAACGGCGCAATCGCACGGATCACGGAAAAACGGGTAGTCAACCTAACAGTATTGAATGGCTGATTCTTTACGGTCAACGAAGGAGATGATGATGAGTTGCATGTGTTCGACGCACAATCAGAGCGGCACGGAGAGTCCGATGCAGGTTCTCAAGAACGAGCATCGCGTCATTGAGAAAGTGCTGGACGCCATGGAGCGGCAGGTCGACGGGCCGATCGATCGTGAATTCTACACACAATCGATCGACTTCTTGCGCAATTTTGCCGATGGCTGTCACCATGCGAAGGAAGAAGATCAACTCTTTCCGATTCTGGAAAGCGTCGGAATTCCGAGAGACGGCGGACCGATCGGCTGCATGCTCCATGAACATGAGCAAGGACGCGCGCTCATTCGCTTGATTGCGGACAATCTCGACGCCGCGGCCCAGGGTGACGCCGGCGCCGCGAAGAACGTTCGCCGCGCCGCTTCGTCCTACATCGCCCTCTTGCGACAACACATATACAAGGAAGACAACGTGCTCTTCGTTATGGCCGACGAGGCTTTGGGTCCGCACGAGCAGCAGCTCATGCGCGATGCGTTTCATCGCGCCGACGAGGCGACAGCGTGTGCGTCTCGACATGGACAGTACGTGACCCTGGCGGAAGATCTCTCTCGGCGTTCCCTGGCGGGCGCCGTGTAGTCGCGCGGTCACCGCGCCGGTAAGGAGGATTCTCAATGCCCAACGTATTTAACTGGCAGCTTGGTCGGCAGATGCAGTATCCCTATGAACAGGCGTCGCCGAAGGAACAGTTCGCGTTCGTCATCAACATCAACCGCTGCATTGGCTGTCAAACCTGCACGATGGCTTGCAAGAGCACTTGGACCTTTGCCAAAGGTCAGGAGCACATGTGGTGGACCAATGTGGAGACCAAACCCTACGGCGGTTATCCGCAACATTGGGACGTCAAAGTGCTTGATCTCTTGGAGCAGGCCAATCCGGGCAAGCAACATTGGAGCGGACATCCCAACGGCGATCCCAAGAAACCTTACGGTGAATTCGCCGGACGCACTGTGTTTGAGGCTCCCGAGTTCGTCGCTCGCGGAGCGCAACCCAACCAAGTACTCGGGTACTTGCCCGCCGATGAGGAATGGCGCTTCCCCAACATCCATGAAGACGTTCCCCAAGAAGGTCCAACCAAACCGATGGATTTCGGCCAGGGAACCGACTTGGCCGAAGGCAAAAAGCACCGAGCGTGGTTCTACTATCTGGCCCGCCTGTGCAATCATTGCTCTTATCCGGCGTGTCTCGCCGCCTGTCCACGCAACGCAATTTACAAACGACCCGAAGACGGGATCGTGTTGATCGACCAAAGCGAATGCCGCGGATATCGCAAGTGTGTAGAAGCTTGCCCTTACAAGAAAACACTGTACCGTGGCACGACACGGACGAGTGAAAAATGCATCGCTTGCTATCCGCGCGTCGAGGGACTCGATCCCGAAACCCAAGGCGTTCCCATGGAAACGCGTTGCATGGCCGCTTGCATCGGACAAGTTCGCATGCAGGGCTTGGTCAAAGTGAACACGGACAATACGTGGATCGAGGATCGGCAGAACCCCTTGTATTACCTGATCCACGTGGCCAAAGTCGCGCTTCCATTGTATCCACAGTTTGGAACGGAGCCCAACGGATATTACATCCCACCGCGATGGGTGCCCCTGCCGTACTTAACTCAGATGTTTGGCCCGGGAGTGGAGCAGGCTATCGACCGATATCGCAACCCTGATCGAGAGCTTCTGGCGGTTCTACAGTTATTCCGCCGATCCAATCAGATCATCGCCCGCTACGAAATGAAACAAGGCGATAAAGTGTATGAAACGGAACAAAGCGGGAAGAAGTTCGAAATGTTCAACGACACCGTGATCGCCTTTAACCGCAAGGGAAAAGAAATCTTCCGTACCCAAGTAGAGGAGCCAATTCATGTGCGACCAGCCAGCCATGCAAACTCGATCTAACGCAACCAAGTCCGTGAAGGTTCGGGCTGCAGCGTACGGCATGCTGGCCAATGGATGGCGTTATCCCGAAATGTCGGTTGTTGAGCTTTTTGGCGAACCCGGACGCCTTTCGTTTTGGCCCGAAGCCGCAGAAGCGCTCCGACCGTTGGACCTGGAAGTCTTACGAGGAAGTTATTCGCGTCTGTTCGGCCATTCCGTTCGCGGAACCTGTCCGCCTTACGAGTTGGAATATGGACGTAGCGAGATCATCCAACAAACCGCCGAATTGGCCGATTTGACCGGGTTTTACAGTGCATTTGGAATGAGCATCAGCGAGTCCGCCCACGAACGATCCGACCATCTGTCCGTCGAATTCGAGTTCATGAGTGTCTTGTGCGCCAAAGAGGCTTGGGGGCGGAATCAAGATCATCCCGAACTCGCTGAAACCTGCGCGGACGCCCAGCGATTGTTCCTACGGGACCACCTGTCGCGTTGGCTGCCCGCCTTCACTCACCGGGTCATTCAAGCCGAACCTGAAGGTTTTTATGGCCGCCTCGCGGCGCTTGCGGCCTCGTTTATCGCCGAGGAGTGCCGCGAATTCGACATCGAAATGGGTCCACAATGGCTCGAACTCCGACCGATCGATGAAGCGCGAGACGCCGCGATTGATTGCGAAACCTCCGGTTGCGGAGCCTCCGCCGCCAACCAGTTGGTTCAAGTCGGCATCCAAAGTCCGACGACTGGTGAAAGCGAGAAATGATGCGATTTGAGTACGATCCGAATTTCGTCGAGCAAGCGACGTTCTTGAGCGCCAAGCGCGATCCCGTTCAAGAGTGCGCGTCGCATGACGTACTCGATCCACTCTACAGAATGACCGACGTCGAGCTTCGACGGCGTGCGTTTCGAGCGGCGCATGGCGACTTGTTTCGACGATTTGGTCTCGACGGACTTGTACCTCATGCGGTTGATGAGTTTCCACTCTTGGCGGAGCATTTGAACTGTTGTCTCGTCCGAGAGGCCGAGCGCACCCGCGCTCAAAGCGTCGATTTGTACACTCGAAAATCCGACTCTTCTAACGAAGTCGGCGAACCAACATTGATTATCGCGCTGTGTCCAGAGTCCCTGTTGGATCACCAACAGTTAACACCTTGGCTACGCCGGCAACTGCAACATGTCGAGGATATGGTGAATGAACGGTTCGGCTACGATACTCGGTTGCCTGCTGTCTCGCCGGTTCAGCAGAATCTCATCCGCGATCGCTACGCGGTCTTGTGGGATATCTATGTAGAAGGTCGGCTGATTCGTTCCGGAAAACTCGACGATTCTGCCATTCAACAATTATGGGTGTCGTTTTCAAAGGCCTTTCGTCTCGATGGGCAATGTCCGTCGCGAACCACCTTTGAAAGGTTGCTCGAAACGAATGAGTTGACACACACCCAGATGATGTTCTGGGCCACGAACTTAGAGGTCTTTTCCGAAATAGTGGAGGGGGAAAACCATGCTCGGATTCAGGAATCGAATTGCTGCGCCGTCTGTTAAAAAAGTCACGGTGGCCATCATATTGTCCGTGGGTTTGGCCGCAGCCGCTTTGGTCCCAATGACCATTCAAGACTTTCACCTGTCGGGCACTCAGGTGGGAGACATGCCCGAGGGGTCGATCCTCACATCGGGGAATTGCGCCATGTGCCACGGCAACTACGATCCCGTCAACGAGCCGCACCGAAATTGGTCCGGCAGTCTCATGGGCCAGGCAGGCCGTGACCCGCTGTTCTACGCCCAAATGACCACGGCCAATCAAGACGTCGCCAACGTCGGGTATTTCTGCATGCGCTGCCATGTTCCATTGTCCTTCGTCACCGGCCATGCCTATCAACCCGACGGAAGCACGCTCGACGAAACGGACCAAGACGGCGTCACTTGCAACTTCTGCCACGCCATGGTTGATCCGATCTACAAGCCCGGTATCAGCCCGGTCGAAGATATGCCAATTCTCAATGCTCTCACCGGAATACCACAGTATTACGGAAACTCTATGTTTGTATTAGATCCCAACGGCGTTCGCCGAGGGCCATACAGCGACGCAACAACGGCACCACACGACACCATCGCATCTCCGTTTCATCGAACGGGCGACATGTGTGGCACTTGCCACGACGTCGGCAATGTGGCCGTGACCAAACAGCCCAATGGCACCTTCCGCTACAACAACCTTAACGAGGCGACACCGACCGAAGATCCTTGGGAACAGTTTCCACTCGAACGCACGTACACCGAGTGGAAGCTCAGCGCTTTCGCCAACGGCGGCGTGGATATGGGCGGACGATTCGGTGGCCAGATGACAGTGGTCAGCACCTGCCAGGATTGCCACATGCCGCAAGTCACGGCGCAGGCCTGCTTCTTCGGTCCCACTCGCACGGATATGAAGCGACACGAGTTTGCCGGAGCTTCGGCGTGGGTATTGGAAATCATCGGACGTTACTATGAAAAGGACCCCAATGTCGATCAGGCTGCGCTTTTGGAGGGGCGAGCCAAAGCGGTTTCGATGTTAGAACGCGCCGCGTCGCTTGAATTGGAACAGGATTGCGGCGGCGTGCGCGTCCGCGTCATCAATGAAAGCGGTCACAAAATTCCGACCGGCCATATCGAGGGTCGTCGCATTTGGACCAATGTCAGAGTGTATGACGGGGGCGATCAGCTCGTGCGCGAGTATGGTCATTACGACTCGACCACCGCACACCTGGATGAAGAATCAACGGACATCTACGAAATGCACGTGGGACTAAGCGATTTCGCATCACAGATTACGGGCTACCCGGCCGGTGTTACGACACACATGGCCCTCGCCGATTCGATCATTAAGGACACTCGCATTCCTCCGCGCGGATTCAACAACGCAAACTACGAAGCCGGTGGCGCGCCCGCGGTCGGTGCGCTTTACGCCGACGGACAACATTGGGACGACACCAACTTCTGGATCCCCGAAGATGCCGCTCGCGTTGAAGTGACGGTCAATTATCAAACAGTCACCCGGCATTACATCGAAGCCCTGCGCGATGGCAATGTCACCGATGGCTGGGGCGACGCGCTGTATCAACTCTGGTTGGATACCAACAAGGGCGCGCCGATTCCGATGATCTCTGATGCGTTGGCCTTGAATCCGTTTGTACGAGGTGATACCGACGCCAACGCGCTCATCGAGCTGACGGATTACGCAAAGTATGTCCAATGCGAGACCGGCCCTGGGAATTCTTTGGCCGACGGGTGCGAATGCATGGACTTCAATGGTGACAATCGTGTGGACATGAGAGATTTTCTTGGCTTTCAAATTACGTTCACGGGGCAATGATTCTGGCGAGCGGTCGTGCTTGTTGGGAGAGATGAATAACGATGTCAGTCGGCAAAGGATCACGTACTCGTCGCAGTTGGGCGGAGCCGTTCAAGATCAAAATGGTGGAGCCGTTGAAGATGACCACGCGCGAGCAACGCGAGCGGGCCATCGCGGAGGCTGGGTTCAACACATTTCTCCTGCGCAGTGAAGATGTCTATATTGACCTGCTCACCGACAGCGGCACGAGTGCGATGAGCGACTATCAGTGGGCGGGCATGATGCTGGGCGATGAAGCCTATGCCGGATCAAGAAATTTCTACAAACTGGAAGAGACCGTCCGTCGATATTACGGATACACACACACGATCCCGACGCACCAAGGCCGCGGCGCGGAACACATCCTTAGCAAGATTGCGATTCATCCCGGCGACTTCGTCCCCGGAAACATGTATTTCACGACAACCCGGCTTCATCAGGAGTTGGCCGGCGGACAGTTCGTAGATGTCATCATCGATGAGGCTCACGACCCCGCCAGCGAACATCCGTTCAAAGGAAATGTCGATCTGAACAAACTTGAGCGTTTGATTCATCAGGTCGGCGCGGATCACATTCCCTATGTGTGCATCCAGGCCACCGTCAACATGGCTGGCGGACAACCGATTTCGTTGGACAATTTGCAAAGCGTATCCGCCCGCTGTCGGCAAAACGGCATCCGGCTAATTCTCGATGCCACCCGCGCTGTCGAAAACGCCTACTTCATCAAAACGCGCGAGGAGGGGTATGCGCAAAAGTCCGTCGCTGAAATCCTCCGCGAGATTTGCTCCTACACCGACGGCTGCACGATGTCGGGCAAAAAGGATTGTCTGGTCAACATCGGCGGTTTCTTGGCCCTGAATGACGATGAACTGGCCGAGAAAGCCCGAAACATGGTGGTTATCTACGAAGGGTTGCACACCTACGGCGGCATGGCCGGGCGCGACATGGAAGCCATGGCCCGCGGCATCGAGGAGTCGGTCGAGTTTGATCATGTTCGCGCCCGTGTGGGGCAGGTGGAATACCTGGGTCGATTGCTGATGGAAGCCGACGTGCCCGTAGTTCGACCCATCGGCGGGCATGGGGTCTTCGTTGACGCCAAAGCTTTCCTTCCGCATTTTTCTCAAGACGAATTGCCCGCTCAAGCGCTTGCGGCTGCGCTGTATGTCGACTCCGGAGTTCGAGGTATGGAACGCGGCATCGTTTCCGCCGGCCGCGACCCGAAGTCGGGAAAAAATCATCATCCCAAGCTCGAACTGCTCCGCCTGACTCTTCCCCGCCGTGTTTACACCCAAGCCCACATGGACGTGACAGCCGAGTCGATCATTGATTTGTGGGACAAACGAGAGTGTATTTCCGGCCTGCAATTCACCTATGAACCGCAGCACTTGCGATTCTTTCAGGCGCGTTTTCAACCCGTGGGGAGTTCCAAGGTGCTGACTGACGGACCCGGTCGACCCGCAACCCACGAAGAATCGGACGGCTCGTGTTCGTCACGTCACAAGATCATAATGGCGAAGTGATCGTCCGCAGGGTTCGATCGATGAAGACCATAATAGAACCATTCCGAATCAAGGTCGTGGAGTCTATCCGGTCAACGACTTCCGACGAGCGCGACCGAATTATTCGTCAAGCCGGCTTCAATCTCTTCGAGGTGCACGCCGCCGACGTTTTGATCGACCTACTGACGGATAGCGGAACGTGCGCGATGAGCAGTGAACAGTGGGCGGGCATGATGCGCGGCGATGAATCCTACGCCGGCGCGGAAAGCTTCTTTCGACTTTACCGCCAAGTGAATGAACTGACCGGCTTTACGCACATTCTCCCCACTCATCAGGGCCGAGCGAGTGAACGCATTCTGTTCGACCTACTCGGTGGCCACGGAAAGGTCGTCCCCAACAACAACCATTTCGATACCACTCGTGCCAACGTTGAACATTCCGGCGCCGAAGCCGTGGATCTGGTGATCGACGAAAGCCATGATCCGCAATCCAAACACCCATTCAAAGGAAACATGGATGCAAGGAAACTGCGATTATTGATCGACCGAGTTGGTGCCGCTCACATTCCACTCTGCATGATTACCATTACGAACAACAGCGGTGGCGGCCAACCGGTAAGCGTCGGTAACATCCGCGAAATCCAAGGGATTTGCCGCGCTCACGGTATTCCTCTTTTTTTGGATGCCTGCCGATTCGCCGAGAATTCTTTCTTTATCAAGAAGCGCGAAGCTGGCATGGAGGCGCGTTCCGTTTCCAGCATTGTGCGGGAGACGTTCGATCTCGTTGATGGTGCCACCATCAGCGCAAAAAAAGACGGACTCGTAAACATCGGTGGTTTGTTGCTGTTGCGAAACGACGAGCTCGCCCTGAAAGCCCGCAACAATTTGATCCTGACCGAAGGCTTTCCCACGTACGGGGGCTTGGCCGGACGAGACTTGGAGGCCCTCGCCCAGGGACTTCGCGAGGTCGTTGACGAATCCTACCTGGCCTATCGCATCCGAAGTATTGAATACCTTGGCGAGAAGCTCGTCGCCGCCGGCGTACCGATCATGGAACCGCCCGGCGGCCACGCGATCTACCTCGATGCGCGGCGATTTTGTCCACACATTCCGCCGCACGAGTTTCCCGGTCAGGCCGTTGCCGTGGGCTTATACCGATTGGCGGGGATCCGAAGCGTCGAAATCGGAAGCCTTATGTTTGGCGGCGGAGGAACAGCTCCAAAAATGGAACTCGTCCGACTGGCCATTCCGCGCCGCGTCTATACCCAGTCTCATATTGATTACGTCATCGAAGCCGTCATTGAGTTGTTCGAGCGTCGATACAAGTTGCGCAGGCTTCGCATCGTCGAGGAAGCTCCGACCCTACGCCATTTCACCGCACGTTTGGAAGAAATCGAATCGTAAACTGCGAGAAAGGGGCTTGCACGGAGTGAGGCAATCAAGACGGGACAAACAAGGGACACGGGCAGCGCCGTGTCCGACAACCGCTGACCGTGCTCCCGACAAGAAGCCTTGGCGAGTCCCAGGCTGGCGTGCCGCTTCACTTACGATCGTCTACGTGCTGATGGCTCTCCATGTCGCTCACTGGAAAATAACCGGAAAAACGCTTGCCCCGTTGGAACTGAATGAGGTGATGTACACGTTCGAGCTGGGTATCGTCACGGCCGGTTTTCTGTTCATGGCCGTCGTTTTCCTCGCCACCTTGATCTTCGGACGGTTCTTTTGCTCCTGGGGGTGCCACATTCTGGCACTTCAGGACTTGTGCGCCTGGGTTCTTGAAAAGTTTCGCATCCGCCCCAAACCGATTCGAAGTCGCGCCATGATGTGGATTCCCATCGTGACCGCGCTGTACATGTTCGTTTGGCCGCAGGTCGTGCGAATCTCCGAGGGTCGTGCCCGGCCCCAGTTGCATTTTCGTACCGATGCTCAAGGCTGGGCGTCGCTCACCACGGAAAACTTTTGGCGAAATCTTCCCAGCCCTGGTGTCACCGCCCTGACCTTCGCGGTGTGCGGTTTCCTAATCGTCTATGTCCTAGGTTCACGAGCCTTCTGTATTTATGGATGTCCCTATGGCGCCGCATTCCGCCTGGCAGATCGACTTGCACCGGGAAAAATCCGGCTGAAGACCCAGACGGATTGTCTGAAATGCGGCGCTTGCACGGCCGCTTGTGGGTCTCATGTCCGCGTCCACGAGGAATTGAATCGATTCGGGATGGTGGTCAATTCCGCCTGCCTCAAGGATCTCGACTGCGTCGCCGCCTGTCCGCAGGGCAACGTGACCTTTGGATTCGGCAGACCCGCGCTCTTGAAAAAAGTTGTGAACGACACACCCGTTCGCAAGCAAGTGGATTTCACCGTTTCTGAAGAGGTCGTTTTGATTCTCGTGTTCCTGTCAGTCCTGATCACCTGTCGCGGATTGTACGATCGGATTCCGCTGTTTCTCTCGATGGCTTTGGGAATCATCGTCGCTTGGTTGTTCGTTCTCTTCATTCGCCTGGTGAGGCGACCCGACATGCAATGGAATCGATGGTGGTTGAAATCCGGTGGTCGCCTGCGATCGTCCGGCTGGACTTTTGTCGTGTTCATGTTCGCCCTAACGACGTTCGCCGTACATTGCGGAGTGATCCGATACCACAGTTTTCAAGGGCGAAGATACGCGCAACAAGCCCGGATCACTGCCACCGATCAGATCGTCACCAAAGCCATTGACCACCTGGCATCCGCCGAACATTGGGGATTGTTGTCCACGCCACACGATGTCACTCTGCTCGCCGACTTGTACTATCAGCTCGCTGGAATCCGCTTTTCAGCCGGGCGGTTGCAAGAATCCGAAACCCACCTTCGCGCGGCCCTCCAAGCCCATCCGCAGATGACCATGGCCCACTATGATCTCGGAGCGCTCTTGATCCAAAAGGGCGATCTTGCGAGCGGAGTAGATCACTTAAAGAGAGTTGTCGCCGCGAAACCGGATTTTGCCGAAGGACATTACAACCTAGCGCTGGGGCATTGGATGTCCGGAGCGAATAACGACGCTCGGCGCGAGATCGATGCGGCCTACCAATTGAACCCAACGGATGTTCACACCCGTGAACTGCACGACCTGATGCACGAAAACCACAGACCGTGAAGAGGATCGCCCAAAGTCGTTCTCGCGCAAGCGTGGGTATCGGCCCGCATGAATATGCACGATGAAAAAGAGAGGAATCGACTTGAGCGTCGCGCGGCCTCCCGGCAAACCGAGATGGTTCTTACCCTCGGGTCCTCTGTGGAGCAGGGACGATCTTAAACTGGAATCGGTATTACTCGTCCGGGTGATCATCGTGGTCGGAATGATCCTCGTCGACGGGACGGAAGAGTTCGATGTCAGTGGGATCGATGGTTTCGACGGAAACCGAAGGCTCTTCAATATCGGGCAAGGGTCCAAGGTCGGCGGCGCGGGCGAGTCTGATGGCGACTTCGAAAACTTCGCTCTCCCGTTCGAGCTTAATGTTCACTTCCTGACCGGCGGGGTACATGTAAAGATATTGTTGAATCTGGCCGAAATTGCGGATGTCCTTGCCGGCGACGGAAAGGACCTTGTCGCCGCGTTTGACCCCGGCTGCTTGCATGGGCGAGGGTTCAGCGACATTCCCGACCACGACAGCGTCATTTCGTCGAGGGTCCACCACCATGCCCAACCAACCACGATAGAATGATTCCCCCTTGATCAGCGATGCCGCGATGTCATCAGCCCGGGTTTTCGGTAACGCAAAACCGACACCGGCATCGTAGAGTTCGACACCGGCAAGTTCACCGGGACGTTGGGCCAACGGAACGGAGATTCCAAGAATTCGACCCCGGAGATCGCAGATGGGGCCGCCGTAATTGGCCGGGCTCAGCTTGGCGTCCACTTGAATCGCGTTGCCCGCCATTCGATTGAGGGCGCTGACGATTCCGACGGAAATCGAGGGTTCCGGGCCGCCGAATCCGAGACCCAGTGCGACGGTCCATTGTCCCACGAAAATGTCATCGGATGACACCCAAGTTGGGACAGGTAAGTCGACAGCATCGATCTTGAGCAGGGCTAACTTGCGAACTTGATCTCGCGCAACCAGATCGGCGGCGAGTCGTCGTCCATCAGATAGCGTCACCGATACGAGGGTCGGTTCACGGACGAAATTGAAGCTGCTGGTCAGGATGTACCCGTCGGAGCGGTAGATGATGCCGGTGGTCGGACCGTCGGCCAGCAAAAACTGCGATCCCGGGTTATCTCGAAAGGGTTTTTGGGAACGGGGCTTGGGCGGCGGCAATGGTCCGGGTTGTTCATCGCCCTTGTCGACGGTCTCGTCTAGTTCCACTGCCTTTTCGGGAGGCTGGGCGCCACCGACGGTCTCCACTCTAACCAAGGTTGGGCGAAGACGATCGGCCACTCTTCGAAACGCCTGTTGCAACGCGACGTGAGAAGAGACGGGGTCTTGAAGGACCGGCTGTTCGCGGAGAGGGTCCGCAAAAGAAACCGTGGCCGCGAATCCGCATGCCAAAGTGCCCATGGCTGTCACCCACGAGATGCATAATCTGTTTTTCCGTCTGTTCATGGCTGTTTCGACTCCACACGGATGGGCAGGATTGCACGATCGCGGCGGACGACGAGGTCCAGCGGTTTGCCCGGCGGAGAATCGGCGATCCGTTTTTCGCATTCGATCACATCCGCGACGTTCTTGCCGTTGACCGTAAGAATCAAATCGTCCTCCTTCAAACCGCCGCGCGCGGCGGAGGAACCCAGCCGTACTTTTTCCACGAACGGGAGGACCGTGGTATAGCCGGCCCGGGTCACGCGAAAACCAAAGTCGACATCTTGAAGTGCCGCCGCCGTGGCACTCGAACTCTTCTCGAATGTTTTGACGGTCGAAACCAATTCCTCGGGTGAGGTCGGCTCCTTGAACTTCATCGCATCCGCGTAAAACGCCTGGAGTACGTCCAACGGAACGGCGTAGTTGAAATGGGTGTGCGTCAGATTCGAAATCACCTCGCGGCCAATGATGCCGATCAATCGGCCGTGAATATCCACCACGGGACCGCCAGCAGCGCCGGGATTGCTCGTGATGGCGTCGATGACCAGAACATCACCTTGATAGGGAAAATCTCTCGCCCGGCGCCTGGCGTCCAACCGAGTCCGTGTCGAAAAGACCCCGTGAGCCACCGAGACCATTTCCGGTCCTTCGGCCACTTTGAAAGCGTTCCCCGCGGCCAACACCCAGTCCCCTTGACGAAGCTCGTTCAACCGTTCCGCGTTGGCCGACGAATGCAGGTCCTTGGTCGCATGGGCGAAGCCGTCTTTCATGTCAAAAAACGGAAAAGGCCCCAACGGCTCCAGTGCGAATTGTTCCACCAGGCTCTTCGAAGTCGGTCGACGAACTTGTAGCAGCGCCAACTGGCGGGAGAAGTCACGATACAGGACCTCGGCCTCATGGCGAGTGCCATCGGGCAACACCACGCGAACTCGCTTGGCGTCGATCAAAAGCGAATCGACCGTGAGCACATGCCCTTGGCTGGAGACCATGGTGCCCGTTCCATAGCCGGCTTGCGCGCCCGCGCCGAGGCCGTAGAGCTTCACTGCCCGATGCGTGGCCGAATCGATGGCGACATCAAACCCGCCGGCCAAACAAGGCGAAACGGTGACGATCGCGAGCAATGACGCCACTATTCCGGAGTACACGTGCCTCATGGTGACACCTGCCAATCGCAGAGCGTGTCGCAAAAATCTCCGAGCGGGCTTTGCACCCACATCGTGTGGGGCCACTGCATGGCACCAATGTCACGGTAATCGCTCAGGGTAATAACAACTTCGACGCCCGTCGGGTTATCGGTCACTCGGATTCGCACAATGCGGTGGGTGTCGACATCAAAAGAGTAGATTGCCGTGACATGTTCGCTCAAAGGGTAGACGATTTCTTCGACGATGCGCGAGTGCGTTCGTTCGGATCCGCGAAAGGTCGTCGACCTGGTTAAGTCGTCCATTTCATTGGAGCGAATCGCGTGACCGCCACGGTGGTGAATTTCCGAATTCAAGGGATCGGTGACCCGAGCGAGTCCGTGCTGAGCAAAGTACAATGCATTCAGCATCATGGCAGTTTCAAAAGGAACCTCCAACCCTTCGTCGCCCGGCGGTTCGACATCGCCATTTCCCATTCGCGCAACCGTTGTCACCTTCGATCCCAACCATTTGGCCGATTGATCGGTATATTCCACGGTCGATCCCGGCGATTCGTCTTGATTGAGAAGTCGCAGGTAGGCGGGTTGGTTGTCTTGTTGGGTGACGACGAAACGATCGTCAAGTTTTCCGCGCGTGTTTTCAGATCGATACCGGCGTATGATCGTCCATATCCAATGTTGCGGCCAACCCAGGTCCGTAGAACCCAGAACGCTTGCCCGAAACTGCTTGATGACTCGTTCCGCTTGGCGAATATTGGCTTGAACGTCCGGTTCAAACGGCTTGCCGAGCTTGGGAGGGATGGCGTCCAATTGGGCTTCGAAATCCAATACCTTTCCTTGTCGATCCACGGTGAGCAAAACAGGCCAATCAGCGGGATAAGTGCCGATCACACTGGCAAAGTGATTGCGAGAGACGATGGGGATTCCGTCGAGAGACAACAATCGATCGCCAACTCGCACGCCCGCATTCGAAGCCGACGCGTTTCGCATGATTTCGGCGAAGACGACGCCTCTTTCTTCCATATCCTCGACCTTGGCTTGAGGTGTGCCGTGTTTTCCAAGCAGTCCCGCGCGTAGCGTCGGAATGAACCGCTTGATCTGGTTGATCGAAATCGCATAACCGAAACCAACGTTGTACCGTCCGCGCCGGTTGACCGAGATGCGCCCATTGATCCCGATCACCATGCCGTTTCCGTCAAACAGAGGTCCACCGGAGTTGCCGGGGTTGATCGACGCATCGACTTGAATGGAATCCGAGTAAATGAGATTGTTTCCGACACCCCATTGATAACGATGAACGCCCGTCACCAAACCGCGCGAGACCGTCGGCGTGTTGTCCTCGCTCAGCGAGAACGGATTGCCCATCGCTATCGCCGAATCACCGACCCGAATCTGATCCGAGTCCCCAAGTTCGCAATATGGAAACGCGTCTCGACCGGGAAGCCGGAACATCGCGACATCCCCCGTGGGGTCAATGCCCAGAACCTCCAAATCGTACAATTTGCCGTCATTGAGTCCGCCACGATCCGCATCCGACCCGATCATGCCCGCGACGACGTGGTAATTGGTCAGGCCGTAACCTTCGGCGTCGATCAACACTCCGGACCCCATTCCACGTTGCTGAGCATCAAAGATGCAAACCACGGCCGGGGAAAGTCGGTCGACCAGCGCCACGAATTCACGTTCTTGCTCTAACAATTGTTGAAGCTCGCCCTCTTCCGCATGAAGAATCGATGCAAAAGAAAAAAGCAAGATCAACGCGGCCGTGACGGCGTCTCGCATCCGACCCGAGCAGTTGAAGGCGGCGGGGGCACAAACGTGAATCGAAGTTCCACCGGTCATGGTCTTGTCACGGTCGACGCCGGTCGAAGCAAGCGGGCGTTGGCCCAGTTCGCTCGGTCCGACCAATCCAATTCGTCGCCATAATCGACGACCAGCGTCAAACGTACGACGCCAACAACAGGAACGGAAATATCACGTGGCGAATCCAATCCGGTCACTGCACCGCTATCAAATAGCACTTTTGGAGCATCGAGTTCGGGAGATTCCACCGATGGCTTCCCCTCTTCTTTTTCCTCAGGAAAAAGAGCCGGGAGTCGATTTCCTACTTCTTCGGTCACGGAACCCGCGCCCGACTTTCGCGGATTCGATGTTTTCGAAACGGCGCGTTGACCCACAATTCGAAAGACGACGTTACCGCGTGGTCGAACAGAGTCATCGATCCCGATCGTCGCGGCGAAAGATTCATACCCGCCGTCGACTTCGAAGGTCAGCTCTGAACGACTGTGCACGCCAATCCCACGGGCGTATTCTTTTTGCAGCATTCGAATGGGTTCGCCGGCCACATTGCACCCGAAGCACGCCGACCAAGGAGTCTGAAGGATTCCTTCCGTGGATTCCGCGATGGGTTTGAGATCGCCCAAGTACTTTACCCGCGCACTGATGATATCCAACACCGCGATGGTCGACACGGGCAAGGTAAATTCGCTTCCTAAAGACGTGGACAGCGTCACCGAATCCCCATTCGCCCGTACCGGCGTGGCTTGAAAAAAGGACCCGTCGTTGAGTCGACAAATCAAACGGTGCTTCGACGCATTTTCAAGCCCGCTCGCAAAAACGATCCCGTAGGCCTTGTCAACGTCAAACGATCGAGCTTTATCGCCCAGCGAAAAAACACCCTCGTATACGCTCAAAGAATCCAACCGACCCCGCATGGTTCTCACGTCAGTTGTCGAACGCGTAATCAAAACATCCTTCCCGACCAGACGCTCTTCCAACGCCTTGCGAAAAAGTTCATTGGATTTGGCGAATCCCTTGATGTCCGTGAAACAGATGCCCGCGAGTTGCGCAAACGGCAGAACCGATCGTTCCGCAAACAACGAATAAACGATCACGCCCTCTTCGAATGAATCGACAATCTCGCCGAAAATGCGGCCTTGAGGATGCAAGGCGAAGGTCATCGGACCGGCGGGTGGTCTTTCCCACCATGAAAAGACGATCCGAGACAGTTCATCCCAACGAACTTCCCGCTGACCTTCCGTCGTTTCAAATACTACACCCTCGGAGTCCGCGGAGATTAACCTCTTCGCTTGAAAGGAACTCAGTTCAAGCCCTTCAACGTGGAAGTCCTTTTTCTCCGGCTCTGGCAAGCCACGACACATGGGCGACCCACGGGGGTCACTAAAATCAAGTTTGACGTCGTCCGCCCGCGCTGCCGTTGCACCGAGAAATAGACCGAGACACGACCCAACGTTGAATAAGTACGTCACATGCATCACCCGCGAGGACCAAAAAAGCGGCGGTTTCGTTTGATCTTCTCGTTACGGCTTTTTCGCCAATTCGGCGTAATATTGTTCCACCAATTGGCGATAGCGGTTGGGAAAACTTTCCTTTAACGCTTGAAGAATTCGATCTCGTTCAGCCGGAGGCATCGTCCCCCATGACTCGGCCGGATTGGCGAATCTCGCTTCGCGTAGCGATTCACCCGAAGGGGAACCACCGGGCAAGCTGGACTCTTGCATGGGCGATTGCGGTTTTTGTTGCTGACCGGATTTCGATCCGCTCTTGTTGCATTTGTCACAACTGCTCTTGTTGCATTTGCACTTCTTCTCTTTTTGTTCCGCCTCCTCCACCAATTTGTCAAGCAAATCCATGATCTTCTGCTGGCGACCTTGAACGATTTCTCCACTGTCACCCTGATTCAACCGCGAGTGGGAGTTCTTCATCAGGTCGACAACTTCGCCGATTTCGCCCGGTTCACGATTGGCCAGCTCCGTGAGCATTTGCATCGCCGCGATCGTGAGTCGCTTGGGCGCATCCGGGTATCTCTCCAAAAAGGTCTGCAACTCTTTTTCACCGTCCGCGTAACGCAAATCCGCCACGAGGCAATAGCCCTTCAAAAAGCTCATCTCCGGCGCGAAATAGGAATATTGAAACACCCGATTCGGATTTTCACCGCCCCAAAGAGCCGTGAGACGTTCGGTCGCCAGCAACGTGCGATTCATGGCCACCAACGCTTTGATCTCGTACACCGAAGAATTCACGGCGACAAAAGGATTCGCGTTGTCGCGCAATGCCCCCGCTTTTTCCGCACAAGTTTCGTAGGCATCGCTGTCATAAGACTCCAAGACAGGGCGAATAGGCGGAGAGATGAGCGCCAACCCTTGGGCAAGAAACTCCGCCCCGTCACAATCCGAGCACTTTTCCCACGTCGAACGCAACAGCGTCTTGGCCTCCGGCGTGACGGCGTTATCGGACTCGATCGCCCGCAAAAAGCGTCCGATAATATCGTCGCCCGTAACGACGGGCGAGGCCACAGCTCTACCCCATGCAAAAACGCCGATGAGTCCGATCACAAAAAGTGCCACACCATGACACCCACTACGTCGAACTATACCAGCTCTTTTCGATCGATCGATGATCCTCATCGTTTTGTCTCCCAAAGCTTCCCCTACGGTTGACCCTGTCGTTCGCGCATTCGTTTGGCGATCTCGCCGCATTCCTTCTGACGCGAAGCCGCTTGGCGTAATCCAGTCCCAATGGACGCCTCGGACTCCGCGCCGCTTTGCCTGGCGCTCTCCATGGCCGTCGTCCGCGTGTTCACGCGCTTTTGACTCGATCGCAACAGCTTCAATTCCGCCGAGGTCGGCAACAACGGTTGATTGTCCTTCGGACCACCCCCGCCGCCTCCGCCGCCGCCAGCGCTCTGTTGCTGATTCTCCTGCTGCAACTTCTTCAAGGCGTCGAGCATCTGCTCCAAGGTATCGACGATTTCCTGTTCAATACTTTGCGTCAGTGTGGCCGCGTTAAAGTCCGCCAATCGGTCGGCCACCGTGCCCATATCCTGGGCCAATTGCTGCACGATATGCGGAAACGCAATGGTTGTCCCCTCTTCGTCCAAAATGTGCACGCAAGTCGAAGCCTGTTCCGCGATCGCTCGTTGCTTGCTCGCCCACTCGGCGAATTGTAGTTGATCGGCACGCTTTAGATCATGGCGATCCAATTGGGACAAGGCCACCGTCCCGTCGTTCACCACTTTCTGCTTCGAAAGCATTTCGCGGAACCGGCCTTCCAAGTCGCGAAGAACTTCCTCTCGCTCCTCCTTGCGGAGTTGCATCAGCACTTCTTCAAGCTCCTGTTGCACCTTCTCAAGTTCCTCAATCGCACGGTCCTGCGGACGGGTGGCATCCTCCGGTTTTTCCTTTTCCAGTTCCTCTGCCGCATCCTCCATGTGCTCTTCCGCCTTGTCCAATTGCTGTGGAGCCGAGGACTTTTTTTTCTGTCCGCCGGAGGAAGGCGATTTACTCGGTTTACCCGATTCCCCTTTTTCACCTTCCTGACCTTCGCTGCCTTGCTGCCCGCCGTCTTTTTTCATTTGATCGCTTAGCGAGCGGGTCTGTTTGGCCGTCGATCGTTGCTGCTCGGCGGATTTGTCGGATCGAGATTTCTCTTCCAACTCCTTCTTGGCTTCTTCGAGCTTCTCTAGCGCATCACGCAACGATTTTTCCGCCTCTTGCTGATTTTGCTCCGCCTGCTGCTGATTCTGCTCGGAGGGTTGCATTTCTGGCGGAGATTTTTTCTCACTCTGTCCGGCCTGTTGAGCGTTTTGACCCGATGGTTGTTCACTTTTTGCGGACTGTTGCGATCCCTGCTTCCCCATTTCGGAAGAAGCCTTAGACATGGATTCCCCGCCCGACTTGGTGGATTCCGATGCCTCCGCGACTTTGTCGCGTGCCTGTTGCATCGCCTTGGGTTCTCGCGCGTCATCCGGTCGCGTGTCGCCCAATTGCTTGAGTTCCTCCGCAAATTCCTTAGCCTCCCGACTCAGGTCTTCTTGTTTCTTTTGAAGCTGCTCGGGCGAAGATCGCGACGACTTTGCGTCTTGAGACTTATTCCCGGATTCGCCGGAAGACTGCTTCGACTGCTGATTCAACGCTGCTTGCCGCTCCACCATCCCGCTCATGCGGCGAATGGCCTGTTCAAGTTGCCGCAGCATTCTGGCCGCCGCCGAAGCCTGCCCCGAATTCTCACGCAATCCTTGTTCTTGCTGAAGGATTTGCTCTAGCTGTTTCTTGTAGTCTTCAAGCTGGTTGATTTCCTTCTTCCGCTCTTCGTTTTGACTATCCTGCTCCAGAAGAATGCTCAACAACTTTTGGGCATCGGAAAGCCATTCGGCCTGGGCGTCAACCGCATCAGGAAGCGCCGACGGATCGCGCAGCATCTGAATCATGCGTTCCAGACTGTCGGCCAGACCGAGCTCACCAGCTCTTTCTAAGGCTCGTTCCAAACGGGCCGCGCTCTTCGGTTCTGCTTCTGAAAGTTCCTCACGAAGCCGGAAAATTCGATCCTGCAAACGCCGGTAACGATCGCGAACCATCTCCTGCTTCAAAGACAACGGCTCCGTATTCGGGTCCCCGGATTCCCTTGAAGTTTCCGACAGTGCAAAAGCAGCCGTAACCGGAATAGAACCGGCAAACGCAATCAAGGCACGGACGAGAATTCGAAACGGCATATTAGACTTACTTCTGTTTAGGAGGTACATCGTCAAACCAGTCCGCTCCCTCGGCGGTTTGCTTGCTTTCTTTGTGAAGCTCCTCCTGAAGTCGGATAATATCCCGGAGCATGTTCACGACTTCCTGGAATCCCGCCCGGTGTATCATATTCGAAAGAATGGTCCGCATCTGCGCCAAAAGTGTAACTTGACGCTGATCCAATTCCGGAGAAGGCGACCCCGCTACCCCGGACCAACGCCTAATCTCATCCGCGGCCTCCCCAAAATCACGCTTCACCAGCAATGAAAGCGGTTCCACGATCCCCCCACCGATCCGAGTTTCAATGGCGATGGAATTAAGCTGACTAATCTGAAGCTCTCGTAAAATCTGCTCAAACTGCTGTCGAATAACGTTCACCGAACTGGCCACATTTCTTTGGGTTCGTTCAACACTCGCAATCTGCTCGGAAAGTGCCGCTGAGAATCCTTCGTCTGTGAACTTTTGCTGTAAACTTAGCAGTCTCCCTCTCACTTGCTCCTGAGCATCGATCAACCGCTCATATTCTGCTCGGTACTGTTCTTCCCGCCGAGCTAGTTCCGATAATAACTCATCCCGCGTGACAACACGAAGGTTGACTTCAGGTGACCGTGCGACATTTGGGCCTGAAACATCGTCAAAATCCGCGGCTTGAACAACCAGGGTAATTCGTTCGCCCGGTTTCACATCTTCGGTCGCAACGGGCCAGGAAAAGTTGGCGGTGAAGTTGCGCATTCCTGCCGCAAATGTTGGTGGTTTGATGGCTCGCTCTTCGGAACCCTCGCGCGAAACCTGGTATCGAAGCTCCGCAACCGCCAGCCCATAAACATCTTCAAACTGCATTTCAAAAGGAAGAACGGCCTCGGGCGTAATCATGTCGCCTGCGCCGGGCACTCGTAACCGCACACGTGGGGCTTCGTCTTTCACCACTTGGAGCGAAAACCGAGTGACTTCCCGATTCTCCAGGCCGGCGTCATCGAGCAGATCAAAGTGATAAGTATGCGTTTCATTCGGAGTAAACGTGGCCGAGTATCGGTCCCCTTCGGAGGTGGCTTCCACAACAGGTTGGTCTCCGTGAACGAGAAGTGCCTTTTTGACGGGATGATTTGTCCCAATGCGAATCGTCACATTGCTCCCACGCAACACTTGTGCGGCGCGTTGACCGTCACCCAACACCGACGTTTCCATTTGAGTATAAGTCGGAGGTTGAATACGCACCTCGCTTCGTACGACTTGGGGTCGATCCAACAGACACGCTCGATACGTCTCGGTTCGATCGTCGCCGCCTTCCAGATAAAACGTGAACTCTTCCTGTGCACGCTCAAAGGTATGTCGATACCGTAAAGCATCGCCTCCGCCGACAGTCACCATCGACTGTCGGCCTCGACGTCCGCTTGCGGTCGTAAAGACGATATCCACCTCTCGAGGCTGAACGCCAAGCGCATGGGCTTGGATTGTCAAATCGTCACCGCGCGCGCCGATAACCGCGTCACCTTGCGCTTCCACGACCAGCGTCGTCTCTTTAGGCCAGGGAACCTCTCGAAGCAAAACGCTACGATTCAGCCAAAGCTCCGCTCGTTTGGGAAATGCCCAAAAAAGAAACGAAAACACCAATAGAAGCGTGGCGATGGAGAACATCGCCATTCGTTTGATTCGAATATTGAGGACGCCTTCAAAATCCAACGTCAATGCCATGCGACCGGCTTGTTCCATGACCGAAGCCACCAGTATCGGCGAACAAACCTCTGGTGATCCGACTTGACCGTCTTGAAACCTAACGGCCGACACCAACAGCGTGCGAAGTTCAGGATGGCGACGTTCAAGCAAATGAGCCACTTCCGCTGAACCGAAGGAGCACCGAAGCGGTTCAACGATGAGCTTCCACAAAACCCCAATCGCGCCAAGCAGGGTCGCGAAAACCAAAGCAGCTCGCATGCTCCAACGCAACCCGTTGGCCAAGTCATCGACCGCGCCCACCACGACGGCCGCGACGAACAAATATCCGCATAAACAAGCAAGTCCATTCAACGTGACACCGGACCGAATCTTGCCCGCGACACGACGCAATCGTTGCGCAACGATAGGGTTCAATTCCATCGGTACTCCACCAACGCCTTGTACGGACGCATTCACGCGGTTGATCCTTGAACCCCCAAGAATTCCTACAGAAGGTGCCTCCACTTACGCACCGCCCACTCAAAAGAAAGCAACACCACGAGCAACGTCATCACCGCTCCGGTATCCCAAAGAATCGTCGGCCTCGAACGCACCGATATCTCTTCGTGAAGGTCCTGAATCAAATCCGAAATCTGGGAGACCTCATCCAATTCAAAATATTTTCCGCCTTCAGAGTGTTGGGCAAGGGCTTGCAACGCCGCTCGATCCATTTGTGGTCGAGCAATTTCCAGATTCGGTCGTGACACACGAATCTCGCGCACGATTTCACCACCGTCTTCGCCTGGCTCGCCAACGCCCAGGAGACTGATTCGATATCCCCCTACCCGGTCGGGAATAAATCGCCCATCAAACCAGCCTGGACGATCCGGCCTCGCCGCCAAAATCACTTCGGCCTTTCCTTCTCCACCCATGACGTTGGCGACGACTTTGTCCCTTGCCAACGGTTCGTAGCGTGCATCAAACAACCTCGCGGTTACGGTCACCGCTTCTCCAAGTGAAAGCTGATCGTTGTCTGTCAACAGCATTCCCCGCTTGTGGCCTCCGAGCAATTTTCCTTCGCCCAAAAAACGAACCATCTGAATCCAGAATCGATTGAACGTCGTTTCGCTATACCTGCGCCATCGGTACGTCCCGTCCATCCCCAAGTACCCGGACCGACCGGACCCCACGAACTGCACCGCCGCCAACACGTGAGCGCCGAAAGCATTTCGCATACGCGGATCGCCATGGCGCATCAACACCGTCGCCGCGGGTTTCTCCCGCAAGACCGGATAGTGCCAATGGATGTCACCTGCTCCCTGCCACGCCAATTTGGTGGAGACGGGATCGTCGGCCAGTTGCATCACCGGGTGTCCAAACGCGGTAGGCGGGATTTCCACGGGCACCGGCGACAATTGATAATGCCCAATACGATTGAGGGCCAAATCCGCTTCGGGATCCATAGTCACCGGAAGCAGATCGCGCAGGGGTTTCAACGACGGTTCGCGCATGAGCCCCGGCGTGAACGGTCGCGCGACGGTAAGCAACAATCCGCCACCGTATTCCGACACGTACTTATCCACCAACCGGGCCCATTCCTCGCCGAGCTCCGCCGGGTTCGCGTCCATCAAGATCAACACGTCGTACGCGAACACCTCCTCCGCCGTTGCGGGCAGATGGTCAATTATCACATCGCCCTCTCGAACCGCGTTGACATCCGCCGACTGCAACCAACAGCTCACGTCGAACGTGTCATCTCGTTGCAGCAACCGCGACACATACTGATAATCCCAACTCGGCCCCCCCGCCACCACGAGAACCTTCGAACGGGATTCAATGACATTGATTGTCACCTGCCGGGCATTGTCATCCGTGACGGATTCTCCTTCCAGCGTCGGAACCTCCACCGTGTACACGTATCGCCCGGCACGATCCTGCCGCCGTTGGAACACCAGCGGCGCGACCAATCCGTCTCCGCCGATAGGCAAACTCCTCGTCTCAATCTCCGATCCCTCACTTCCTCCGGACGCATCTCGCTCCCGAAGCACAAGCTGAATCGTCTCGCCGACAACTCCCTCGGTGGAGACTTGAACCGAAATCGGAAACGGGTCTTGTTGAAAAACACTCGCCGGCGATTTGACCTCCACCACGCGAACGTTTCTGGGTGGCGATGGATCACCGATCCCGACCACATGAATCGGAACGTGTCGATCGCGGGCGAATCTCCCCGTCTCTTCACCCGACGAACCCTGGTTGAAACCGCCATCGCTCAATACGACAACCGCCGCAATCGGTGCGCCAGCCAACGATTCCATCGCCCGGCGCACGGCACGCTCGACATTCGTCGCCGGACCCGTGGCCGAAAACGTCGTAGCCAAGTCTTCGACCCTTTGCGCGCCGCCGGTTTTATCGCCCTCGGGTAGGCTGCCCTTGTCACGAGTCGGGTCTTCAAGCCCGGACGCCAGCGTTCCCTGAAGAATCGGCTCATCCGCAAACGTGAATAGTTTCACCCGGTTTTTTCCCGAAAGCCTCCGAAGGAAGCTACGGTTTTCTCCTTCCAGCACATGCTTGACCACATCCATTCGACGGAAAGACGAAGCATCCGCTCCGTCGGTGACCTTCTTGACCCGCTCCGTCGCCTTGGCATCTCGATATTGATCCACAAGGTCCATACTCGAAGAAGAATCGACCAGGACCAACGTGTATGAATCCACCCATCGCCGAAGAATTCGAACCCGCACCGGTTCCAAAAGAATCGCCGCCAAAATGACCAACACCGAGCATCGGGCAAATCCCAACACCCACCGGGTCAACGCCGACGCCCCGATCCGACCTTCCCGGCGGTACATCCAAATCACGGCCCAACACAATGCAAGGATGCCGGCCGCCGCCAGAACAAGGAACCACCCATCGGGCACGCTCCGCCATTCCACAACGCTCTCTTCGCCACCACGCGCCGCCGCGCCAAGAATCAGACCACTCATGAAATGAACTATAGGCGGACGCCTACCCTGACCACAATGGCCGATACTGTGCGGCGGATCAGGCGATGAACGAAGTCAAAGTGAAAAGTGGGAATGGCAATCCTTGCGAACCGTGAAGGAACGGTTGGAAATGGACCGACTTGGGATCAGACAACGGCCGGCGTCTTTGAAACAACGTTTCTCGGAGCACCATCTACTGTGTCCATAGAACCATGATCCGGCGTGTATTCCGGCACGAGGAGTTGCATCTCGGCTTGAAGTTCGTCCGGTTCCGCCGTATTCGCTACATTCAACAATCGGAGTATCCCCGCCCGCAAGGCCTCCCAATCCGTCGGTCGATGTTTCCAAACGCCGATCTTGGGATGGGCGGTGTCTCCGACATGCTCCCCCAATCCCGACAATTCCTCGAAGAGTTTCTCGCCTGGGCGCACTCCTGAAAAAACAATGTCAATGTCAATCCCCGGTCGAAGCCCGCTCAAAGAAATCATGTCTCGTGCCAGATCAACAATTTTGACCGGTTCGCCCATGTGCAAAAGATAAATCTCCCCGCCTTTTCCCATCGCACCCGCCTGAAGGACCAATTGAGAGGCTTCGGCAATCGTCATGAAATATCGCTTCATTTCGGGATGGGTTACCGTGATCGGCCCACCCGCTGCGATTTGCTGCTTGAAAATCGGAACGACGCTTCCGCTGCTGCCCAGCACATTTCCAAACCGCACCGTTATGAATTGCGTTCTTCCGCGACCGTTGCGACCTTGAACATACAATTCCGCGATTCGTTTCGTGCAACCCATGACACTCGTCGGATTGACGGCCTTGTCCGTCGAGATCATCACCATCTTTTCTGTTCCCGCCCCGATCGCCGCTTCCGCGACCGTCATCGTGCCCAAGACGTTGTTCTTGATCGCCTCGCCGGGATTATGTTCCATGAGCGGCACATGCTTGTGCGCGGCCGCGTGAAAAACGATGGCCGGTCGCTCTTCTTGAAAAACAGCCTCGATTCTTTCACGGTCACCGATGTCTGCGACCGTCGCGAGGATTGATAGGTCGGGGAAGGAACGTCTAAGCTCGCGGTCGAGCTCGAACAGATTGTTTTCCGCGCGCTCGATCAGCACCAATCGCCGAGGTGAAAATGTCGCAATCTGCCGACACATCTCTGAACCGATGCTTCCGCCGGCCCCAGTGACCAACACACATTGACCGCGAATTTCCCGGCTGATCTTCTCCTGATCCAACTCCACCGGTTCACGACCAAGAAGATCGGTGATGTCCACATCTCGGATTTGACTGACTTGAACACGCCCTTCGATGACATCGGCCACACCCGGAACCGTGCGAAACCTTGCCCCCGTACCTTCGCATCGTTCCACCAATTCACGTATGAACTTAGGCGTCGCGGTCGGCACCGCGATGAACACCTCTTGAACGTTATGGGACTCGCAAATCTCGCGAATTTGGGATGTTCGCCCCATGATTTCGACATTGTGGATTCGACCATGAAGCTCAGGCACCTGGTCGTCGACAAACCCCACACAGATGTAATGACCCTGTCGAAGGCGCGGCAACTGTCGCACGACGGCTTCTCCGGCATCACCGGCCCCGACGATCAATACGCGCGTCGAACCCTCCGCCCGACGCGGCTGCAAGTCTTCATAATAAAACCGCACCAGCACCCGCGCAGCGCACACAAACACAATCGTGGCCGACCAATCCAACAAAAAGACCGAAGACTCTCGCAATCGCGCTCGCGGCGCATCGTCGATCAACCGGTGACCGTATTGCTGATCCCAGCCGTTTTCCGCCACGAAATAGACGAAGAGTAGTGCGAAAGACGCAACCAACGAGGAACTGATGACACCGAACAAATCCCGAAGTCCGACATATCGCCACGAACCCCGGTATTGACCCAACTGGTGAAAAACAAACAACTTGATGGGTAACGCAAACGCCAACAGCGGAAGAAACAGATCGAAAAACCACTCGAAGAGTTCTTGTTCCCGTTTGATGTTGAATCGGAAATTATAGGCCAGCAAGAACGATGAAAAAAGCGCCAGCGTAAACAACACCCCATGCGCGCCGGCCACCACCGGGGTTCGGTAGTGCACGCTTAGTCCGTGCCAATGACCCATTCCGGCCGCGCGGAAACGCTCGTGGCTCAGAGACTTCGTTAACTCGGATTCAATGGACAACTCGCACGTTCCCCCGCCCTATGGCCTGTCCGCTCTGGTGCGGACATCTTCTCAACGCCTTCTCGCCGACGCCTTCATTACTTCCCTATGACCTCGCGCATTTTCCCAGGCCATTTCGCATACACCGAACCCGGCTGCTTCGCCGCGATACTCTCCGCCGCAAACAAGGCTCCGTCCCTATCTCCGAAATACCAGAGCGAAAGCGTATACACCGCCGCAGTATGCATATCGATATCCTGTACTTGCGTGAGCAATTTGCATCGCGTTCGGAATTCATTGGCGGCCGCCGTCGTACCAAACCGCTCACTCAATCGAATGTCGCATCCAAACGGTTGCTCCGATCGCCCATTCAATATACCAAGCAGAATCGTCGCGCTGTGTGTCGACCCCAACGCCGTGACGCAAAACAACTCTCCAACCCGGGCTTCCAAATCCTCCGGGTCCGCGCTAACCATCGCGGCAAAAGCCCGCCGAGCCAGATAATATTTGCCTTCCCGAAATCCCGTCCAAGCATTGATCTGAGCACGCGCTTTGGCCGCCCCCACCTGCGCTTGCAACCGATCGCCTAACAAGATTGACTCCGGGATCTCTCCTTCAAATTCTGTTAGTCGGGCGCTCGCCCGGTCATCCGAGCTTGCCGGAAGCCTTACTCCCGCTTCCTTATTGAGTGCTCGTCGAACCGGAGCGTTGCTGGCCGTCGCCGCAAGAAACGCTCGCCGCTCTGGAAAAATCGCAGCCATTCCACCGGTCTCATTGGCAATCGGTCGACCAGAATAAGCCGACAACCCAAACCCCGGCGACGCATAAGCGCGTGACGGAGTTGGTGCCCGCCGTGATCCGACGCCGCCCAACAACCCACCATTTCGCCGATTCCAACGTCGCGCTCCCGGTCGGTCTCTCTGCCCAAGCCGCCAAGGATTCTGCAGGCCCACCGCTCTTGGAAGTTCACTCTCGTCCACATTCTGAGCACCAGGTCGATAGGCGCCCGATAATGAGTCAATACCAGAATTCGTCTGCGCATTAATTTTCGAAAATGGCAGCAAAGCAGAAATAGAAACCGCAATGCAATATAAACCGTTACACTTTATTTTCACGACTCAATGACCTGCTTTCCGTTGCGCTTCAAGTAGGCACACATCCACCAACCAGAAATCGGCAATTTGGATTTCGCCAAGTAGGATAAGCCCTAAGTTACACTTTTTGCAATTAAAGCGTTTCTGTAAATCTTCCTAGCGCGATGCATTTGTCTGCTGCGCACTTGTGGGTATCGCATCCAGTCGGGATCGAAGCTCGTCAAACATCATACGCACCGGAGCGAAGATCTCATGTTTGCCTCGCGCCGATAGGGACACCGCCTTCAACTCCTCCGTGTTCGCCGCAACATACGCTCCGGCCCGCTCAAAAACTTCATCGTGAATCGACTTCGCGGTGTTCATCTGACCCGAATCGAAATGATACTTCCGCTCCATCTCAATAACGTAAGCGAACCACGTGGAACGATCATGGTTCACCCATTTGGGAAGAGAATTCACATAATCGGGTCCAATCTCGCCGTCCGAATTCGCTGCGAGAACACGAGGAAATACGTTAGACTCCGAACCCGATAAGACGGGCAAATCTCGATGAGCGGGATGATCTTGCAATCCCCAATCATCGGGCCGCCAGTCGCCCTCTTTCCAACGGGTCATTTTTTCCAACCAGAACTGGCGCTGCTTGTCGTAACTACCCACATCCCGGCGAAGGGCATCGCGATGTTGCTCGTCCACCCTGGGTTCGATATCACTGACGATTCGTTTTACCATCTGGTTGAAATCCTCGGTCAAGGGTTCGGCGTCGCGCGTCCAACGGGCGACCTGATCGGGGTTCAAGGGTTTTTCGCCCGCAAAAAATTCGGAAGCTTCGCTGAATTGTTGCAAAATGACCTTGCTGTTGCGGAGCAGAAACCCGCTTGCTTCTCGAACCATCTTGGCTTTAAGCCAAAGCCTTTCCGTACCTTTCATTCCATACCGCTCAGCCGCGCGATCGCTGGCCAGATTCAACCGATCCATCACTTGCCACGGTGGAATTCGAGCCACATCGCGGATCAAATCGTGGGAAAAGCAGTCGGCTTCATCGTTCCAGCCGTTTTCCTTCCACATTCGATCGAAATGGCGTTCGAAATGAGGGAATTCCGCTTCCCAATTGATGGCCTTGCCATGTTCGGTCAAACGGGCGGTTAAGCCCTCCAAACCGCTGGCGGGATCATCACCTGCAAGCGCTACCACAGCAAAGAGGCCAATGAATAAAGGCAAAACCTCGTAGGATCGGGCTCGTGCAAGATTCAGGAACATCGGCAACCTCGAAAAACGAAGCCCACTTCCACCCACCACGCCTGACCAGTCGATTTCTGTGACCGCGTCTCTCTATTCTATTCTTTTCGGTTAGGGAATGTCATCCCCTATATAGTGGTTAAAGGATTAATGGGCGAGGCGGGAATTGAACCCGCACCCAGTTTTCACCGGAGGGGATTTTAAGTCCCCAGCGTCTGCCATTCCGCCACTCGCCCAATCAAGGTACTATCAAATTCTTCCTATCAAATCCACTTCGTTAAGAATTATAATCGAGTCGGTCCTCCGATGGATCATGGAGAGCCGAAAAATGGCTGCGAAAAAGACACGAATCAAACTCGGGTTCCATTCAGGCACCGGCCAATACCGCAAGTTCATCAGGGGCAAGATGCACTACTTCGGCTCGGACGAAATGACCGCGCTTGCCCGGTACAGCTTCTTCCTTGAAACGAGCCTTGTCTACAAGGCCGGTTATCGTCAATTCTGCCGCGTAAACAACGGCCACATCCTGCCGATCGGTCGCACGATCGAGGAGGCAAGACGAAACCTTGCGGTGACGAAATCGCCCACGTCCTTGGACATCGTCATCAGGTCCGTCCGGGATGACGGCGACGCCTACTGCGAATGGATGCACGAACACAAACGGAGCGCTGAGTCGATCCGAGACACGGTGCGAGCCTTCCATTCGATGATATCATACCAGCGTTGTGGCGACCTTCCGATCGAATGGGTCGATAAGCACTATTTTCTCCGTTGGCGAAACCACTGCCACCTTGTCGTCGAAAGCGGAACTCGGCAGCCGGCGTAGGTGAACAAGCGGCTTTCCTTCGTCAAGGCGGCGTTCAAACGATGTCAGGTCGAGTGTTGGCTCAGCATTTCGGCGTTGGCGGACACGCTCCGCCCGTTGCAGACGATTAGCGGTCCACCAACCGAATTGGCCGTGTTTGAACCTCACGAACTACGGATGATGATCGAGGCAGCAGACCTGTGGCTCAAGACGGCGATCATGCTGGCGATCAATACCGGCATCGGCAACAGCGACGTAGGCCGGGTGAAATGGGGGCATTTCGTCAAGAAAATGATCGGCGACAAAACGGAAACACGGTTCATAATGCCTCGCGGAAAAACCTGGGGCCGACGGTGAACACCATTATGGCCGGAAACGGTCGAGGGGTTGGAACGCTGGAAGACTGAGCGAAGCCAGAAGGGATTACCGACGGGCGAAGATGGTTTCGTTTGGACCAATCGCTACGGCACGCCGATCGTGTATTCGGCTGCATCGCCCAGCAACAAGAAATCGCTCAAGCATGGCCCCGTGGCATTGCGTGACAATCTTTCCCCGCACTTCTCTACGTTGCTCAATTCCCTTGGATTGCACAAACCGAATCTCGGCCTCTTTTCAATTCGGCACAGCGGCTCGACTTGGGCGGCTGACTACGGCGAAGAAGATACGGTCGTCAAAGAAGGTAATTAGTTCTACTTAGTGCGTTTTGTTCGCGCCGATGTGTTGGTGACCTCTGTGCGCAGGCGCTGGTATTCTTCGACTTTGTCCGGTTTGTTCCAGGCTTCGTAGAGGTCGATGAACCCGAGGATCACGTCGTCTGGGTGAGTGTCCCACGTGCCCAGGCGGATGTCCTCGATCAGTTCAACCGCCGTTATCAAATGTTGCTCGGCTACTTCAAAATTTTTGCGGCGGACCAGATGACCGCCGAAGAACAGATGCAGTCGTGCACGTTCGTCGCGATCGGCTTGGCTTTGGCGAGCGATCAATGACTCGAAGATCGGTTCTGCTTCGTCGAGCCGATTCTGCATGGAGACGAAGCGGGCGACGTAAAGCTCGGAGCCGAAGACCAAGTCGCCATGACCTCCACCGATGTTTTGCATCGCCGCGGTCAGCTCGCGGGCTAGGGATTCGCCCTCTTTGGAGCGCCCAACGCGCTCTAGGAATCGGAGGGTATCGCTGATATCACCCAAGAGCGCCGGACTTCCAGCCGCCACTTTTTGACGCAAACATGCCAATGCGCGCAATCGAAGCTCGGCGGGTTCTTGCGCTTCGCCCAGGTGAGCCAGCTCCTGGGAGAGCTGGGTCATTGCAAACACCCGCACGTCGTGACACTCACCAAAGCGCTCGGCCGAAATCTCCAGTACGGCGCGACACATTTCGGCGGCGGCCTGGGACTCTCCCTGCGAGGAGACGATTTCAGCCAGCCTCACTTGCGCGTCCAGCGTTCTCACGGAATCCAGCCCATAGCGTCGCATAGAACGCTCGAACCACTCGCGCGCCAGTGGTTCACCCAAACTCAATGTGGCGGCATGCTGTGCTCGATCACCGTTGAATGCCCGAAACCGATTCGCCCAGACCAAGCCTCGCAGAATTTGTGTCTGAATGGCGTCATCGTCCGCCAAACGCGGATGAACGCGCAAACCCAGAAGGATGCGTTCGGCTTCGTCCACGCGGCCACGACCGAGATGCGTCTGCGCAACCCTCACCTGAACCGCAAGCGTCTTGGGATCATCGGGACCGACCACGCGCTCCATTCTCGGGATCAGCTCGGCAAGCATTTGTTCAGCTTCGTTCGTGTGACCTAAGTTGGAGGCGACAACCGCGTAGCCGGATTGAGTGGAAAGAGCTCGAGGATCGTCGGGGTCCGCATGTTCACGCCATAGCGTTAGGGCCATGACATACTCGGCTTTCGCCTCGGGCCACATGCTGAGATCGGCGTAGATTTGACCGAGCAGGTCACGCAATTGAGCTTCCTGAAGGGGAAGACCTTTGAAACGTCGTGAGGTGTTCGCGGACGCACTGGCAAGCACGTCGATTAACCGAGCCTCCGCGCCCTTGTTCTGCGGCGTGGCGCTGCCTAGTAACCCGCGCATGAATTCATTGACCGTGCGAGCTTGATCCGCTTCGCGGTCGGCGCGGTCGGCCTCAATGCGTGCAACGACCGCACTTGCCTGCGCGATGGTCCTTTGCTCTTCTGCCTGTCGCCGTTCGCGCACGGCCCATACAAGCCCGATTGTCGTTCCGATGACGCCCAACAGGAGTACCGTGGCGATGGCGACACCGGCCAGCACCAGGGTCCGATTCCGCCGCACGAATTTACGCAGTTTGTATCTGGTACTGGGCGGAATGGCAGAGACGGGCTGATTTGCCAGGTAGAGCCCGATGTCGTCGGCCAGGGCGTTGGCTGTCGCGTATCGCCGGCGACGGTCTTTTTCCAGACACTTCATGACGATCCAATCGAGATCACCACGAAGGGCTTTCGAAAGTACCGAGGGTTCCGAGCGCCTGCATCGTGCGATTTCCATGGCCGAGGAATCTGCTTCATCGCCCGCCACGAACAAAGGTGTACGGAATCGACCGGTACCCGACGGTGACGCGAGCGTCGCCAACCAAAGGCTGGGTCTGAGCGGTTCCTCCTCGCGGATAAGCCGCTGGATTTCCACCAGAGGCGTGGAGCGCAGCCGGGCGTGTTTAAGCGGTGTGCTCCCCGCCAGAAGTTCATATAGCAGAACGCCCAACGAATAGACGTCGCTGCGCGTGTCGATGTCAACGCCTGACACTTCAGCTTGTTCCGGACTCATGTATTCCGGCGTTCCAATCAGTTGATGCATTTCGGTGAACAAGGTTTTGTCGGTGAGCCGACCCGCGGTCGCCTTGGCGATTCCGAAGTCAATCACTTTAGGCAACGGCTCTCCATCGGCCACGGTCACCAGGACATTGGAAGGCTTAAGATCGCGGTGAATAACCCCCTTTTGGTGGGCATGTTGAACCGCGTTGCAAACATCGCGGAACAACTCAAGCCGTTGACGAACCGGGAGTCGCTCCCGATCGCAGTATCGTGTCACAGGCTCGCCTCGGACGAGTTCCATGACGAAGTACGGCCGGCCGCCGTCCGTGGCACCAGCGTCCAGCACCCGGGCGATGTTGGGATGATCCATCAGTGCCAGGGCCTGTCGCTCGGCCTCGAACCGAGCAATCACCTGTTTGGTGTCCATTCCGGCCTTGATGATTTTCAAGGCCACTCGGCGATGAACGGGTTCGGTTTGTTCGGCCATAAAGACCGCGCCAAAACCACCTTCGCCCACGAGTTGCAAAAGTTTGTAGCGGCCGATTTTCGCGCCAGGACCCTCGCGGTGCAAAGCCGGCGCCTCGTCGAACCCAGCGCCGGTGGGCGCGCTCATGAAAACCGAATCATCAAGGGTATGAAGAAGTTCGATCGCCTCGGCGGCGATTTCGGCGTTGCCGGCGGCGGTCTCGATGAAAGCCACGCGCCGCTGCGGCTCCAGGCGAGCGGCCTGGGCCAACAAGTCCTTCACTCGTTCACGATCTGACGGATTCACTCCTTCGGCTCCGTTCGGTCGTTCTTCCGCAAAAATCGCAGGAGCCAGGCGCGAGCGTACCGCCACTCGCGATCCACGGTGCTCGTCGCGATGTTCAGGGCCGCAGCCGTTTCATCGATCGAAAGTCCGGTGTAGAACCGCAAGTGAATCACGCTCGCCGCTCGCGGGTCGATCATTCGAAGCGCCTCGATAGCGGCGTCGATCTCCAACGCGTCACTCACGGTGTCTTCATGCGCCAGATCGGCGACGCAGGCGATTCCGCGTTTGTGGTCACCTCCGCGTTTTTTGGCGCCAACGCGCCGGGCGTGTTCGATCAGGATGCGCCGCATGGCTTCCGCAGCCGCGCCGTAAAAATGGGCTCGGCTATCCCAACCTACATCGCTGGTGCCGACCAGTCGCAGATAAGCCTCATGCACCAAGGCAGTTGCCTGAAGCGTATGCTCAGAGCGTTCCGTTCCCATCTGCCGCTCCGCCAAGTCGCGAAGGGATCGATAGACAAGCGGGAGTAGATCACGGGCGGCGTTCGACCTGCCCGCTGCTGCATCCGCAAGCAAGCGGGTCACATGCCCCGATGTTTGGCCTTGTATTGATGATTTCGTTTCCAGTTTGGCCACCCTGTTCGATCCCTGGTCAAATGCGACAAACCTCGTCGCGCGGCGTCATCGATCTTGGCGGAAATCGCTCTCCACCGAGTCAACGTGCCGCCGCTGAGCACCCGTGCCCCTCATTCTAACCCTTTTTTCCTTTCGGTGACGCCCGTATTGTGGATTCTGCGCATTTAAAAGTATCGGGAAGACCGAACGAGGAGGATTGGGGTCATGAAACATACGAGTTGGGGAGCAGGTCGACGAATGGGCAAAACACTTGCGGCTTGCACGTTCGTCTGGATCGCCGGGCCGGGAGTCTGCGTGGCTCAAGTCGTTACGGAAGTGATTGACCTGAAGAGTGGCTGGAATGCCGTCTGGCTGAATCTCGAACCGGACCCAGATACTTTGGATGAGATTCTTGCGCAACAGAAACCGCCATTGGATTTCCAGTCCTTCTGGACGTTCGACGTGAACCGGACGGTCACTAACTCCCTAACGAACGAAACCCCGGGACGGTGGTTTTTCCATGACAAGGATGTTCCGCCGATCTTGACAACGTTGCGATCCCTCCAAGGGCATCGTGGCTACCTCATCAAGATGCGCTCTGCTGGACGGTTGAGACTTGCTGGCCGACCCCTGGTTCGAAGTTCGCAGTTTACGAGCCGCGTGAGCAACCTATTTGGGGCACTGTCGGACTCTGTGTCCGGTATCCTTTCGTTCGAGGAGTTTTTTTCACACCCCAATGCGTTGGGGAAAGTCCGGGCGAGCGGTCCACCGGTAACGCATGACATTTTTGCAATGGTCTCGGACCAATTTGTGCGGAGAACACTCACCGACGCGATCCGTCCGAACGAGGCCTACTGGCTTAACGTCGTGCAGGATTTCGAATACTCCGGCCCCGTGGACGTGACGGAAAACCTCAACGGCGTGTCCTTTGGACGGTCCACCTTGCTGCGAACTCTAGCCATCGAAGTCCCCTCTTCGCAGAGTGCCAGAACCGTGACACTACAAGCCCGATCGTGCGCGGTGCTTTCGGTTGATGGCGAATGCTCGGCAGGCGGTGCGAGTGTGGATTGGCTCGAATATCGTGATTTGACGAAAGCCTTTCCGAATGTTTGGCGATCGCTTTCCGCGGGACTTGCCGTGGTGGTACCGGCTGGTTCCACACGAATTGAATTGGAGCTTCGGGCACGACGAGCGAGTCTCGAATCGGCAGCGCGAACTCTGCGTGGAGGCGATTCGGGAGCGACCTTTCCGGCGGTGATTGACGTAGTGGATGAGCGAGGTTCTCGGGCCGTCGTATCTTCGGATGTGACCGTGGAGCCGATTTTCGGCCGGTGGTTTGGGCGGGCGACGCTTACCCAGGTTGGCGCGCATCCGAGCGTGCAGAAACTTCCATTGGAGCAGGCGGAGGCCAGCCCGATGGGTATGACGCTGCTTCTAGAGTTGCCGGATCCATCGGTGGCACGGGGTGGTTCGCCGCCACGACTACTCGACACCGTGAGCCTGGCGACGTTTCGTGACGGGCGAAGCTTTTTGCGGAAGTTCACATCCATCCTGTTTGACCGGCCTGTGACCCTGGTGGCGGACGCGGCCGATCCGCTTGATCCCTTTGGGGCGACGGGGACGCTTCGCGGCACACTGAGCATCCATGCGGAGGATTCTCTGAATCCATATCGCCATCGATACAACCCGGAACATCGCAAGGGATACGAGATCACTCGTGAGATCACGATCAAAATTGAGAGACAAAAAGACCGCTTGTCGGACGAGCTAGCCGGTCTGGATGGGACGTTTGGTCCTCATCGATTGGCCGGGCAATACACCGAAGTGATTACAGGAATTTCCGAGAGTCCCATCACCGTGCGAGGGACGTTTCTGCTGGATCGTCTGCTTGGGGAGGTGGTTGGGCAATGAGTGCGTTGCGTAATCTAAACAAAGGAATGTTGCCCATGCGATATCTAACGATTTCCAACAACAAGAAGATGGGCTGGTCGTGCGGGCTAAAGCCCGCGGCTCGACTCGGGAATCATTTCGCGTTGCTCTTCAGCGTGATACTTGCAGCGTGCGGCGTCGGGTCGCAAAAAACGCTTGGGTTTGGAGAATGCAATCTCGGATTTGAGGTGTGTTTCCAAGGAATTGGTGATCTTCCGGGTGGGATGAATTATAGCGACGCCAAGGGGATTGCGTATGTTGACGGCGTCGTCGTGGTGGTCGGCGAGAGTAGTTCCGAGGCGACCCAAGACGATCTGCATTGCAATGGCTGTCGGGAAGCCGTGTTGTTCAAAGGGATTTCGATCCGGCCCATTCTGACGCCGGAAACTGCCTTAAAGAGTCTGGCAACCGACGTGGCCTTGGTTGGTTCGACGATATTCATTACCGGCACTTCCCAAGGTCGGGCCATGCGTACGGAGGTGAACGCTGACGAACCGGTCGTGCCTTTCTTGTTGCCTTTGTCGACGGAAGGGGGTTTTCCCGTTGTCGGTAATTCCATTTCGGATGACGGTCAGTTCATTGTCGGGAATACGACGGTGCCTAACCCAGAAAAAGGTACAACTTGTTTTCGGTGGGTGGCTTCAACGAACACGACCGTTCTCATACCTAAATTGAATCCCAACGGGTTTAGCCCAACTAACCGGGCGAACGGAGTTGCGCCGGACGGGTTCTATTCCGTTGGCGGAAGCAACTCCCAGGCGGGCTTTGAAAGTTTTATTCTTCCAATCCCCAACGCGTTCTGCTCCATCAATGGTTGTCAACCGGGCGGGATTGGAGACCTTAGCGGCGGCAACTTCTTCAGTGAAGCTTTCGCCGTCAACAATTCCGGCGTGGCGGTTGGATACGGCACGACCAGCGCCGGGCAAGAGGCATTTCGGTGGACTCCCGGTCTTACGATTCCCACGTCCCAGTTGCGTTCTCTCGGGGATTTTCCCGGCGGAGCCACGATGAGCAGGGCGCTTGGGATTTCCAACAATGGGGTCATCGTCGGATTCGGGACATCGTCGACAGGACAAGTCGCCTTTCTTTGGCATCCGAACCTCGGCTTGCGCGGAATTCAAGAACTGATGGTGGATGACTATGGCGCTGCCGACACAACCGGATGGACTTTGTTTAGTGCCAACGCGATCTCATCGAACGGTTTGGCGATTGCAGGTCAAGGTCGGAATCCAGAGGGAAATAATGAGGGCTGGTTCTTCACCCTGCCTGACTGCAACGACAATGGCCAGTGGGACGGATTGGAGGCGCCGGCGCCGTTCACGGAAACGTCGCGGCAAGTGATTTCGCTCGATGGATTGAACGGGCATTTGGAAGTGCCTTCACCGACAACGAGTTTGCAGATTAGCGGCGCGCTCACGGTGGAGGCATGGGTTTATCTGAATCAGCCTGGGTTGATGCAGGCGATTCTCACGCACGGCGGGCGGGACAGCGGCATAACTGAAAACCTTGCCAACAATCTTCTGTATTCCCTTGTCGTCGACGAGGGGGGAGATATTCGAGTTGTGCATGAGCGCGCGGACCTGTCCGACGCGGTCATGACCGCGGACACCAACCTGCACACCGGGTTGTGGTATCACATCGCGGTGACGAGAACGATCGTTTCGGGATCGTCGGTGGAATATTCCGTTATGGTCAACGATCGCGCGCCGATCACTTCGATGGTCAGCGGGCTTCCCGCGGGGGGGACGTCAGGGCGATTGCGTCTTGGTCGAGGCGAAGGAAATTTCGTCATACCGACATCCTTTGATCGCCCGTTGGACGGTTTGGTGGCCGACGTACGGATTTGGAATGTCGTTCGGTCGCACGATGAGATTATGCAGGCCATGCATGCTTCCCTGCCAACCGATACAACGGGTTTGGTCGCACTATGGCCTTTGGAAACCAGGTCCGGCAACCAGGTGTTGGACACGGTAGGGTCCAATCCCTTCTCGGTGGTTTCAAGCGTGTCGCTGGTCACCGTCGGAGCGGATTGCAATCACAACCTCATCCCGGATTCGTGCGATGTGGATTGCAACGGCAACGGCATCCCGGACGACTGCGACATCCGTGATGCCACGAGTACCGACTGCAACGGCAACGGTGTTCCCGAAGAATGCGACTTGGTCGATACCTTCAACGACATTTTCAATCCCGACGAGCGAGCCACGGAAGTTTTCCGCGAATTGCGAGACAATCCGACCACGCCGGTCACTTTCGGAACCATGATCCAACTGTATGGTCGGCCTTGGAAGCCTGGAACAAATCAAAAGCCCGGCGGTGGATTTTGCGCGGGAGGCAGCCAAGACGGAGCGAGTTGTCTAAGCGGGAACGACTGCCCCGGAGGAAGCTGTGCACCGCCTCCCGGGGCCGGCGCGACGCGTGATCCGGCCGAACGCCTCCGGATTTTTGCAAACAATCGAAGTTGCCTGAAGGTGGGTGTCGCTCAACGAGTCTTCAACGAATTTCATGCCTTCGAGATGCTGCTGGGTAACGAAGCGTTTGCCGATGCCATGGACCCCACGGTGGGTGATCAGGCTCCGGACGAAAGTTTTTCTCTGGAACAGGTCCCGGGGATGTTTGCCTTCCGCGGTTTACCGGGAGTTCCCACTTTGCTGGAAGAGGAACTCGCCTTGCTGCGCGGACGAGAGATCAGCGTACCCGCTTCGGCAAGCCAACCCCTAAACGACGAACCAGCGGGAAACGTAAACGGTAACTATCCCCTTTTCGCGGGAGCGGTGAATCGGGCAGCCGTTTACAACCGTCTTCGCCCCAATGCTACGGACAGCACAAACGGTCTCGGATATCGTGCCAACTTTAACGAAGCCAACAACGGTCTAGCCTCGGAGAAATTCCCTCAGGGACATGGTGACGCGTATGGGCACTATCTGACGGCGGTCAAGGTGTACTTGGACGCCTTCGGTGCGGATACGGACGCACCGGGGGAGCACGATTTTGCTGTTGAGATGATTCAATCCCTTTCCGCTCCCCCTGGAAGCGTTGAATGCTCGTTGCGTGATTGCGAGAGTATTCTCGATGACGACGGCACCATGCACCAAGTGGATTTTCAATCGGTGCGAAACATGGCCGCAGCCATGGCGGCCAAGGCGCGGACCGCGAATCGCCTCGTCGACCTCACGTTTCGCAGGGATTATCGGGAAGAAACCGAAACGCGACTAGCGGACACGGATTCGGCGCGGGCATGGGGAACGGCGGACTGGGCGCGTCGTGGTGGAATGGGAGCTTACCTCGACTGGGCGGTGGTGAATCACTTGTTGCCCGTTCCGGAACAGGATGCCAAGGATGAAATCGAAGCCGTTCATCGGCAGCGCGTCGACGAAATTCGCATCTTGGCTTCGACTGTGGACGAAATGCAGGATCGAGTGGACGCCGCAGGTGCGGGCTTAAACCCCCTGGCCTTGGTTGCCAACGTGGTACCTTTCCGAATCATTCAGCCCGGCCAATTGTTGAACTTTCTCGAAGGAGGAACCAGCGCCGGAAATTCGCACTATGGGATCGTGCGCAACGCGGCGGTTGAAGCGATCAAGAACGCGCGTGGCATCCTGAAACTGGCCAATCGAGGTACCAATCGCCTACGAGGCCACGAAAGCGAGTTTACCGAATTCGAGGAGCAGGTGGTTCAAACCGAACTCGGACTGCGTGATCGATTGATCGAGATTTTCGGGTTGCCCTCGCCAAGCGACACCTCCGACAACGATCAAGAAGACAATGACGGAGATGGAATTCAAATCACCGGTGTGTTGAACGACCCGGAAGACGATGTGATCGAATCCGGATGCGACGGAGAATGTGCGGGAAGTCCCGACCTTCGGAATTTCCTCGTCGATGCGGAGGGTCTTGCGGAACTCGGCTGGGCCGACCGAGCCGCGGTCGGGCAAGTTCAATTGGCGATGTTCGAACTTCGCACCGCGACGCTGCAAGGTGAGCTCGCCGAGTTGGCGTTGTCCAACCTGGAAGCCTTGATCGGTGACAAAGCCGAGAACCTGGCGCTCGTCCGAAACGAAGCGATCGAAACGATTGAAATCCGGGCGCAAGCCTGTGGAGAACAATTGCAGGTGATCGCTCGAAAGCAGGAGCTTGAGAGACTCCGCCAGCAAGCGGCCTTTCTCGGTCGACTGAAAGGGTTAGTGAAGTCAGCGGTGATATGCATTGCGTCGGAAGGTGTCGCCTGTGGCCCCGCGATCCAAAATGGACTGTCGCTTGCCGGCGAGGGCCTTTCCAACGCGTTCGGCGGCGGTCCGTCTGACAATCAGTTTGACATCGCCAGGGAAGAATTGCGGATCAACTGCTGGCAGACCGCGGAACTCACGCAAATTTCCAATGATCAGGAGATTCGCAAACTGGAGATTGAACTTGAAGATTTGATCCGCAAGACGCCGCAGGCAATCAAGGAATTGCTCGTGGCCGAATCGCAGGCCCAACAAGCATTGGCCGTCGTGCAAAAAAACTTCCAGGAAGGCAAACGGCTGGTGGACGACCGCGATCGCATTCGTCGGGTTCAGACGGACAAGCTGCAAAATTTCCGCTTTAGGGACATGGCGTTCCGCACGTTTCGCAACCAGGCACTCGAGCAGTACGGCGCCTTCTTCGATTTGGCAGGACGGTATGTCTTGCTCGCGGCCAAGGCGTTCGCCTATGAGTACAACGAACGTGAAGAGGTGAGCGAGCAGGTGCAGCGGCTCTTCCGGGAGCGGCTTCTGGGTACGGAATCGGCGGGAGATGAAGGGCTTCAAAGCGTGATCGCCCGTTTGGACCAGAGTCGTCAAGAAAGTGACTTTGTCGGCCGTTTGCAAAAGCTGTCGCTCTTCGATCACGGCGGCGATGAGTTCAGTCTTCGAAAGAACCTGCTGGGTTTGGCCATCAATCCCTCCGAGGATTCGGATGCACAGCAGTTCGAAAAAAACAAGGCGTTTCGTGCATTTCTCGAGTCAAACGTGGTGCAGAACCTTCTGGACGTTCCCGCGTTTCGACAGTTTGCGAGCCTCGACAGCGATCGGGATTCCGGACCGGCCTTGGTTTTGACTTTCTCGACCGAGGTGGCGGGGCGGACACTATTCGGCCAACGGCGAGGGACGACGTTTGGAGCTCCGGCAAATTTCGACACGTGCTCAAATCCCAAGTTATTTGAATTCGCCATTCTGCTCGAGGGGGTGGACAATCCCAGCGCACTCGGGGTGGACAGCACATTGATTTTTGCCCACTTCCTCCCGGTTGGTACCAGCATGTTGCGCGCTCCCGACACGGGGGATTGTGCCCTTCGAGCGGTGCGGTCCTGGGCGGTCGTGGATCAGCGAATCCCCGGCGTTTCCGCTGCCTATCGCGACGCGGGCGGGGCGATCCTCGATTCGTTCGACATTCCGCGATTGGCCACGTCCGCGGACCTCGACATCATCAACCGCTTCCCCGTCACGCAGGCCCAGATTCGCCTGACCGAGAATCCCGTATTTCAAGATGATCTGGCCGGTTGGTCGGCTTGGAATACTCAGTGGCTTCTCGCCATTCCCGGCAGACAATTTGCAGACCCCAACGACGACGTGAGCCTGGTGAGGCGGAAGCTGCTCATTCTCATCTTTGATGCGAACGAAAGTGGTAATCCACGAAGTCCGGATGAGAATCTAGGAATCGATGACATCAAACTTCGATTCAAGGCATACGGGAAACCTTCGTAAGGAGGAGTTGCAATGAAACCATGTGTTGTATCCATTATGTTGTCCACAGGGATTCTGTCGCTGGCGTCATTGCACGCGTTTGCCGCGGACAAGAGCGGCGTATCACCCCAGACGATTTCTCTTCCGTCGGGGCCTGGTTCGATCCAGGGATTAGGGGAATCGTTCCAGCCCCAACTCAACAGCGGAAGCGGGGCGTACTCCGTTGCGATCCAGCTTCCCAGCGGTCCGGCCGGGTTCACTCCGAGTCTCTCTCTGCAATATCACACGGGCAACGGCAACGGGTGTCTTGGAGTCGGCTGGAAGATGTCGGGGTTGACGATGGTCAGCCGCAACATGGACGGCGGCCTGCCACTCTATGTCGATGCGGCCAATGGCTTGGATGACGATTTCGATGGAACTGTGGACAACCCGGAAGAAATGGATCGGTTCAGCGGTGTGGACTTAGAGGAGCTTGTGCCACTGCCTGACGCCACCTTCCGCAGCGAGAGTGAAGAAAGCTTCATTCGTTATGAGCTAACGGCCACCGGGTGGAAGGCCAGAACGAAAGGCGGACTCCTGCATGAGTTCGGGACGACCTCTTTCGCCCGGATCGAAAACGGCAATAAGGAATTCGCTTGGCTGCTTGAGCGAACGACCGACTTAAATGGAAATACCATCGAGTATCGCTATAGGACCGATCCTGGTTCGCTGGGCCAAAAGTACTGCTCAGAGATGCGTTGGGCTGGGTCCACCGCATTTTACGCCGCGGTGATGACCTATGAGGCGAACCGACCGGACGTGCACTCCGATTTCCGCAGCGGCTTCGAGGTAAGGACCGGATTGCGGCTGGCCCGGATTGACATCATCGCCCAAGGCGTGCCCGCTTCACCGGGGGCAATCACCGGCGATTTGAACGACGACGGCAAGCCGGATTCATTGATCCGTCGATACGTGCTGGAATACGAAGCGAAAGCGGTTCAGTCGCTGCTCCGCCGCGTCACCATGTTTGGGTCAGACGGTGTCACTTCGCTGCCATCCGTGATCCTAGCCTACACCGAGTGGGACCCGCCGGACAATGTTTCAAGTTCATTTACGCGCAGCACAGGTGACCCCATTGCGGCGCTGGATTCAGACAACGTCGAATTGATCGACATGAATCGGGACGGACTGCCGGATCTTTTGCAGGCAACCTCTGCGTCGCATCGCGTGCACTTGAACCTCGGCCTCAACGACGCCGGGCGGCTGGCGTGGGATATCGTGGGAACGTTGGTAGGAAACTCGCCAAGCCTGAATCTGGGCTCGCCGGCGGTTCACCTTGCGGATCACAGCGCCGACGGCGAGGCCGATCTGATTCACAAGGTAAACAGCAGCACGTTCCAGTGTTTCATCAACAGCGGCCAAAGGACCTGGCAGAATGTGGTGACGCTCCAAAACACCGATAGCTGGCCGCGATGGCCTTTTGAGAACGCCGGTAGCCGTACCCTGGACACCGACCACAACCGCATGCACGACATACTCTTCACGTCGGACAACAGCTATCGCCTGTGGATGCTCATGCCCGGCGGACGCTATGGAAGGGAAGTGTCACTGCCGGTGCTCTCCGATGGCACTCAGGCCTTTAGCTTCGAGGATCCAGGAGCAAGAATCGCCGATGTAAACGGCGATCGGATTACAGATCTCGCCTGGATTCAGAGCACGCGGGTTGTCTATTGGGCGAGTTGCGGGCGAGGAAGCTTTGACGGTCCCATCTTTCTGCCTCTGTCTGGCACTCTCACAGTGACCGAAATATCGAATACCGATTTCGCCGATGTCAATGGTGATGCCCTAGCGGATCTCATCGTGGTCCGACCGGCTGCGTCACCCAATGGCATTCATTACCGATTGAATCGAGGCCGGGCGGGGTTCGACCTCCGCCGGACGATCCTTGGGCTTCCGGCCACACAAACGGGCGACGCGACCCGGTGTACGGATATGAACGGGAATGGTTCGGTGGACCTGCTGATTTCCAACGGCGCTAGGTCGTTGGGTACTCGAGAACAATTCTTGGATTTCGTGCCGGGGATTCGGCCGCACCTCTTGCGGCGGATCGACAACGGACTTGGTCTTGTCACCACGCTGGAATTCGAAACCTCCGTTCAACAAATGGTGCAGGCGAGAACCGCCGGAACTCCATGGACCTCGACTATGCCCATTTCGATTCCTGTTGTCTGCCGAATCACCGAGGACGACAGTCGCGGAAACCAATTCATCCGTGAGTTTACCTATCGAGATCCTTACTATGATCCGGTCAAACAGGAGTTTCGCGGTTTTTCCAATACACAAGTCAAAGAACTCGGCGATGCCTCCGCCCCCTCAAAAATTACACAGTATGTTTTTGATACCGGCGTATTGGCTGATTGTCGAAAGGGTAAAGTGCTGGTTCAGGAAGTTTCCGACGCGAGTGGCTCTCGATTCGAACGGGTGGAGAACACCGTACAGCATCGAGTGCTTGATACCTCTTCGGACGGACGGCAAGTGTGCTTTGCATTTAACGAGGCCACCGACGTTCAGATCTTTGAACAAACCAACAACCCCATGCACATCCGAACGGGTTACCAATTCGACGACTTTGGCAACGTCCTACAGGAGAATATGCAAGGTGTGGCCGACCAGGACGGGGACGAAGTCTTCATGGAAAAAGCTTATGCCTATCGTCCAGAAATCTGGCTGATGGACCGCATGACGCGCTCAACCACCCGCGATGGCAAAGGTACGCTCGCCGCGGAAGACTTGCTTTCCTATGACCAACGCGGCAACCTGATTGAACAGCGCGCCTGGTTGGATGTCGCCAACCGCTACGTTCTCTCGATCCGAAACGACTATGATTCATTCGGCAACGTGATTCGCATGACGGACGCAAACGATCACAGCCGCTCCATAACCTTCGACGACTTGCTGCACACCTACCCCGTCACCGAGACCGTTCATCTGGAATCGCGTGATTTGACCACCACGGCGACGTACGATTTGGGTTTCGGCGTGATGACTTCCACCGTCGACTTCGCCGGCGCTACGACAGTCTTCGAGTATGACCCGCTGGCTCGGCAAATCGCCGCTCTGCGCCCAGGCGGCGCTGAGACGAGATATAGCTATGAACTAGCCGCGCCAATCAGCCGGACCATCACGAGGGTGCGCGAGGATTTCGGCGGAGGCACATTCGACTCTTATGCATACGTTGATGGCTACGGCCGCGCCCTGGGAACGAAGATCGAAGCCGAGGACGGCCGTTGGCGATTCATGGAGACCGTGGCCTTCAATCGCCGCATGCTCGAGATTACCCGCTGGCTGCCCTACTTTACGGCGTCCAATGAGTATGAAATCCCCGACCCCAAAATGCCTTTCAACACGACGGTTTACGATGCCAAAGGACGCATCATCCAAACCATCGATCCGGATGGGGATGTGACTCGTACCATATTCGAACCACTCGTTCAGCATCTCCATGATGCGAACGACACCGCCGGTACGGCCACGCCCAAAACCCAGCGCAACGACGGCTTGGAGCGGTTGGTGGAGGTCGTTGAACGGAACGGTTCGGAGGAATACCGTACCCGTTATGCTTGGGACGCCTTGAACAACCTGGTGGTAATCACCGATGCCCAGGGAAACACCAAGACCATGGAGTATGATTCGCTCAAGCGCAACATCGCGCTGCACGATCCCGACCGCGGAACGGCGACCTACGAGTACGATGATGCAGGCAACCTGCTCCGCACCACTGATGCGAAAGGACAGTCCGTAGCCTACGCCTACGATTTCGCCGACCGCCTCCTCTCCGAGAATTATCTTGACCAGGGCGGCGGACCGGGCGATCCCGTCGACGTCACTCTTGTCTACGATCTCCCCGCCGCCGGCGTTGACTTCGGCAGTGGCCTCGGCGTCGCTGGCTTCACCGGCGGGCGCCTCGCATCCGTGAAGGACTTGTCCGGAGAAGAGCATCGGGCTTATGACGCCCGCGGCAACATCCTCGAGATCGTCAAGCGAATCCGCGATCCCTTGCTGGGCGTCCTCACTTCCTACCAGACCGGTTTCGCCTACGACATTATGGATCGCCTGGTTGAAGTGTACTATCCCGACAACGACCGTTGCCGGTATTCCTACAATGTCGCCTCTTTTGTCGAGAGCATCGACGGCGGGCTAGGCGGCAGCGTCATCCTTTCCAATGCCGACTATGAACCCACAGAGCAGTTCTCCCACCTCACGTTTGGCAACGCGGGGTCTACGACCTACACCTATGACAATCACGATAGACTGGAAAGTCTACGAACAGCTTCTCCGTTGGCTGGCGATCTGATCAACTATGCATACTTGTATGACCCGGTCTCCAATATCACCCGGATTAACGATCACCGTCCCTTCGATGGGCCGCATGGCATTCCCGCGAGTTCACCGCGCCGCAACACGCAGTTGTTCCAATACGACGATCTCTACCGCCTTACTCAGGTGAAATACTCACCCGCAGGCGATGGAGTGCCAGCGCATGGCCAAATCGACTATGTTTACGACAAGATCGGCAACATGCTCAGTCAGTCCTCTCCGTCCGTCGGTCAGCCCGGCTTCATCCCGGAACCCAAGGTCGCCCTGGGAGCCATGACGATCGGCGGAAGCGACGGCGCCCAGAATCGCGGCAGCCGCTTACCCGGGCAGCCTCCAGGCCCTCACGCCTTGACTGCGACCCAGGCCGGCGGTGTCTACGAATACGACGACAACGGCAACATGACTCATCTAGAAGACGCAACTCTTACCTGGGACTTCAAAGATCGGCTGGTGCGTTTTCAGAAGGGCAACGTCGATGCCCGTTACGCTTATGACTACTCCAACCGGCGTATCGCCAAGCTGGTCACGCAGGATAAACACACCGACCAGACGCTTTATGTCAACCAGTATTTCGAATATCGCCCCAACCGGGCGCCGGTCAAATATGTGTTCAACGGCGCCACGCGCGTGGCCCGAGTCAAGGGCACGCTAGATCCCACGCGAACGCGCGTGCAACGATTCTGGTTGTTCGAGGGCTGGAATCTCCTGACGGTTGCGGTGGAGGCGTTTCAAACCTCCGAGGAATTGTTTGGAAAGGAATCAAGAGTCTACGAATGGACCGGAACGGATTATCGTGAAGTGACGTCGGATGCGATCGTACCCGTTGGAAAACCTCTTTGGGTGGAAGTTACGAGCTCGCGCGTCGTCGCAGCCAGCGGATTATATCTCCCACCGACAGATTCCGTCGCTATCCCCGCCGGGCAAACGCTCCTCGCCTGGCCCAGGCTCGAACCATTCATTCGCGCGGAACATCTCTTCTCAAGCGACGGTCGTATTCGCGCCCACGAGCCGTCGCAGCTTCGCTGGTTCGCGTCCGATCGGCTCTTGCTGGCATTCTTGAACGATGCCCCGGACTCATTGCCCACTTCGACGGCGCTGTGGTTCGAGTTATCAAACCAATCGATGCTGAAGTCCGACGCCACGGAAGACCGCGACATTTCGTTCTACCATGGCGATCACCTGGGATCGGTCCATGTAGTTACCAACCAGCGCGGCGCGGTTCTCCAAGAGAGTGCCAATTATGCGTTCGGTCTCTCGCGACATTCTCACAAGCCGAACCCCATCCTCGGTGAAGACTATGGCTTCACGCAAAAGGAGAAGGATGAAGAGTCCGATTTGCACTATTTCGAGGCCCGGTATTTGGCCGCCGGACTATCAAGATTCCTGACCCTCGATCCCAAATACACGAATCCGGGTATGCTCGCCGAAGATGATCTTCCCAGATTCCTTTCGCAGCCTCAGGATCTCAACGTGTATGCGTATGTCCGGAACAACCCAATAGCGAATCTGGACCCCGACGGAATGGAACTTTTCGCTATTGGGCGAACCCTTGGTGATTCGACCCGAGCGCAGGAAATCCAGCGCGATTTTGTCAGTTTGTTGGGCCGCCTTTCCGATCTGGACCTTCAAGTCGACGAATTTGGGAAGATTCGAGAGAATCCGGACGGGCTGATGAATCCGAATCCCGCAAGTCCGAAGCTCCAAGCCTACACGCGGGAACTCATTTCTTCGAAAGTAAAAGTCACGATGAACGTCCGCGACTCTCACGGCAGCGTGATCGGCCCGGGAGGCGGCTGGGATACCTTCTTTGAAAACCCAGGCCTCAATCGGGCAGGGACTGTCTGGCTCAAAGACTGGCAGGAGACCGCGGCGAATTCACCAAACTTCGCGCGAATCGGGGCCGCACACGTGCTCACGGAGTACCGATGGCGGGGTGCGGGCTTCAATTTCGCGCATGCCCGGGGCTCGGAGTTCGAAGCGCTTGTTGCGGACGAGTTGATTGGACATTCGCAGCACGAAGAGCATTCCGCAACGCCGTTGGGCGGCTCGCGTACGAGATTCAACTATGGAGCCGGCAACTCGTACATCTGGAATTCCGCGACCAACGCCGTGAGCACGGGGCCCGCGGTTACGGAAGTTCCCCTTCCGCCCTGAGAACCAGGCCGCGCAGACGTCGGGTGAAACTCCGGAACGAATGAGTTGTGATGGAAGCGGACGAAGTGAAAGGGTTGGCGATATTTTGGTGGCCTGCAGTTGCAGGTCCATAGGGTGAATCAAATGACAGTGCGAATGGCAGTAGTGTTCTCATTAGGGTTGTTGAGTAGATTGTTGGCAGGCATTCCTGAACCGGACGCAATTCTCTACGGCACGGCAACCGTGAACGGCGTGCCGGCTCATCAACAGGAAGCAGTCGTTCTCGTGGCTCGGCTTGCATCCGGTCAAGAGATAGGCCGCTTCGACTTCGCTGATTGCAACGCCGACGGCGTGCGCGACGTCTGCGAGCGGAGTTGTTCCAATCCGGGCTGCACGGGAGTGACCGGGTGTGGCACGGCACGTGACAACTCCCCGGCGGATGGACTCCTCGACGATTGCCCCGGCAACCTCTACGCCCTGAAGGTCCGTTGCGAGTCCACTCCCGACGGAGTGCCACCAAGCGGCACTGCGGCAGTGTTGAATCCATCCAATCCAGCCATCGTCCGAATTCTCATGCAAACCGGCAGCGGACCGGAGAAGTTTGTTCGCAACCTCCTGATCTCAGAGCGAGGAAAAATCCAGCGGATCGCTTTGAGTGTCTTGAACCTCTTCGCCTTTCGCGATTTCACCAGTTGCCGTAGCGGTCCCGGGGGTAGCTCACCGGGAGGTTCGTGCACTGCGGAGCTCTTCACAGCCTCAGACTACGATGAAGACGGCGATGTCGACCTCCGAGATTTGGCGTTCCTCCAAAACGAATTTGTCGGAGGCTGAGACTGGCAATGGCCGTGGATAGTGGACCTACAGGGTCAAGTAAATCGGACCCGCGGAGGAGATCACAGGTATTTTCATTGTGTAAAGCAATATCGTCGTGGTAGCCGCGAATGTCGGGTCGATGACTCGAATAGAAGACTTACCTCCTTCCGTCACGACTTACAAGCTGCGACTTGGTTAAACATCCGGAGGAATGGGACCCTCGGGATGCTCATGGGTATACATCGAAAGCGGCATGCGGCCCTTCCACCACGCGGGGTTCATTGGATAAACCGACGGACTGAACAACGTGCCGTAGATGTGCCACACGAAGATCGCTAATGATGCGAGCCACGCTTCGTAGTAATGGATGACCAAGGCCACGTCGAGCACGCCTTTGGGAAGATGCCATTGCTGGACGAAGTAATTATCAAACCAAAGGAGAACTCCGGTAGCGGTCATGATGGCCGCACCCCACAGCAAGGCCCAATATTCACATTTTTCCATGTAACTGAAACGACCGAAGCGCGGCTCTTGGTTGCGCCGCCCAAGAAAGTAGAGCGCGTTTTGTTTGATATGCGTCACGTCGTTCCGCGTGGCGATCATGTCCTTGAACCACTGCCGACCTCGCGCCGTGCACAAATATAGAAGATGCCACGCCGCCCAAATCATAAACACGACTGCTGACACGCGATGAATCGTCCCGCGAATCACAAAGCCTTCGCCGCCGCCCCAGCCAAAGAGAAGGTCTACCCACCAGGATTCCGAAAATCGAAGCGAGAATCCGGAGATCACCAGCACGATAAACGAAATCATCAACACCCAATGTTGCGCCGTTTCGCCGGGCGATAATCGAGCAACAGATTCGACCCTGGCCAACACCCGAACTCGCGACCACCAATGCCCAACGTTGTGAACGACCATCGCCCCGATCGTGACGACAATGAGCACAATATAAAACAGGGCGACAAACCTTGGCCAACCGGCCTTGATTCCCGTGGCGGTTTCATGAATCGGCGCGGTGGCCATCACCCGCGAAATACCGGGGTGACAATCTCCGCACGTATTCGGCAAGTTGTTGGGGTGAATGGACGATCGGGGATCGGTATGGGGGAGAATGCGGTGCTGCCCGTGACACGAGGCGCAATTGGCCACAAGAACGTTGCCCGCCTTGCGCTTCAGGCCGTGATAAGAGTCGACGTAGGATTTCAACCGTCCGGCCGGTACACCGTATCGTTCGCTGAGCAGTGCCGATTCGTGGCACGGAGCGCAGGTCGCCTCCGCCAATCGCGCGGCACTCACCGGGGAACGCAAATCGGACGCGGGCAGGATGCCGTGTTCGCCGTGACATCGTGTACAGGTCGGGGCGTCAACCTCTCCGCGTTTGGCCAACTGCCCGTGAATTCCCTCCCAATAATCCTCCGCGATGCCTCGATGACACTTGCCGCACGTATCCGGGATATTGAAGTGATAAATGGTGGAATCCCGGTCCGCCGCGCTGAGAATTCGGTGCGCGGTTCGTTCGCCTTTTGGGCCGCCGGCGGAATGGCAGTCACCGCAGGTCGCCGCCATTTGCAGTCCTCGGTGAGTGGCGCGACCGTGAGCGCTGCTCTCATACAGCTTGAGGGGTTCTTCCTTGAGTAAGTCGTGGTTCTTGATGATGTCCACGTTGGTGTGGCAGGCCTCGCAAGTCGCCGCGAGATTGACCGGATGGACGCGAGACTCTCGATGCGACGACGCAAGAATATCGTGGGTACCGTGGCAATTCGCACAACCGGGGATGTCGGGATTCGAACCGACGGCCAGGCGACCGTGTTGTCGATACACCTGCGCCTCGGCGTCGTGACATTCCCCGCACTGGACCGACGAGACCTTAGACCCATGCGGTTTTTTCGCTGAAACGTCGACCTTCTCCATGGAAATCGCGGCGTGGCAATCTACGCAATCAAGTCGGGAATGAACGGAATCCGCAAGCTTTCCGGTAGACGAACCGAACGGCAAGGTCGCAACGTGCTGTGGATCATGGCAGTCGGTGCAACTCCTTGTAACTGGCGGCGACCCTTGTCCCACGATCGCCCAGACGATCAGACTTGTCGCGGTAAACACCATGCGTTCCGCCTTATTCCAGTTGACCCGTTCGCACCGTCATTTTGGGCTGACCTCCGACGCCGCGCTCGGTAGCGTTTTGAGTATTTCGCGCGTGGCCTCGATGTTGTGCAGCGGTCCTGCTTTTTGCAACGAGCCGATCAGTTGCTTATCTCCCGGCGCCGATTGTTCCAAGGGGACCAGTAGTGCATCGACTTCCCGCTTCCAGGACGCCAACAAGCCTCGAAATTTATCTTCCTCGTCGGAGTGACAATCCATGCATTTCTCATCCAGGGTTTCCAGTGTCATTTGTCGTGCCAGATCGTGACACGCCTCGCAATCGGCGATGTCGCGCATGGAATCAGCGGGCAGTTTCGTCTTGCTCCATCCCGGCAGCGTGCCCGCGCGAAAATCCGCGACCGAGACATGGCACCCGGCACAGGTCGGATTCGGTGCGACGCCACCCGTGTGACACTGGTCACACCGCAAAGCGGCATGCGGACCCACCAGGGAAAAGGGATGCACGAACCCACCCACATGAACGGTGTTCGAGCCCAAATCCCCGTTGGATGGAACAAGGAATTCGTGGCAAGCGCCGCAATCACGGTTCATCGATCTGCCGGAATCATCCACATGTTTATCATCATGACATCGGAAGCAGCCTGGGAAAATCTTATGACCGATGTTGTTCGGGTAGGTACGCCACGACACGTTCATCTCCGGGAACGCCGTGGCCCGATAGATTTCCAATGCCGCGTCGACGAGCTGCTCCACGTCGCGACGCCGATCGTTCCAAACTTGTGTGTATTGGTCTCGATAGAACGATTCGAGGGCTTCCTTGATCTCACGATTTCCGTCGTTCTTGGTGGGATACGACCGAGCCAGTGCGGCGACGAGTTCTCGTTTCGCGAAAGGCAGAGTTTGCAGCGCGGAATGAACGTGAAGGGCGCTGTCGGCGGCTTTTTCAGGAGATCGGAAAATGTGCGTCGGACGATTGTGGCAGTCCATGCAATCCACGGTTCGACGCGTTCCTTTCGGCGGCGGGTCCTTTTCCATCAAACCATCGGACCGGAAAACGCGCGATTGGTTGGTGGCGTGGTCCGTCGTCTTCACCCACGGAATCTCCTGCAAGTGATCGTCCACCGCGACATATTCCACTGTGAAACCCAACGCCATGTGCCAATGAATTCCGGACGGCGGACCGGTCGAGGGATCGCTTCCGCCGGTTTTCAGCAACATGCGAATACGGCCCGCTGTATTTTTTTCATCCGATCCGTAGTGATCGATCGTTACCAGTTGATCGCCGTAGAACTTGGAAGGCCAGTGGCACTGCTGACACGTTTCGGTGGCGGGGCGAAGCTCTTGGATCGCCGGAGGAATCGGGCGCGGAAACGTACCCAAAACGACCGCAAATACTTGCCGAATGCCCGAAAGTTTCGATTTCACGTACCAGCTCGCCCCGGAACCGATGTGGCATTCCGCGCAATGAACATGGGCATGAGGCGACTGTTGGTAAGCAGCGAACTGAGGTTCCATCACCGTGTGACAGACCGAGCCACAGAATTCGTTGGAATCAGTGTAATGATAGCCTTCATAACTGAGCAGGCCAATAATCGGAAGAGTCAAGGTCATGGCCACTCCACCAATTGCCAACACCCGACGATGACGAACGTCGTTCAAGTCGAACCGAGGATAATACTGAACCTGCCCCACGCTTCCGCGCAATCGACGCAAGCGTCGCCGAGCCAGAAATAACCCAACAAGAATCATCCAGATGGCAAGGACCAGCACACCCGGAAAAACAAGGTACGTGAATAACCCAATGTACGGACTGGGGTGTTCGGATGTGAGATCGATGGTGAGAAAACTGATGATGAAGAGCGTGATCAAGGCGGCCAATAGACCGCCGACCATCGTCAGTCCATTTCGCCAGAGCGCTTGAGGGGTTTCAGTCACGGTCATTCATCTCGTGCATAGCGCAGGCCCCAAGGGCAGCCTATCCGCAGAATGAGGAACGGCCCAGAGCCATGAACAAGCGGTTTCTTGGTACGCGGGTGGCGACAAAAAAACCGCACGGTCCGAACGTCCGGCAGAGTGCGGTTCGATGATCATCGGGCAGGCGTAACTGTCCGTCACATCATTTGTTATGGCATTGCAGACAAAGATAGCTTTCTTGAATCGGTACTCGAAGGAAATTGCCCAATCCATTGTTGTGCACGTTGTGGCACGAGGTGCATTCCACTCGCTCCACGCTGTTGATCTCCACCAGGCGCACTCCCGGTCCGCCGCCGATTCCTGGGGCAAACGAACTCGGGTCGCGGTATTCTGTCGGCAAAGCCGTGGGGTAGGCCACACCGATCGGGTGGTCGTTCGAAAGATCCGTTCCAAGCGCTGCCCGCCCGGTGATGACGATTCCCGTTCCGCCGTTTCCGCCGTAATTGTCGATGGCGGTCACGCCGTCATGGCAGCTCAGGCACAATTTGCTGGGTCCTTCCGGCTGACCGGCCGTACTCTTGTACATCACGAACGTCTGTGTCGTCTCCGCGTGGTTCCACAGCACATTCTTATCACCGGACAACAAAGCATTGTGTGGGGTGTGACACGGTAGGCACACCTGGTTGCCCGGAATATTTACTCCCGGATAGTTATTCAAATTGTGAGGCGTATTCACTACGTTGACCGACGGGTAGCTGGCTGGATCACCCGGTACAATCTGCCCCAAAGCTACCACGGCCAAGATGGACATCCCCGCCGCTGGAAGTAGCCAACTTAACCGCTTCATGTTAATCCTCCTTCTTGCTTCCGGGCCCGACATAGAATCATACGCCGCCGCCCTCGCCCTTTTCCACGTCCGTTCACGACCAATACCGCGAACGCGCTATCCGGGAATCACTCGGCATGTTGCGTGCCACTTGCGATCCAGCGGTTTTCGAGTCCTTGAGGGTAGTTTCAAAGAGCGCCGAGGATTGTTTGTGGTGCTGGTCGGCTCATGTTGCGTTCAAAAGGGACGGCGTAAGCGTGACTTAGGGTGATACGCCCGCTGTCTCTGTCCGTTTGTACGTCGCGGGTTTGTGGCAACCCGGTGCACAAGAACCCCCAATCTCGGTTTCCTTGAAGTTCAAAGGGATTTTCCAAGTGCCAAACGGAACGCTTTCCAGGATTTGTTTGGAATTTTTTGTGGCATGGGGGTCGTGACAGGCACGGCAGGTTCGCCCCTTGACGCTCTGATTCACGTGCAAATAGTGCAGATTTCTCGTTCCGTCTCGGAATCCGGTGGCTTTATCGGTCAGTTTTTCCGTGAAAGCCTCGGACTCATGGCACTCGAAACAAAGCGAATAGGCCTTTTCTACAAATGGAGCATAGAACTTGGGCGGGTAATCCTGAGCGAGCAACGCCGCATTCACGCTCCCGTGCGGATCGTGACAAGCGGCGCATTCCCCTTTCCCCACCGGCCCGTGTTGATGCGGATTGTCAGATAGCAACGTCTCAATCTCGCCGTGACAGTCCAAACAAAGCCTTGGGGCTTCTGTGGAGAGCATCATCTTGTTCTTGGCCCCGTGTCCCTGGTGGCAACCGAGACATCCTTCGCTTACCGGACGATGAACATGGCTGCCGGTTCCCAAGCGCTCTTGAATGGCTGAATGGCATTCCACACACAAGTTTTTTTCTTCACGGACTAGAAGATGGGCAAGATTGGACGAATGTGCTTGATGACAGGCCGTGCATGCCCCGACCGCTACCGGACCATGGACAAACGGCAGGTCCTTGGTGACATCTTCATGACATTCCGTGCAGAGCTCGCCTCCAGTTCTTGCGAGGCGAAACTTGTGTTCTTCGCCGGCGATCGATTCATGGCAGGCATCACAAGCCCCCTGCGTAATCGGCGCATGAACGACTTTGAGTTCCGTCAACCCCTTGTGACAGGCCGAGTCCGTACAATTCCCCGCATATCTACCCGGAGTCTGTGCGACAGCCCAACCCTCGGTCAACAAAATGCTCAAACACGAAATCCCGAACTTCACCCAAAGGTTCACGGATGCCCTCCACGGCTATCCGCGGATTTTGCATGAAAAAGAAGGGAAATCGCCCCGGCTGAACCAACGGTGGTCTTCGATTCCCCCAGAGCAAGCCAAATCCGTGACGAACCCCCGGATCGATCGGGTACTTCCACCTGCAATGCGGAAACACCCGTCCCCGATTCCGCGCTCTTATAATCTTCACTCAAAAGAGCGGCCGCTAAAAAATTCACGACTTGAAACGTATATTGCGACCCGGAAATTTCCACGGATTCCCGCAGCGCCAGTGGAGAACTTGTGGTTCTCCCCGAATATCGAGCCCAGCGCTCCAACTCTTTCCCGGCCATGGAAACTAGAACAAAATCCGGCGTGGTTCCGGAACTTTCGACGGGACAATCCAGTACGATACGAATTGGGAGTTGATCCCCCTCTTTGGGTCCAAACCTCGGGAACTTGGCAAACACCCATCGCTGCTCCGTGCGACCATCCTTGGCAATCTCGACCAACACTGCGGGATTGCGGCGCTGTTGAGACCGGTTCACCGGGCCCTCTCCCCCACCGGACTTTTCTCGATCCAACGAATAATCAGGGAAAAACCGCAGCACGCGAACGGTGCTGCCCAATTCCTCAATCGCCTGCCTCGTGTCGATTCGTAAGGGTAGTCGATGCTCGGGGTCACCGCTGGGCCGGCTGACCAGCAATTGCGGTTCACGTTCAAATTCCGTTTCAAACTGGCGTAACAAATCGTCCCGACCCTGGCGATCTCCAGTCGATATGAACCGCCAAGTCCCGATATAACTCGTTAATCGATTTCGTGCCGGATCATCGGCCAAAAGCCAACGTCGAACGGATTGGGTCGGACCCTCGATCACCAACTCTACCGCCGGACGAGCGGATTCTCCGTCGGCGGGCAACGCGGTTTGTTCAAGTGTGCCATGCGGCAAATACCGGATCAACCGCAAAGGCGGCTCACCCTCGGCCCATTCAACGCTCTGATTCAACTCCTTTTCCGCTTCAGCTGACGTCAAGACCAAGGGGACATCTTTTGCTGGAATTCCTGTCGCGGCATCCCGCTCTATCCGCAGAAAAAGCAGCGTGTCCGACATGGGCGGGTGCGTGGGATGACTCGAATGCTGAGCGATCGCTGCCGCTGGCCAGCACCATAAGACACCAAAAAAGACCACCGAGGAAACCAAAACGTCAAATCTGCATCCAACCACGATTCTGTCCGCCTGTAAAAAGACCACCTGCGCACTCTTTGGAAAAGTTACATACGCATCGAGCGAGCCGGGCGCGGTTCCGTTTCCAAAGACGCCTTGGTAAACTACAACCCATAGGTAGAAAATCGTCAAGCAGTGGCATTCAATTTGCTCACCGCCACTTCCTGGCCTGGAAGGACCTGGGCAAAATGCGTGCCGTTGAAGATAATTGCCCGGATAGTGGAGTTTTTTTGTGAAAAGAAAAATTCGTGGGAGTCGAAGCAGAGGTCTTGGCGGAGCGACTGTGGCTGCGGTGTGCATATCAATGGTAACGGCGATCGGCGGCTGCCGCCCGGAGTTTCGAAATGTCATCGTCGATGCCCAAAATGTCGTCGTGGACGCTTTCGAGACCGGGGTCCGCGGGGTGGTCAACGCCGCTCTCGACATCGTTTTTGCCGGGGTCAGACCCTTGCAAGCTCCCTGACCATTCAATTCATGTCATGGCATGTGAAACAGAGGGCCGACCCCTCGATGCGAACACTGAGGTACATCGGTTCCGCCGAGTAAAGGTCGTGACAAGAGACGCATCCTACCGTCCCACCGGGAAGGCGAACGGACTTTGGAAGTGTCGCCGGTATGTGGTACCTGATTCCGTTTCGATCCTTCCCTCCGCGTGGGTACGCGATCCCAACCGGGTGGTTTCGCCCGTCACCACCGAACGCGCCGTTATGTTGGTTGTGCCCCGTTTCGTAGCTTGTTTCGCCGGCGCCAACCCCATCGTGGCACCCCAAACACCGTCGCGACTCGTCATCCAATCGACCACCCCAACCTTGAGACTCATCAGACGAAACATGAATATGCGCTTTGGCGTTGGCCAACCAGTGCGTCCCTGATGCCGAGCGAAATCCATCAACCTGATGGCAAACCGCGCAAAAACTCACCGGGTTACCGCCCACTTCGCCTTCGTCAAAGCCTCGCAACTCAATTCGTGCGGTTTCGTCCCGCCCTGGTATACGAGTGTGGCAAGTCAGACATGTAATGGCCCCATTTGCGTCCAATGGCCAGTCCGAAGGCACCCGCACCGCTGCGGTCGGGACCACAAAGACCGGATGATTCATGTCTCCCGGCCCATGGCCCAGCCATCGGCCGTTGGACTGAGCACTTGAAGAGGTCCACGCTAAAAGACTCCCGATCGGGAGTCCAAGAAACAAGACCAACAGAATCCCAACGCCTAATGGATTTGCACCAAACAGGCTGCCCAAGCGAACACGCGATCCCGCCAAACCGAAAGTGCGTGAAATGGCGCGGTCGTTGTGTAATCGTCCGCACCACCGCCTCGGCAGGAAAATGCCATCCCCTCCAAAGGATGACGCTCTGAATAATCCCATAGGTCTGTACGGAGATTACGATATCCCGCAGAGTCAGATTCAGAGCTTATGGGGACATGCGAATTCCAAGCCGTCACCGAAGGCCTATAAGAAACCCATGCGACTCTTACGAGCCGTCCATGAAGAAATGTAGGGGTTACGGTATGAGAAATGATGAAACTTACCTATACAATACCACGGAGGAGAGTCGGTGAGTTCGCGATCATTCGAAAAATCAACCGCAATCGGGCTTCGAGCCAAGCTTGCGTTCACTTGCGTGGCCATTGCCATCGGCAACGTCGCAAACCTCAAGATTGCCGGCGCGATTACCGTTTCACCCCAAGCAGATGGGACGTTAGCTGACGGCGGAAACTACGGATCTTTCGATGGTGTTGCCGACGACTGGGATTGGTCCTTCAATCAATCTAGTTATGAGGGTACTATCACACTCAATCGAGGTTCCGATTCCGTCAACGTCGAGCATCGCGTCGTCTTTGAATACAACTTGGCGACGATCCCGACCTCTCTACCTATCACAGCCAAATGGACCGTTCTCTTACGTGGAGCACCTCGGTTTCCGGCTGCCGATACGGACTTCCACGTTTATTCCTACCCTGCGGATCTCCTTGAGAATCCAACTGATTTTAATAAAGAACCCGCGAAACTGATCGGCAGTACCCTAATCGCACCGTTTCAATCTCCAACTTATCGGACGTTTGACGCAAGTAGAGTTGTGAACGACACGTTAGGCCAAAAAATCTTCCGGGTGGCGTTTCGATGCCAAGTAAATCCAGCTACGTTCGAGTTGCTTAATCAAGTTTTTATCGATGCGGTTGATTCTGAACCCCAATCGAAGCCAACCCTAACGGTCGATTTGGCCGTTCCTGGAGATTCCGACCTAGACAGAGACGTTGATCCCGTTGACTTTCGCGCATTCACCAGCTGTTTTGCTGGACCAGGAACTATTGCCGGCCAGGATTGCCGAATCTTTGATTTCGATCTAGATTCGGATGTCGACTTGATGGATTTCGAGTCTTTTCAATTCTACCGCAGCTTTTTCTTTCCGTAGATTAAGACCCATCCATGCATCAAATAGAGGACTCAATATGGTTCGCCGCCCGATTGTCGCGTTGCAGATGGGCATACGCGATCCCCGTCACTACAGATCGTGGTACGCCGTTTGCTATGATAATCCTCTAGAGAGAAGTTCGGGCTTCAGTTCAGGAGATCTTAGCTCGAACTCGATGAATTTGAGCGACTTGAGGGCTCTGAAAGAGGAGAACGAGAAATGACAACCGCATGTGTGTTGCTGTTGGTTTCCGCTACGCTTGGGCAAACATCTGAAGTAGACCATGTAGCGACGATCGCCACGAATTTGCAGTATCCGGCGCGATTGGCGCCCGCAACAGGAGGAGGAGTTTATGTCACTGATCCTCCCACCAACCAAGTCGTCCAGTTCGACGCGACTGGTGCATTTGTCAGCACCGTGACTGTGGCAGGGCGACCGATCGGGATTGCGACCCATTCGGATGGGCGAATCTTTCTATCCCGGGACGACGGGGCTGTTGGTGTTTACAGTTCCGCCTTGGTTTCGGCGGGAACGGTGAACCCGTCGCCTTTAACCATGACCGCACCGAACGGTCTGGCCTTTGATTCCGTCGCACTGGAGTTGTACGTCGTGGATGCCGGCGCGAATCGGGTCCTGGTATTTCGTGAGACAGCCCCACCCAGTTGGACGCTGGTACGCTCATGGGGCATGGGAGGGCCCGGTCTAGGCCAGTACATCTCGCCCCAAGCCATCGCTATAGATTCCGCCCTCCACCACGTGATCGTCACGGACGCCGACAACTTTAGGGTGCAAGTATTCGACCCCAACGGTACCGTGCTCTTCAAGTTCGGGTATCGACTTCTCTATTCCGCGTTTGGCGAAATCGCTTGGTTTGCCCGAAGCGAAGGTGTGGCTGTGGATGCGTGCAGCAACATTTACATATCCGACGCGCTCATGGGAACAGTGCGGGTGTTCAGCGCAACGGGACGGGAATTGGGGACCAACCACGAGCCGCTGGTCAACTTTGGCGCGGCCACGGGCCAAGTAAGAGTGCCATGCGATGTCATGATAAATAGTGCAGGGCGCTTGTTCGTGGCCGACACGAACAACAGTGCCGTGGAAGTGTTTAGCCTGCTTTGTACAACCGGTTCGTCTGTCGCAACAACTTCGGTTGACGCGCCGGGATCTGGAGGGGAAGGTCCCGGCACGGAAGCCGACGATCGTGGCGCTCGAATGTCGAAGAACAGACCTCATCCGGTTTTTCCAGACAATCCCGCTGAAATCGTCACCGCCATGCGCGCCGGCGACTATCGCAAAAGCTTGGATTTCAACCACGATCGATCCCTAAACATCAAAGACCTCCAGATAGCGGTCGCAAACTTCGGTGCCGGAACCGTCAACGACTTTCTCGATGACGACCGAGTGGTCGCCGAACACCCCGGAGTCAATGCCCCGCATATTCTCGACATTGCCAACCGGTGCGGACGATGCCATGGTCTAGACGGCGCGCCCGGCGGAATGCTGACCTCGGCGGGACAAGAAAACCTGTGCCAGTCCTGTCACTCAGCGGGCAAGATTGCCGGAAGCGCCTGGATCGGACCAGGTACCGATGAGAATTCACATCCGTGGGGCGTTGCAGCGGAAGACTTGGATCCGCAAAGTGATCTCGCTCTCCATTTGGATAACGGCAATGTTCGCTGCGCCACCTGCCATGATCCGCACCAAAGCACGGAAAGTGGGCTTTGCGCCGGTGGGATTTGCCAAGGTGGCCCGTTCCACAACTCCGTTTGTCAAACCAACGCGCAATGCGCTCCGCTGGTGAACTATATGCGAAGAGAACTCTACCGTGCGGGAGGTGACCACCTGCTTGCTCAAACGTCACCCAATCCGCCGGCGATGAAACGACTGACCGCGATGGACCCGACCCTATGTGGCGAATGCCACACAGATATCGTGGAGCAATGGAGCATCGCGGGACATGCGGACACACAGGCCGATCCGTTCATCCATTATGATTGGTCGTTGTCGAACCGGAGTGCTTGCAGGCAGTGCCACTCCGGATTTGGCTACATTGACTTCTCCAATGGCGTAGCGGCGGCATCACAGCGCGGAGACCTTCGGGTTGTGGACTGCTTGGTGTGCCACAACACGCACGGAGGATCGCAAGATGAATCGATGCTCAGGATCTATGATGAGGTAACCCTTCCTTCCGGGCAGATCATCACGGACGCGGGACCGGGCGCGACTTGCGTTTCTTGCCACAACGGTAGAAGACAACCTCCAATTCCCAACCCGCCGGGTGTCACAACTATTCACTATCTCTCAGGTGGAGTGATGCTCGAAGGCGTGAATGGCGTCACCAGTTTCGACGGTACGGCCTACGAGCTTTCGAACTCCAACCATACCACCAACGCGGGAATCGGTTGCACGACTTGCCACATGGCGATGGGACCATCTTCCGGTCCGGAAGTGGGCAAAGTCGGAGGGCACACCTTCCGCCTGAAAGACCATGCGACTGGGTTTGAAAACGTTGCCAACACCTGTGCTTCGGCGGCCTGCCACCCAGGTGCAACGGCCATCAACATCACGGCCAATGGAAACTATGATGGCGACCTTCTTACGGAAGGTATCCAAGACGAAACGCGCGGACTATTGGATTTGCTTGAGTTGGCGCTCAACGCCGCAGGCGCGTTTCGACTGCTCGATCCTATCACAGGTGCTGGGGTCAATCCCTATTGGGCAACTAAGATCTGTGCGGGTGGTTCGAGAAACGGGCTCGTTTGCACCGGAACCGCGCCTTTTGATTGTCCGGGTGGTGGAACTTGCAACAACAGTGTCTCCGCCAGCGAACTCGCGACGGTCGAAGATGCCATTTGGAACTGGGAGTATGTGGACAACAGCGGCGACTTAGGAGTCAAGAACACGGGTTATGCGATCGGGCTGTTGCAAATCGCGTACAAAGGGATCACGAACAACCCCGTGGCCAACGCCGCGTATCGGTATTCCCCGGCCCCGTAGTGCGAATGCACGGTACATGAATCCAGCGCCAATGGCCGTCGCGCTTGAGGAGGGGAATGATGCGCAAGCAAGCGGTGAAGATTATCCTGTGTGCCGGGGCGAGCTTGGGGTTGCTTGCCCCGGCACTTTTTGCCTCGCGTTTTGGTCTGGACGGGGGTTATTCCGGGGGACCGGCGGGTGAAGGCCGAAACTGTTCGGCGTGTCACGTCTTCAACGAAGGCCCCGGGCAAGTTGAGCTCTTGGGAGTTCCACAACGCTATCGGGGTGGCGCATTCTATGATTTGATTGTGCGCATTGGCGATCCCGAACAGGCAGGCGCGGGTTTTCAGATCAGCGCCGAAGGCCGTAACGCTCACGCCGGGCAACTCATCGTTGTAGACCCGATCCATACGGATTTTGGTGCGTTCGGAAGCAATTCCAAGTACATGATGCACACGGAGACGGGAGTCATCGACTCCGTCGCGGAATGGGGCAACAACGGCGGTTCTTATGACTATCACTTGCGTTGGCAAGCACCGGAAACCGACGCAAGTTCCATCACTTTTTTTGTGTCCGGCAATGCAATCAACAACGCCGAGTTTTTCGTCGGCGACCGTTTCTATTCGACCCACTCGACGATCAACTATGCCCTGCCCGGGGACGCCGATGGCGATGGGGATGCCGATTTAAATGACTTTGCCGTGATGCAACGGTGCTTCCTCTTGGATGGAACTATGAGCGAGGAAGCGTGTGCCTATGTCGATCTCACCCGCGACGACGCCGTGTCACTTTCTGACTTGGCCGATTTCGTCGCCGCGATGGTAGGTCCGACAGCCGTGTTGCCGGCGAATTACGTACGAGCAGACGTGGTGCGAGGTGGGCAGATTTTTGATCAGTGGTGGACCGTCATCGGAGGCCAGGCCCCCAGCGGAAATCATCCCTTGTATCCGCTCGATGGCCCGCGCGCGGGGGCGATCACCTTCCGCTGCAAAGAATGCCATGGTTGGGACTACAAAGGTTTGGACGGCCGATACGGTTCCGGGTCGCACGCCACGGGGATCCGCGGAGTTTTCGATACGGAGAAGACTGCCCAAGAAATCTTCGATTTGCTCCAAAGCAATCCGACGCAACAGCCCAACGGGCACGCCATGAGTGCATACGGAATGACTGAAGGAGACCTCTGGGACGTCGTCAAATGGACGCGGGAAGGAGTCTTGGATACAAATAGCTATATTTCCGCGGACGGAGCGTTCTTCGGCGATCTACAATTCGGCCAGTTCCTTTTCGATACGGTGTGCAGTTCTTGCCATGGCTTCGACGGCCGGAGCTTGAACTTCGGAACCGATGTTTCTCCAGAATATGTCGGAACCGTGGCACAAGTGAACCCTTGGGAGTTTTTGCATCTCATTCGCTTTGGCCACCCCGGAACACCGATGCCGGCATTAGAGCTTCTTCAATGGGACGTTGACCTAGCATCGGACATCGGCGCCTATTCTGAAACGTTGCCTTCGGAGTGACGTTTCCGAGCCTTTCTCGAACGATTCAAAAACCTGTGATTCCTCTGGCCCCTGATTCCACGGTTCCCGGGGAAACGTCGTTGCGTCAAATGACGCAAGTTGCAGGTGGAATCGCGCAATCCAGTCTTTGCTTTTTGATCTGGAGCGCCGTCGTGCGGGCGTTAGAATGCGGTGGCGAGGTTCTGAATGAAAACTGTGCGAATCTTCTGCTCATTGATAGTAGCCTGTACCGTAACGGCGTTGGGCGCATTCGGTTGTCAGCGTGCGGCCAGGAACAACCAGCCGGCTCTTTTTTTCCCGGCGCCGCCTGAACCTCCTCGAATTCAGTTTTTGACTTGGGCAAGCGGAGCGGACGAGCTTGAGCCTCGCAAAGGCACGTTTGAAGATTACATTCTGGGAAAAGAACCGGCCGCCAAGAGAGCAATACAAAAACCCTACGGAATCGCTGTTCGAGACGGGGTTGCCTACGTTTGCGACACCAAGGGATTGAGCATGTGTCGGTTGGATTTTCGCCAGCAAGCGTTTTCCGTTTTTGGGGTAAGCGGGCCCGGGCGGTTGCGCAAACCGTTGAATGTGGCGATGGATTCCGCCAACTATAAGTTCGTGGTCGACTCGGAACGCAAGCAAATCGTGGTTTTTGGACCCGAGGATCAATACGTCACCGCGTTCGATGTTCCTCCGCCCTGTCGACCGGTGGATGTTGCCGTTTTTGAGAATGAGTTATTCGTCCTCGACAACGATGAAACGTGCCAGATCGTCGTATTGGATCGAACAAACGGAACTGTTCTGCGAACGTTTGGTGGACCGGGAGGCGAGCCCGGACAGATGAGAATTCCAAGCAGTCTGGCGGTAAGTCCCGACGGATTTCTCTATGTAAGCGACACCCACAATTGGAGAATCCAGAAGTTGACCCGTACTGGAGAATCGGTCTGGGCGAAAGGAACACCGGGGTATTTTCTCGGGCAATTTGGGCGTCCGCGTGGCATTCGTGTCGGACCGGACGGAGTCGTCTATGTCGTGGACGGGGCCACGGAGATCGTGCAAATGTTTGACCCGAACGGTCAGACCTTAATGCGATTCGGCGGGCCTGGCGATTCACCCGGCGCGCTGGGGTTGCCTTCGAGTGTCGCAACGGATGCAACATCGCTTCCCTATTTCAAGAATTATGTGCACGAAGATTTTCATGTTGACTATCTCTTGTTCGTGGCCAGCCAATACGGAAATCACCTGGTGAATGTTTACGCTTTTGGAAAATTTCCGGATGGGTACAGGCTTCGTGAGTCGGAGATTCAAAGCCTGCCGACTCCGGCGGTACGCGAGGGGATTGGGCCGGTCCAGGGAGAGGATACTCCGGAAGAACCATCAAAGGTCAATCCAGAGAGTCAGCGGGAGAATTAGGAATCGGGCGATACGGAAGTCGGAGTCTTGAACCCATGATGCGGTGGGCGTTGGTCATCGTCACGGGAATCTGCGCGGCCAGCGTTCTCGTCCCCGCATGTTCACAAAGCAACAAATACCGGGTCATGAGCTTCTTACTTGACGGTGTTCCCGCGCCAGGAACCGTGAGCGCTCGTGGATATACCGTCGCCGCGCGAGGCGCCGACTCTGGGTTGGCCCCAACTGCGAACCTACCGACATCTGCTGAACCGAAGAACTTTTTCACCCATGCGCCTTATCGAGAGAATCGTTGCGCGGGGTGTCACGATGCGCAAAGCGGGCAACTCGTCGAACCCGTGAACAAAGGTTTGTGTATCCAGTGTCATCGGTCCACGCCTGGCGCGGTGCGCCTGGTGCACGGTCCGGTGGCTTTGAACGAATGTCTTCTTTGTCATCATTACCATGCCGCCCCGTATCCGAAACTCTTGTTGATGGACGCGGTCACGACGTGTTTTCAGTGCCATGACAAGGGCGACTTGTCCGAAGGGGAACATCACGCCGGCGTGGAACGACAAAGCTGTGTCGAGTGCCATGACCCGCATGGAAGCGATGAGCGGTTTTTCCTGAAACGGGTTGATCGGTGAAAGGGGCCCTTGCCGAAGGAGGAATCGCCGCGTGGTATTGGACGGTCCTTTTCACACGGATGGGTTTGTGGGGTGGAGTGTTATGGACCGTCGTAAGCGGATGCCGAGCAACAGAGGGAGGAGCAACAGGGACGAAGGCAATAGAGATGACACGCATTCGACCAAGCCTCGAGTTCACCGCCCGGGTGCGAGATCAGGAACAGAAATCGAAGGTAGGTTCGGGCGATCAGAAGTCCAGCGAGACGATCTTCGAAGAAAATCTTCGCTTGGAAACCAAGGGTTCGGTGTATCATCCGAATCTCCTGGATTTCTCCCTGGCGGGTTTGTTTGGCTTGACCCAACAACATTTCGAAGAGGACCTTGCGGGCAGAAATCGCTCTTTCCGCGAGGACGGTGACATCTTGGAGTTTGACTTTGAAGGCCATTTCCTGAAAAAGAAACCCTATCCTGGCACGGTTTTCGCCCGGCGGTATCGAGCGTTGAAGCCACGACCGTTTCTTTCCAGTCTCGAAACCACGACGACCAATGAGGGATTCATCTGGCAGTGGGTCGACCCCAAGACCCCGACCAGCTTGCAGTTCAACCACACCGATGTCCTATTGGATCCGCTCGACCCAGAGGAAGCCCAAGGTCGACAGACCAACACCAACCTGCGATTCGAAACCGCCTACCGTTTCACCGAACACAACGCCTTGTCATTCACGTACAACCGCCAAAGCGTATCCGAGGAACCCTTCGCGGTAGACTACGACTCCGATGAAGCCACCCTTGCCCATCGCCTCGAATTCGGTGACCGCTATCAATATCGACTGGATTCGGAAATCAACTTTTTCGATCAGCGAGGAACGTTCGGAAACCGTCGAACGCGATGGCGAGAGTCGCTGCGATTGGATCACACCGAGTCGCTTCGATCGCGGTACGAATTCGAATTTCTTGATCGAACCCAGGGGAATTTGGCCGGGGTTGCCCCGATTCAGGAGCAATCTTTGCTCTTGAGCGGCACGCTGGAGCACGAATGGTATGAAAGTCTCGTTTCCCGACTCTATGGTTTCGCACAACGGCAAGATTTTGATTCCGGATTGGACATCGAGCGGCTAGGGGTTCAGCCAGGTTTCGACTATCGCAAGAAAAACCCGTGGGGAACGCTGTTGGCGGCCTATCGATATCGTATTCAAAACGAAGATCGCCAAGGAGGAAGTCTCAGCGCTGAGGTCACCGACGAGTCGCGTACGTTTCGCGATCCTGAACCAGTGGTCCTGACCAACACAAACGTGGAGACCCCTTCTCTCTTTATCACCGCTCAAGATCGAACCACGATATACCGGGACGGGGCCGACTTTCGGCTGCGCCGGGTGGGGGACACTATCGAGATCGAGCGCGTTCCAACCGGGCGCATTCGCGATGGAGAGACCGTGCTGATCGACTACGTCTTCGTGATCGGCGGCGGCTTTACCCTGGACACCACGGGGCACGACTTCGATCTTCGGCAGAATTTCTCGTTTGGACTCTCTCCCTACTATCGATTGCGGCAGCAAGACCAACAAATCTCACCGGCAGATGCCATGGGTGTGACACCTGAGGACATTACCGCGCACACGATTGGGACTGAGTACAACCGCGGTCCACTTCGCGCGATGGCGGAATTCGAGGATCACGACTCCAACGTCAATCCCTTCGAGGCCTTGCGATTGAGTGCGGAACTGACCCACCGTTTTGAATCCGGTGGAACGGCCCGTCTAAAAGCTCGTTGGTCGGACATCGAACGGTTCGGCGAGATTTCTCGAGAAACTCAATTTTTCACCGTGGAAGGCCGCTATCGTCACACGATCGCTAACCACCTCACCCTGGAAGGCGCGGTCCTTCATCGAACGGAGAAAGACTCGGTGGGAGGGGACGATCGCGGATTGGACGTTGACCTTTCGCTGGAATGGATTGTGCGAGATACCGAACTGCGCGTAACGTATGAAACAGGGAGGTTTGAGGATGATTTCGCGGAGAACCGAAACTCGGCGCTGTTTGTTCAATTCCGACGGCGATTCTAAACGCGGGATCGGCCTGGTTTGGGGAAGAACCAGCCGGAGCGCGCTCCGCGCCGCGGTTGTTCTCTTTTTTTCATTTACGCTTTTGGGTTGCGCGAAACGCGAGGCTCGACCGATTTTTCCAGACCTTCAACCGCCCATCCATTGGCCCGCCGCTCCGGCCGCTCCGCGCGTTCGATACGTCGGATCGCTTCGGTCCGCCGCCGACCTGCGGCCCGTGCGAAAGACTTGGAAGAGGTTGGGCGAACTTCTCGTCGGAAAAAAGGAACCGGAGAAACTTTACGGTCCACGCGCGGTGGTTTGCACACACGATGGACAACGCGTGTGGATCGCCGACCCAGGCGGACGATGTCTGCACTTGTTTGACCTTCAACGCCGTGAGTACAAGAAAATTCAGCGAATCGGCGGTTCGCCCTTGCTCAGTCCCGTCGGACTGTGTTTGGGATCGGGCGAATCCATTTACCTTTGCGACTCAGAAGCGTTGGCCATTCACCGCTTGTCCAGCCGAGACGGCGCATGGATTGAGACTCTCCGATTGCCCGACGAATTGCTGCGACCGGCGGCGGTGTTCTACGATGATGCGAAGCAAGTTCTGTGGGTGGTAGATGTGCTCGGTCATGATTTGAAAGTGCTTGATCCGGACGGATCACTCTTGAAGATCGTCGGTCGTCGCGGAACAAAGCCCGGCGAATTCAATTTTCCGTGCGATCTTGCGATGGGCAATGGCGTTCTTTGGATTGCGGACGCCGGAAATCATCGCGTGCAAGCGATCACGCCGGAAGGTGAACCGGTCGCGGCATTCGGCCAAGTGGGAGATGCTTCCGGCGATTTGGCGTTTCCAAAATCTGTTTCCGTTGATCCCGATGGCCATGTCTGGGTGTTGGACGGGCGATTTGAGAACGTTCAGGTATTCGATCCGAGCGGTAGATTGCTTTTGTTTTTTGGCGAAGAGGGTCACCAGCCGGGTCAGTTTTGGCTGCCGGGCGATCTGTTTTTTGAAGCCACCGGTCGACTATGGATATGCGATTCTTACAACAAACGCGTGCAAGTGTTTCAATACGTGGGTGAGGGCGGACAAGTTGCGGAGGGTCCTCGATGAAGATGCCGCGCATCGGGCAGTGGCTGGGATTGTGGCTCTTGATTTTCAGTGCCATGACTTTGGCACAAGACCGAGTTTCCGATACGGTCCACAATCTGTCGACTTCGGGACCGGGTCGGATTCGTGCCCAAAGCGAAGCCCAAGTTTGTATTTTTTGTCATGCGCCTCACAACACCGGCGGTGTCGCTCCGCTTTGGAACCGGGAATTGCAGGCGGCGAGTTATCGTATCTATCAGTCGAGTACGCTTGATGCGCTTCCAGGCCAACCCACCGGGGCCAGCAAGTTGTGCCTGAGTTGCCACGACGGCACGATCGCACTGGGCAGCGTGCTTAGCCGGGCGGATCAGATTCGCATGATCGGCGGCGATTTTCTACCGGCCGGGTTGAGCAATCTCGGAACTGACTTGTCCGACGATCATCCGATCAGCTTTTTTTATACCGGCGGTTTGGCCGCGTTCGATCGACAATTGGTGAGTCCATCGGCTCTGCCGTCGGAAGTGAAGCTCGACGCCTCCGGTCAACTGCAGTGCACGTCGTGTCACGATGCCCACCACAATTCTCTTGGGATGTTCCTGGTCATGCGGCGCGAGTTTGGCGCCCTGTGCACCGCTTGTCACAACATGGACGGGTGGCGTTCTTGCAGCCATCAATCATCAAGCACCATCGTTTCCGGTTTCCAAGGGGCAGATTGGCCGTTTCACTCGGTGGCGGAAAATGCCTGCCGGAGTTGTCATCGACCGCACACCGCCGGCGGGCATGAACGGCTGCTCATCTTTGAGGACGACGAGGACAACTGTCTGAATTGTCACGACGGAACCATTGCCCGAATCAACTTGCGGGCGGAAATCGACAAGTCCAGCGCCCACGACCCACGCCGATACGCTGGTCGACACGATCCCGCGGAATCGCAATTCGGTGCCGAGCCCCACGTGGAGTGCACCGACTGCCACAACCCACACGCCGCGTCCGCCCCTCTTCCGAGCGCTGGCTACATCCCCATTGGTGCCACGCTCTTGCACAGTCCAGGCGTCACGATCGCGGGAGCGGATATCGACGACGCCCAATTCGAATACGAAGTTTGCTTTCGCTGTCATGCCGACGCCGCCGTTCCCGTGCCGCGACGGATTTCGCGCCTGGCGCAGACCGACAATTTACGATTGAAATTCGCCGTGACGAATCCGAGCTTCCACCCCGTAGCCGGTCCTTCCGCGTCGCCGGATACCGTGTCTCTTGTTCCGGGGATCGCCCATGGATCGCGTCTTCGATGTACCGACTGTCACAACAATGACAACGGTCGCCGAAACGGCGGGAGCGGTCCCGACGGTCCGCACGGGTCCAACTACGATTACCTTCTAGCCAGAGAATATGAAGTTTCCGACGACACGACCGAGTCGGCCGGCGCCTTTGCTCTTTGCTATCAATGCCATAGGCGATCGAGCATTCTCAACGATGAAAGTTTCTCGGAGCATCGCAAGCACATCGTAGAGGAACGAACTCCCTGTTCGGCCTGCCATGATCCGCATGGCGTTCCCACGATCGCAGGAGGCGCTTCCGATCGAACGCATTTGATCAATTTCGATACCACGATTGTTCGACCCGACCCCCAGACTGGCCGACTGGAGTTTCGAGACATGGGCCGTTTCGCCGGAAGTTGCACGCTCACTTGTCACGGCGAGAACCATCGCGACGAGGACTACCACCGCTGAACCGCGTAGGCCAAGTCATCGACTAAGTAGGAACGCAGAATGATTCATCCATTTCTCGACTTTCAGACGGTCTTGGT
>JBBTCX010000080.1:0-12012 GCA_038043045.1 Planctomycetota bacterium | reverse complement strand
AAGGGTTCGGCTGTTCGCCGATTAAAGCGGTACGCGAGCTGGGTTCAGACCGGCGTGAGCCAGGTCGGTCCCTATCTGCCGTGGGCGTACGAGACTTGAGAGGAAATCTCTTTAGTACGAGAGGATTAAGAGGTACGTGCCTCTGGTGTACCAGTTGTCCCGCTCGGGGCACGGCTGGGTAGCTAAGCACGGAATGGATAACCGCTGAATGCATCTAAGCGGGAAGCCGTCCTCGAGATAAGGTCTCGATTGACTTGTCAAGAAGGCCCCTGGTAGACTACCAGGTCGATAGGCGGAAAGTGTAAGCACGGAGACGTGTTCAGCTAATCCGTACTAATGGCCAACTACTTGACCACATTTATGAGTGGCTGTCACAAGGCCATCACCGATTCTGGAGTCATCCTTCCTTTCCTAAAAAGAAAGATGACTCGGTGCACCTATACCCCCAAACCCCAAACGCGTCCGCTTCTTCAATTGCCAGGAAATTAGCTTTCCGCTTTTAAATGTCTCGATCTGCACGTTAATGGGCGGTTCGCTGTTTCGTAGATAGAATGGCGTTTTTGTTAGTCGCAAACGAGATTTTTGGTCTGTAGGTGCCGGTTTGAAACTGAACCCATCCTCCAATCCAAACATTCGATCTTGCAAAAACAAGCTGAAAAGTTTAACGTCGGCTGACAAAAAATGGGAAGACATTACGGCTATCGGCGGCGCTCGTGGACTTATTCGAACGCCAGTGACAGCAAGAAAAGCATTCTGCAAAGCTTGTTCGGCGAAATTGTCCTTGAAATCGAAAGTGCTTTTCTTCACCTCGAATCCTACGAGCTTGAGGCCCTATTCATGGATTATGGCTGCGAATATGGCAAGAACGCCGAGACATACGCCCGACGGACTTACGAGAACTGGAAGTCCGGACGGACCAAAGTTAGCGGCGTAACCGCCGAGCGACTGCTAGAATTGCTTCCACGCAACCTACCCGCGAAGGAGAGATACGATCTCGTTAAGAAGCTACGCGCGAAATACATCCACAAACACTCGGAATATATCACAATTTCACCAGAAAACTGGAGAGATACAGTAAACGAGGCTGTTAGCAAGGTCCTCATGAAGAGCCGTGAATTTCAACTTCCAGGTGAACTTTTTGAAAGGGCAACTTGGCTTTCCAACGGGGATGTTGAGGCTGCGCTTCGCCTTCTTCATGCGGCCGAGGAAGATGAGGCACGACTTCGTGTCGCATTCCTTGAAGCGGAATTCAAGCGGTTAGAGGTATTAGTTGCAAACATTTCGGACACAAACTCAGTTTCACATCGCATCACTCTCCCCCAAGGAGACATCCATACCACTATCCAAGTTCGAAAACGCTCTTTTTGGGAAAAACCCTTTGGTGCAAACAACGGAGGAACTCGAATGAAGTATGATGAGAAAGAAATTATCAAGAAAGACCCACTCGAGAAACCGCTGGTCAAACCAGCAAGCAACAACAACCTTCTCAACATGGTCGCGAACGACTTGTCGCCAGAGGAGCGAATGGCACTCAGAAACAAAATATTGGATGAAAAGCTGAAGCTTGATGTCTCTCAGCAAAAGGCGGATCAGCGCTTTGACGACAGCACGCGAGACATGGCCAATACTGTTCGCGCCGTAAATGCACTCGAACAGTCAAGTAAGTCGGATTATGAAGTGTGATCAACCTTTGAAACCGCAAGCGGACGCACGGATATCCACGTAAAAAAGAATAACAATATAGTTATTATTGTGGTCGCCATCGTAATTGGAATAATCATCCTGATGCTGGTAAAGAAGTGACATGCGTTTAGTGATAGTTAGGCGACGTCCTCAATCTTTTGCAGTAATAATCGGGATTGTCGCGGTCCTCGTTTTGACTCTGGTGGGCTTGTGCCTGCGATTGTTGAGCAAGGGCGAACAGCCAGCAATAGCTGACCCGACACGTGCGCCGTCTTTCCAACTTGAGATGCTCAACTTTAAGCTGTTGGTTCCGGTCGTGGAACTCGATGTAGCTGACAGTACACAGGAAAAGTTTTGGATTGCGTCCCTAGCTCAGAACCTTGGCGGACAAAGCGAAGTCACGGTTCCTTACGGTCGAGTAGACGTGCTGACCGAGAATTATGGAATTGAAGTCGACTATCTTCACAAATGGAAAGAGGGCATAGGGCAGGCGCTGCATTATGCCGAGGAAAAGGATGTCATTCCTTGCTTGGCTTTGATTTATGAGCGGAATAAGACCGAAACAGAGGCGGAACTAATAGCAAAAATTCGGCACATTGAATCACTTTGCTCCCGTAAGGGCATTCGTCTAATAATCCTCCGACAACGATAAGTCCGGGTGGCCCACCTCGTTCCGAGGTGGGGGAGCGATGATGCCGCCAACCGGCCGTTCGAGGATCATCTCACATTGCCGTCGACCAGGCAGCGTTTCGAAAACAGTTCACACCCCTATGAAAATTATAGGACGGACCGATAATTTTATGGAATTGTCCGAATCTGTTTGACCGGACAGCCGATAAGGTTTATACTGCGGTGTGACTGGGAGGGCAATAGCAAAGACGCACGGTGGATTTATATAAATATTTTGATTTTTTCATTCGAGAAGCGTCAGTAGCGATCAATGCCATTATTGAGTTTTTCTTAGGCTTTCGCACTTTGCCCTGTTCGAACCGTCACCCTGGAAAATTGTAGAAAACGGCGTCACTAGCTTGTCTATTGGCGAAGTTTGGTTTGCGCGATGGCTGCGCGTGGCTCATTTTGAGCACGCGACGCGGTAGCGTTGGCCTTTCCAAAGGTGAGGTTTGGGGTTGCGCGGAAGAAATGACTTTAGATCTGCCAAATTACCACGTTCTTGAAAAATTGGGCGTAGGTGCCGAGTCGCGCATTTTTCGCGCTAAGTGCATGCGCACCGGTAAAGATTACGCGGTAAAGCTCGTCAAATTAAACAAGCCGGAAGACATTGACTTCATTGAGCTTCTTCGGGCCGAGCACGCCATTGGTTCGGCCATTCAGCATCCGGTTTTGCGCAAGGTCTTCGAATTGCGCATGATTCGGCAGCGGTTCCGGCTTCGCGGGGCCGTGCTTTTTATGGAATATGTTGATGGTATTCCCATGTCGGAAAAGGAATTCCGACGACCGATGGATGAGGTGCTCAGCCTGTTCTTGCATGTTGCGGAGGGTCTCTACGCCATGCACTCGGCTGGTTACGTGCACGCCGATTTGAAACCGAACAATATTCTGGTGACTCCAAGCAATCAGGTAAAATTGATTGATTTTGGTCAGAGTTCGAAGATTCATGCGGCTAAGCCGCGAATTCAGGGTACGTTGGACTACATGGCTCCGGAGCAGGTTCATAAGGCCGTGCTGGATCAAAGGACGGATGTATTTGCGCTGGGGGCGGTGCTTCATCGTCTTTTGACCGGACGTGCGGTTCCGACGGAAATGAATCAGAAAGTAACCGAGCATTCCCAACATTTGGTTGGAAAGCGGGTTCAAGAAGTAAGGGAGATGGCGGTTCAAGATTTGCCGATCGGACTGGCGAGGTTCATCGATGATTGTTGTCATTTGCGGCCTGAGAATCGCATCCCCGACATGCCGGCGGTGATGGAGCGTATTCGATTGGTTCGGACGTTGCTCGCCAAACCGCTGACCTATTCGACATCCGATTATGATGACGATGAGTTTGGCGACGACCTTGACCGTTCCCAGATCGAGACGGAGGACGCGCTTGAATCCGAGAGTTTGCAAGGTCTTGCCAAGATCGACCTTTCGAACTTTGATTTTGATGAAGTGGACAACGGGCGATGATCAAGTAATTCGCCGGGGAGATCCGTGATTCAAGACAGAGACATTTCGAATTAGGTCCCATATTTTTATTGAAACCAACCTTGCAATAGCAGGACCCAATTTCTCTTGTAAAGTAGCAAGACAACAGGAAGTATGGACCCCAAAAGCGCCGATAGTTGCGCGTATGACACCACAAACGTATCTGGAGACCCGACCTTCCGTGACACAACACCCCACGCGATCTATAGAAGCCCGCGAAGGCTCTCCCGGTCGACTGGGGACTGAACCCGCGCCAACATCCGGGACGGGGTTGAATGCGTCGCCTGCGCACGCAATCCTCGACTCACGACAGGTCGCCTATTTTTCCATGGAGGTCGGCCTGGTCACGGAACTCCCGACCTATTCGGGAGGTTTGGGGGTATTGGCCGGAGATACGATTCGGGCGGCGGCGGATTTGCGCGTCCCGATGATCGCGGTGACGTTGCTCCATCGAAAGGGATATTTTCGTCAAGTTCTTGATCCTTCCGGTCATCAAACTGCCGAGCCGGTGAATTGGGTGGTGGGGGATTTTTTGACTGAACTTCCCGCTCGGGTCTCGGTTTCCATTGAGGGGCGAACGGTTTACATCCGGGCTTGGTTTCTTGAGATCACCGGTAGCAGCGGGTTTGTGATTCCGATCTTGTTTCTGGACTCGAATCTTGCGGAGAATGCGGAAGGCGACCGGACGTTGACCGATTCGCTTTACGGCGGGGATTCGCGTTATCGACTTTGCCAAGAGATGGTTCTGGGGATCGGCGGCGTGCGAATGCTTCGGGAGCTCGGACATCGCGGTCTCCAGCGATTCCATATCAATGAGGGACACGCGGCGCTGTTGACCGCGGAACTGGTCATGGAGCGATTGCGGTCGTCGGGCAAGAAAGAACCCTCGGACACGGACCTTTCCGAGGTACGAAAAAGTTGCGTCTTCACGACGCACACCCCGGTTCCGGCTGGTCATGACAAGTTTCCGCATGATGCGGTGACACAGATTTTGGAACCCGCGATCGTCGAGGTGTTGCACAAGATCAAGTGTCTGGACGGATCGCTAAACATGACGCACCTTGCGCTGCGCCTCAGTCAACACGTCAATGGTGTCTCGCGTAGGCACGCGGAAGTGTCGAGAAAGTTGCTTGGGGCGCATCCGATAGAGGCGATCACGAACGGGATTCACGTGGGCACTTGGGCATCGGCGCCGATTCAGGAAGTCCTGGAGAAATTTGCACCGGGTTGGCGTCACGACAGTTTTCAGCTTCGTCAGATGCTTCGAATTCCCCATCAGGAACTGTGGTCGGCGCATCGACAAGCGAAGCTGCGTCTTCTGGATTACGTCAACCGCGAAACCAACGTCGGGTTGCATGTCGATGCGTTTACGATCGGATTTGCACGACGGGCGGCGCTGTATAAGCGTGCTGATCTTTTGTTCGATCAGATGGACCGAATTGAACGGTTGAACAAGGAATACCCGATCCAATTGATCTATGCCGGCAAGGCCCATCCCAATGACCAAGGCGCAAAGGAATTGATTCAGCGCATTTTCCAAGCGCGGGATCGGCTCAAGAATCAGTTGCGAATCGTGTATCTGGAGAACTACGACATTCGAATGTGTCGGTTGATGGTGGCCGGGGTCGATCTTTGGTTGAACACGCCGGAGCCGCCGTTGGAGGCGTCGGGAACGAGCGGGATGAAAGCGGCGTTGAATGGCGTGCCCTCACTGAGCGTATTGGACGGTTGGTGGGTCGAAGGGTGCATGGAAGGGCTGACCGGGTGGGCGATCGGCAAGGATGAATACGGAATGGACTTACCGCATGACCGCGGTCGGGCGGCCCAGCAGGTCTATGACAAACTCGAATACGTGATCCTGCCGATGTTCTATCAAGAACGAGATCGCTACATCGAAATCATGAAACATTGCATCGCCATCAACGGGCCGTATTTCAGCACCCATCGCATGATGCAGGAATACGTGACGACTTCTTATCTGGCGTAGGAGTTTCGTATGCTCCAGGAGTAAGAGCGAAGCCACGGTTCGCTTCATGTGAGCATTGCTTGCCTTAGTCGAGGGCGTTTTCGATGGCGCGGCGTATTTTGGCGTGGACGAAATCAGGCTGAGCGATCGAGCGCCAAACGACGGGGGGATTGGAGCTTTCCTTGGGAACAAACAAAACCGTTCCCGAGCCCGTCAAACGCTCCACGAGGGAGCGACGAACGTAAGTATTTCTGATGTCGACCAAGGAGCGGAATTGCACCGACGGATGTCGAATGCCGCGAATGTCGACGATGCGGCGGTTGGTCAACACATGCCATCGCGGAAGCCAGCAGGCAACGGACCATCCCAACCGAGCGAGTCCGATCAACAGAATTGTTTGAGCTGTGGCGGTTAAGGATAGACCTGGTAAAGGTTGGCCGAAGCTAATCGATACGGCGGCCAAACCCAATGCGGTCAACAGCCACGGACCAGACACAAACACCGGTCTCCACATCGACGGTTTGATTGCCAACAAAACAATTTCATCGCCGTGAAGAACGCCGCCGGGGAAAGCGGTGAGGACTTCCGTCACCGAAGCGGTCGCGCGTGGGAGGTCGGTCGTTGAGGTGGCCAGCGAATCCCAGGGTGATGGTGTACGTGGATCGGTTGATTTGTCCAAGACCGTTTTGGTCATACTGTGGCTGCTCCTTGTAGATGACGCTTCAACACGGCGACGTACGGAAGGTTTCGATACAAGCCGTCATAATCCAATCCGTAGCCTACGACGAATTCATCCTCGATATCGAAGCCCACAAAATCAGCAATTACATCGCGCGGAGCTTTGGTGATCTTTCGAAGGAGGACGGCGGTCTTGACACTATTGGCTCCGGCTTCGCGGGCTTTGGATTGAGTGAGCCGCAGGGTTCCGCCGGAATCGAGAATGTCGTCGACGATGAGCACGTCTCGTCCTTTGATTTCGCCCAAAGCGGCGGTGGTCAACACCGGTCCGCGCGAGGTTGTCGCCTCGCCGGGATAACTGGTGACCGTTACCAGTCCCAGCCTCATTTTCATCGGCAGGCGGCGAATTAAGTCTGCGAGAAAAACGATAGAGCCGGCGAGGATACAGACGATGACGATGCCATCCTTGTTTTCAGGGTAGGAAGCGGCGATATCCTTGGCCAATTGGTCGACGCGTTTTTGAATGGCCTGCTCGGCGAGGAGCACTCGGCCTATATCTTGTTCCATATCGGAGATTATAGCCGATTCGGCAGGTTTGTCGCCACGGGGATTAGGCAGTTTTGATGGCCACGGGTTGGGGGGTGACGTTTTCGAGCATGCGTTGCAGGGCGATGGCGGCGAGGTGTTTGGTTTCGGGATCAACTTTGATTTGGTTGACAATGCGGCCGGCAACGAGTTCGTCGAGGCACCAGAGGAGATGTTTGAGGTCGATGCGGTACATGGTGGTGCAGAGGCACTGGATTCCGGCGAGAGAACGGATGGACTTGTCGGGATGGCGGTTAGCCAGTCGGCTTACCAAGTGGATTTCGGTGCCAATGGCCCAGTGGCTGCCGGTGGGGGAGTCGTTGACCGTCTTGATGATGAATTCGGTGCTGCCGGCGAGGTCGGAGTGTTGAACCACTTCCCAGGGGCATTCGGGGTGGACGAGAATTTTGCAGGCAGGATCGGATCGGTGGATGTGATCGCATTGTTGGGCGGTGAATAGACCGTGGACGCTGCAATGACCTTTCCAGAGAATGACGCGGCTGTCGGCGACTTGCTTTGGGGTCAAGCCGCCGCGCGGTTTTTTCGGGTCGAAGATGACCATTTGATCCAGCGGGACGCCCATTTCGTACGCGGTGTTTCGGCCCAGGTGTTGGTCGGGGAGGAAGATGACTTTTTCACCTTGGGAAAATGCCCAGCGGAGGACCGCACTAGCGTTGCTGCTGGTGCAACAGGCCCCGCCGTGGCCGCCACAAAAGGCTTTGATGTTGGCGGCGGAGTTGACATACGTAATCGGGATGACATTGGCTTGGCACTCTTCGGCGAGGAAGTCCCAGGCGTCTTCGAGGGCGTCCAACTCGGCCATGTCGGCCATGCTGCACCCGGCGGACAGATCGGGCAGGATGACGGCGACGCGGTCATCGGTAAGGATGTCGGCGGACTCGGCCATGAAATGGACGCCGCAGAAGATGATGAAGTCGGCCTGTTTTTGCTTGGCGCCGATCTGAGAAAGCTTCAAGCTGTCGCCGGTGAAGTCGGCGAAGCGAATGATTTCATCTTGTTGGTAGTGGTGACCTAGGATGACCAGGCGAGTGCCGAGCGTTTTTTTCCGCTCGGTGATGGCTTGGACCATTTCGTCTTCGGTGAGTGCGGCGTACTTGGGCGGTAATGGCGGTTGAAAGAGCATCGTGTTTTCTCGTCGGAGTCTTCCCGATTGGCATCGGTCGAATCCTCACTCCATTATAGTGACCGGTAATGTTTCTGACCAAGTGAAACGCCGAGGGTCAATAATTGAGCGCACTGCGGCGAATATGGGTATAGGGTTTCGAGCCTGGCTGTACTCGACCGGCTACGACTTCGGCGATGATGAGCGTGTGGTCGCCGGAAGGGACGGATTGGATCAGGCGGCAGGCCAATTGTGCCGGGCAATCGCAAAGAAGACGTCCGAACTCGGTGGATTCGGTGTTGAGTCCGGCGAAGGCGTCGTCTTCCAGAGCAAAACCGCGACCGAAATGACGAAACATCGCGGAGGCATTGTCACCGAGGACGTTGAGAAGGAAATGTTTGGACGACTGAACGAGGTTGAACGCAGGTCGGCCCTCGCGTAGACAAATCGAGATCATCAGGGGCTTGAAAGAGGCCTGTTGAACCCAGGAGACGAGTACCCCGGTAGCTTGACCCTCGTGTTCGACGGTCAAAATGGAGCAACCGCTGGGAATCTGCGCAATAGCAGCGGCGATGGTTGGTTCATTGGAATCTAGGATGATCGTTTCCGGCATCGTGTTTCGGGCCTTCCTTCTTTGGAATAGCGTTTGAGCGATCCTAAGGTTGGGTTTGGCGTCGTGCAAGGAGAACTTTCCATGCCGAAATGTGGCTCGAATTGCGGAACTGAATCATTGGCGCTGGGGCGGAAAACTGTTACGATTTGGGGTTTGCTTGGTATTGTCAATACGGGTTGTGCTCGGGGTCGGCGTGGGCATTGTCCATACTTTATATAGGCCACACCCGCCCCGGAGGTGAATTCATTATCGCTTTTTCGGAAAGGTAGTTTCAGTGCGAGCCACGGCGGAAGAACAGATATCGGCGTTTTTGGCCAACAAACCGGGAGTGATGGCGGATCTATGCGCGGGATTGAATGAGTACCGGGTCAACATTCGGGCGTTGACGGTGATGGACACGGTGGACATCGGCACGATTCGTTTGGTCGTTGACAACGTGGATGCGGCCAAGGGTGCGCTTCGAGAAGCGGGCGCGGCATTTGTCGTGGTGCCGGTGGTCGGCGTGCTCATCCCGAACAAGCAGGGCGCATTCGCCCGCGTGGCTCGATCCATGTCCAACTACGGAATCAACATCGAGTATTTTTATGCGACGGCGACTCCGGGTGCGGAGTATTCGTTGGCGATCTTCCGCGTGTCTGATTACGAAAAAGCCCTGAGCCTCGACTTTCCCGATTAGCCTCTATCGAGGGTTCGAATCGTCGTGTTTTTTCAACTCGTTTGCGCAAGGATAAACGTCATAGCGTACCACGGTTCCGGCGATGTGGGTGGTGGGGTTTGGAGCGAGCGCCGGGGCGTGGCGGTGGCGTTTCACGACCACCCTTCTCCGGGCCACGGACATCGCCATCTGGAATAACTCGGTTGCATCGGGGTCATCGCCGACCAAACGACGACACAGGCGCATTTCTTTTTTCATCAGCGCCGACTTGGTTCGCATGGGGTACATCGGGTCCAGGTAGACAACATCCGGAGCGACATCCGTCGATAGCAAGGGCAACAAGAAGTAGGCATTGCCGAACGCCAACGCAAGTCGAGCCAACGCGTCATGAACCTCCCGATTCCCATGAGCCATCGCACGAGCATGGGCTTCCGAAAGCAACGCAAAAAGTACGGGTGAGCGCTCGATTGCGGTTACGTGGCAGCCCATGAATGCCAAGTGACAAGCGTCTCGACCGAGACCGGCCGTCGCATCCATCACCGTGGGTCGAAAACTCCCCCGAAGTCCAATCGCCCGTGCCAACGGTTGCCGCCGACTTGATCCACCTTGGAACCTAGCGAGTGACGCGTTCGAACAAAAGTCGATTCGCAACGGTCGAGAAAACCGGCGTTGGTTCTCTTTCAAAGACAGCCCATCCGACCCAAAGAGGAGAAGTAGCTCGAAGGCCCCAGCGGGCTCTGCGTCTGGTTCGACGATCGGCAAGTCCAATTCCTTCGCAAATCGGCGAGCGATTGCCCTTGTCGCGGCGTCGTCGGTTTCGCATCCCACGGCCACGGACGCCAATGAATCTTGTTCCGTCGGCTGTCGTCTACGTTTGAGTCGGTTCATCATCCGTCGCCGTCATCGGTCCGAGTTACTCGGAGGAATGCACGATTTTTCCCCCCAGGATCGTTTTCCAAGCGCGTATGGTGGCGAGATTATCCGCCGGGACGGACAGTGGATCCTCGGAGAGGATAGCGATGTCGGCCAATTTTCCCGCCTCCAGCGTTCCAAGTTGATCCTCTCGATGGATCGCCTTTTGCGGCCAGACCGTGTAAGAGCGAAGAGCTTCAGCCGTGGTCAGCGAATGGTCTTTCAGCCAGACCTCGCCGGTAAGGGTTTTTGCGGTGACCGCCGAGTGAATCCCGGCGAAAGGATCGAGGGTGACCACCGGAAAATCGCTGCCGAAGACCACCAATGCACCCGCATCGACGAGTTGCCGAAACGCGTACGATCCCCCCAGTCGGGCCGATCCCAAGGCCTTCTCGGCATATCGCGCGTCGTCGGCTTTATGGTAGGGTTGCATCGATGCGACCACGCCGAGCTTCGCAAAGCGAGGGATATCTTCCACGCGAAGATGTTGGGCGTGCTCAACCCGATGACGGGAATCCTTCCGGCCATTCTTGGAGACGGTTTCATAGGCATTCAACAGCAGATGAATGCCCTCGTCGCCGATGGCGTGCACAGCCGACTGCAAACCGGCTTCGTCCAGTTTGTTGATCCTGTTCTGAAACGTCTCCGGGGGGTTGGCAAAGGCGGTCAGTTGTCCGCGAGGGTACTTGCTGTCCGTGGATGCATCCGCATACGGTTCGTGCATGTAGGCCGTTCGACTTCCTAAGGAGCCGTCCATGTATCCCTTGCAGCCCGCGACACGAAGAAGTTCGTCGTGAATCGGGAATCTTTGTACATCGTTCACATGAGCGGTCCAATCTTCCACCGAGAGGTACGAGGTAACTCGAATGGTTAGAGCGCCGCTTCGATGGGCGCGTTGAAATGGTTCCAGGTGGTTCGGTTCCGACATATCGTGGACGGAGGTGATTCCGAACGAATTCGCCAGTTTTATGGCCCGAAGTAAGGCTTCATCCAATTCGGCCGCGCTGGGTTTGGGAACGATGCGTTCGACCCAATCGATCGCGGATTCTTTCAGAATCCCCGTCGGAGCCATCGTATATCGATCGCGCTCAATCTCCCCGCCGGCAGGATCCTTGGGTGTATAGTCGGTGATCCCGGTTAATTGCAACGCCACACTGTTCACCAACGCTTGATGGCCGTCCATTCGCCAGAGCAGCACCGGGACGGTTCGAGTGACGGAGTCTATCCAGTCCTTTTTGGGTGACGCAGATTCCGCCCAGCTTTCCACGCTCCATCGCCCGCCGAGGATCCATTCCCCGGGTTTTCTTTTTTTGGCCGCTTCCGCCACGGCCTTGATGAACTCTTCCTTGCTCTTTACTTCGCGCAGATTCAACCGGCCAAGCTGAAGTCCGCCGCCGATCATGTGAACATGACTGTCGGTCATACCCGGAATCACGCGTCGCCGATTTGCGTCGATCACCTGTGTCGAGGGACCGACCTGGTTTCGAATTTCAGCATCTCCACCGACTGCGATGATCTTGGAATCTTTGATCGCCAAGGCCGTTGCCAGCGGTTCTTTTTCCGGGCCGGCGATGGGTTCGACCCCGGTCCAGATTCGGCCGTTGACGATGACCATGTCGGCTGGGCCGGTCTGCGAATCGGCGCGAACTGTT
>JBBTCX010000079.1:0-3661 GCA_038043045.1 Planctomycetota bacterium | reverse complement strand
CGGATTACCTCCTGGAGGTCGTCGGCCAGAAGATTTAGATGCGATTGCCCTGCCCAGAGGTCCTTGCTGTAGAATATGACCTGACAATCGGGACAACCGGTCATAGGATTGGCGCATTTATTCACCAAGTTCTGGACTCGGGCATTCCATTGCGTCCGGTACTCGTTGAACTGTGCCGCCTGCGTGGGGTAGTCGATGTCGTTGTACCGTCCCGGGCTGTTTTCGATAACATTCGAATAGTAATTCTGAACGGCATCCGGGTGGGCGTATATCTCCAAGTCAAGAACGATTAGGTCGTCCGGCTGCAGCCCGAGGGGGTCGAGCGAATCGCCCAGCCATTCAAGCTCCTCATCCCAGAGAGAACCGGTGTACTTTGGATCATGCGCAGTAGTATGCGGGGAGCAGTGCTCACAAGGAACACATGCACCAGTAATACCACTGGGATCATCGCAAGTGCCATTATTATCACAAAAGGAATCACATTCAGCATTACAACGACGATCACCACAAGGATCACAGCACTCATCCAGACATGGATCAAAGCCCGCACTGGGAATACAAAGGTGAAAGTCTTCACAACAATAATTGGTATCCTTCCACACGAAGGGGTCGAACAGCGGCAGACCCTGGCCGTTTTCTGCTAGGCTCACGGTATCGAAGTACTTGATATCCTTCCCGTTGCTGGTATGCATTTCTCCGGAACTGCTGTTCCTGTCTTTAAGGTACTTTTTTCCCGGGACTTCGAAGAAGGCCAACGGGAGTCCCACCAAGGTTCGTATTTGCTGCACTCGGTCGTTGATCGTGGCCCAGCGCTCGTCGGTCGGCGAGGTCGGCGCTTCCCAGATTTGCAGGCCCACGTGGGTGAAGCCTGCGGCCTTCAGCTCATTAAACATCACGATGTAGTAGTCGTCCCAATCCAAATCAATGTACGGTCCCCAGAAGATCATGAGTTTATCGGGTGAGCCGGGGGCGGCGAGTTTGACGGTGAAGTTGTCGTCGGCGGGGCTGGAAATCACGCCGATGTCGCCGATGCCGTCGCCGGCGTCGGCATCCAGGTCCAGGGACCATACCTGCCAGGTCGGGCTGCCGGTTTGCAGAACAACGTTTGGAAAGGCGGGACTGGCTGGAGCAATCGTGCTCACAGTATAGTTTTGGCCCGGTACGGGCGGCAGAACTTCGCTCCAGGTAACATTGATCGTAGGGTCGGCTTTGGCAATCGACAATCCAATTACGAATGGAAGGCAAAACGCGATGTTTCTAGTTTGCATGATTCTTTCTCCCTTTTGAACTGGTCCTTACTTTGACTTCCTTTGCCTAAACGGGTACAATGCACAAAGTCCAGCGTGGGAAGCGCCAAAATGATTAAACGCAACTTCGCAATTATGGTCTATCTTTGTGCAACTTTCTTTGCTCTTGGTAGCACATTCGCCCAGATTGTCAACTATGAAGGTGATGTTTTTCCAGAGAACGCGGGATGGGAACGAATCGTGTTTACGGAGATCGACCGATCGTTCGATGCGGGATGGTTCGTGCATTTTGTTGATTTCGCAAACGAAACCGATCATTACCAACGGCGGATTGCCGATTTCGCTGGTGTCCCGAGGTTTTTTGTCGAGTGGCGTGTGGAAAGCGACGCACCCAAATCGATTCTGGATTTCAGCGGCACGCCCTGTGTCGTCTCCGTGTGGGGAATGACCTCCGCGATTTACCATACGACGATTACGGATTCTCGAGTCCAATTCTTCCGAGACACGAGCATCCCACTTGTTTTTGTCGACATTGAGCATGACGTTGCCCACACCTACCGCCTTGAACTCATCGGGGATGAATCCTTTACATGGTACATTGACCGTACGGTGGTTTACGCCGGAATACCGCTTGGTCCGTTCCCAACGGAAAGCTCTGTGGTCCTTTTCGCCACGCGTCGTCAAATGTTCGACTCCACGACTCGGTGGGATTATGTCCGCTACGGAGTCATTCCGCAAGACGCCAGCGGCGATTTCGACACCAATGAGGCCGTTGAGCTTTTTGATTTCTATTACTTTCATGAGTGCCTCACCAATGACCGCATCGGGATCCACGGCGGCCCGGATCAAACCTCCGGGCCTGGGTGTCAGTTTACAGACTTCGACGGCGACTCTGATGTTGACCTCTGCGACTTCGCGGAATTCCAGAACCGCTTCGGCGATCCCAACTGATTACATATCATAGGTGTCACTGTATGGCACGGCGCCGAAGGCCAGGGGCATTTTCGACGCAGTTCGTATGGCCTGCGCGTGGGTGTTGATCGCGATCCAGAGCTCCTCGGTCGGCGAGTCCGGCACGTTATACATTTGCAGACCCACGTGGGTGAAGCCGGCGTCTCTCAGTTCCTGGTACATGGGTATGTAGTTGTCGGTGAAGTCCTGGTCGGTGACCGTGTTGATGAACGGTCCCCGGAAAATCATGAGTTTATCGGGAGAGCCGGGGGCGGCGAGTTTGACGGTGAAGTTGTCGTCGGCGGGGCTGGAGATTTCGCCGATGTCGCCGATGCCGTCGCCATAGATCGGATCCGTATTTTCCACGTCCAGGGACCAGAGCTGCCAGGTCTGGCTGCCGGTTTGGAGGCGGACGTCGGGGAAGTTTTCACCGGCGAGGGGGTTGGGGGTGACGAGGTAGTTCAAATCCGGAAGCGGAGGTCCGCCAGGATTCGACCACGTGGTGTGGATTGTAGGCGGCTCGCCCAAGGCGATCCCACATCCGACGACGTACGCAAAACCAAATACAAACAAACGGGGCTTCATGGGTATTCTCCTTTGAAAAAAGTTCCAATTGGTTCCTGACGCCCATCGTGCTATAATTCGCTATGCGATAGGCGGTTATGCCACTGTTGCAAGGGGGTATTGAGTGAAAAGACATCACTTCGGCTGTACGACGCTCTTGTTGTTTTGGCTTGGTACGGTTGTGTCCCAAGCACAAATCGTTACCTACGAATGTGAAACGTTCCCTGAAAAGGTCGGTTGGGAGCACGTTTACTTCAGTCAAATCAACAGGTATATCGATGACGGTATCTTTGTCCAGTTCATTGATGGCGAAGGGGTTGTGGACGCTTATCGAAGGCCAATTGCAGAGTTCGCTGGTTCTGGGGTTTTCTTCGTGGAGTGGCGAGCGGAAAGCGACGCACCCAAATCGATTCTGGATTTCAGCGGGACGCCGGCCGCCCTCGTTTTGGGTGGGCAAAGTGCCGCGTTTTACCATTTCACGATGACCGATTCCAAGGTCCAAATCTCGCCTGGGTTCTCTCTCCCGACCGTTTTTGCGGATATCGTGCCGGGTGTTCCCCATACCTATCGCGTCGAACTTTGCAATGTGCCGCTCTGCCCCGAAAACCGGTATGCATGGTATATCGACGGTCAGATGGGAGACAGCGGGGTCGCGGACGGACCGTACCCGGGGGAAAGCTCCGTGGTTCTTTTCGCCACGCGTCGTCAAGGATTTGACTCCACGACTCGGTGGGATTATGTGCGGTATGGGGTGATTCCGCAAGAGGCCACCGGTGACTTTGACAGCAATGAGGCTATTGAGCTTTTTGATTACTACTTCGTTCATGAGTGCCTCACCAATGACCGCATCGGGATTCACGGCGGGCCGGACAACGACTCGGGGCCTGGGTGTCGGTTTA
>JBBTCX010000078.1:0-19310 GCA_038043045.1 Planctomycetota bacterium | reverse complement strand
TGTGGAAATGATGGGCGAGTTCATACCAGCGTTGACGATGGTGACACGTGGGTGGCACGGAACAATGGACTTGGGGTTGTGCAGATTTATCCGGGAATTTCGGTGCACCCATCCAATTCGACGTTTCTCCTCGGAGGGATGCAGGATAATGGGACGAACCGTCGAGACGCGGGTTTGAGTTGGTCGCAGAGAATTGGCGGCGACGGCGGTTACACGGCCTTGCACCCGGCGAATCCCAATACGATGTTCGCCGAATTTCAAGGGACGGGAAATCTGTATCGTTCCACGAACGGAGGGACCAATTTCAATTTGTCCAATTCGGGGATCGTGGGTTCGGATCGAAATTGCTTTTTACCTCCGGTTGCGTTTAGTCCGTTTAACTCGAGTACGATTTTTTACGGGACGCATCGCGTCTATCGAAGCATCAACACCGGTATGAACTGGACGCCGATCAGCGGCGACCTTACCAGCGGAGGAACGGCCGCGATTCGTGGGTTGGTCATCGCCCCGTCAGATGTTCAAACGGTGTATGTCACGACGAACGATGGTCGATTGCTGGTGAGCACCGATGGCGGGGTGAATTTCACGCCGAGGCTTGCCGGAATTCCGGGTTGGGTGCGGGTGAAGCGCGAGGTGGCCGTCGATCCGACGGACGATGCCATTGCGTATTTGGCGGTCGCCCATTTCGGGGTCGATCAAATTCGTAAGACGGTAAACCACGGGCTTTCGTGGACCACGATCGATGGTGACTTGCCCGATGTTCCGGTCAATACGGTGGCGGTGGAGCATCAGGGGTCAACGGCCAACGTGTTTCTCGGGACGGATGCAGGGGTGTATATGTCCTGTGATTCGGGTGGACATTGGCGGAAGATGGGAGCGTCGTTGCCCAACGTGCCGGTGATGGACCTGGTCGTGGATATTCCATTCCAACGTTTGGTGGCGGGCACATTGGGTCGTGGGGCATGGTCCGTGCCGTTACCGCCGATGGGTGATGCGGACATGGATGCCGATGTGGACTTGCGGGACTACCGCCAATTCGGAATTTGCTTCAGCGGCGCGATCGACCAGCCCGGTTTCGTTTCGCCTTCGTTGGTTTGCTTGCAATCTTTTGATTTCGAAGGCGACGGCGATGTCGATCTGGGGGATTACCTTTGTTACAGTGGTCAACTGGAGGGGCCGTAGGCTTGGCCGAGCGGATGCATTGGGCAGAAGCTATCCTTGGGTTGAGGTCTTGAGGATCGGCGAATCCATCTGGCTGTGAGTGAGAAAGGATTTCCTAATGGTCGCATTCTGGCAGGAACGTATTACGGTGAACCCGGAGGTTTGCCATGGAAAAGCCTGTATTCGTGGGTCACGAGTCATGGTCTCGGTGATTCTGGATGAACTGGCTGACGGTCAAGCCGCGGAATCAATTGCCCGCGACTACGGAATCGAACAGGAGGATGTTTTGGCGGCTATTGACTATGCGGCGGAATTAGCCCGAGAGCGCGTGGTTCCACTTCCCGCACAGAATTGATGCGATTCAAAACGGACGAGAATGTTCATCCCCAGACGGCGCTATTTCTGCGACGGCATGGGCACGATGCCGTGACTGTTTGGGACCAGAACTTGCGAGGCAGTTCCGACTTGGAACTGGGAAATGTATGCCGTCGTGAGCTTCGCGTCCTCATCACGTTGGATCAGGATTTCGCCGATATACGCCGCTTTCCGCCCGAAGAGTTTGAAGGAATACTCGTGTTGCGACTACGGAGATCCAATCGCCGCGAAACCCTACGTGTCCTGGACCGAATGATCCCACTCCTTGAAAATCTGCCGCTTAAGGGGCATCTTTGGATTGTAGATGATAACGGAATTCGAATTCGCGGTCCTCTTGCCTAGGAAATAGGTCGAAACAAGGATCAAACAACTATAGCGGGATCACCAGTTGTTAACAACTTCCCAATATGACTGGATCATCCCCAAGACCAAGCAAAGCGTTTTTTGAAATGGTGGTAGTAAAGCCCGATCGCACGCATGGCAATGACTTCGAAATAGACTTCGACCGCCGTCACGACGACCACCCATAGGGCAATCGCACCGAGAAGCGAACTGGTTCCGGCGCCGGCTTGCGGGGCGATCATTTTGTTGGCCAGGATTCCGCTGAGCCACAAGTCAAGAAAGAACGCGCCGAACACGACGATGACCGTTGCAACGTAGGCGTGGATTGTGTTGAAAAGAGTCTTGACGATCAGGTCGATGCGAGCGAGCGTCGGAAATCCTCCCAGCGAAACGCATAACACGATAATCGGCCATAGAAATAGTCCGACAATGATAAGTATTCTAAGAACACTCAGATCTCCCTCCGCCGCTCCCATCCATCCGGGGAGTCCGCCGAAGAGCAGCTTCAATACCCCGAGTGAATCCATGGACGTCGTGGAGAGCTTGAACATGAGATAGAGTAGGGCGGGGGAAAAAGCCGCGAGCCAGCTTCCGATCCAATGACCAACCGGTATGATGATGTCCTCCACCCAACCATTTTCCATGCTGATCGTGGGGAGGTCCTCCTCTCCGGCGGCGGCATCGACAATGCAATTTAAGCGAAACGCCGTATACCAACCGAAAATGATAAGTTTTCCAACCATTCCCAAAACGCCGAACGTCAAAATGACTTGTCCGAAAGAGATGAGTAGCCAGGTAATCACAAACGTAATAATGTTTCCAGGCGATGAGAAGAAAAGGAAACTCAACATGATGTCTTCGACGTAGCCGAAGCGCCGCGACCTCCCCGGACCCAGGTCCTCCTCCTCGTAACGGGAAGGAACCGGCGCCCGAAGTACTGAGTCATCCGGGGAATCCACCAGCGCGCCGATTCCTGTTGCGGTCGCCGAGGTTGCGGCGCGTTGTTTTTCCGCCTTGCTACGTTGAACCGCGGCGGTGACTTCGTCGCCGAGACTCATTGCAAAGTCATCCGTTTTTGGTTTTGGCGCTGGAGTAGGTGCCTGCACAATGAATACCGTGCTACAGCTCTTGCACTTGGCTTTTCGCCCGACCGAGCTTTCCGGAAAGCTGTACCGCTGTCCACATGTACAGGTTTGCTTTACCACAGAAAACACCTCAGCAGGCCGTGGCCGATTTCTTTAAAGCGATACCGCGAACTCGCGATTGGGTCAGGCGATCCATGTACACCTCAACAATGCCCCCGGCTCGGTAGCCGGTTGCTTCAAAGAGAACCCTAAAGCATCGATCCGCGTGACCGGAATAGAGACAAGTATGATTAGCGCTACAAAACGAGTCAAGTGGAGATTCCACTTCAAAGAAGTTCAACTGGCTTGGATCGCACATGTGATCTTGGATGCGGAATAATGCGGTACCCGCAGAAGGCATGGTCCCCATCCTGAATCTCTGCAAATGCCCGGTGGTGGTTTTCAACCTCTTTGATTCTTTCTAAAAGCGGTTCGGGCGCGTTGACGATGGGCCATGAGGGTGCAATACTCCTCTCAGGTACCGGCGCGTTCCGGTTCGATGTTGCGTATGTCGGGTGGTATTCACCCGGAGAAGGTTTTGCAATCATCCATTTATTATTCATCAGGCCGTCGGACGCGACCTTGGGTATGGGAACGATTGGAAGTTCTTGGGAGGATGGGTTAAGGCGAGAAGGTTCTCGCGCCAGGACAAGCTCCAGAAGTTCATCGTGAACGTGGGTCCCAAGCCAAAAAACAGCGGTCATGCCGGAGGTTTTTCGTAATTGATCCGGTACCGCGGAAGCTCCGCACCCGATTGCCACCACACATGTAACACCGTTGTCGTACCCATTGCGGACGGCTGGGCGACTTTTGCCAGTCGCGGTGACGGCGCAAGAATTGACCACGACGTAATCCGGGGTATTGCCCGGTTGAGTTGGTGAAAGTTCTGAGCTTTCCAGGAGTTTGGGGATGGCTTGTGGCGCGTATTGGTTTACTTTACAGCCCAAAGTGGTCAACAGATACTTCGAAGGCATGATGCTAACTGTACGACATGGGCGATGTCCGGTGAAGGTCCCTGGCGGGACCCACTGACGGAGTAACTAGACGATGGCAACTGTGCAATCTGTTTGGGGCGTTGATGTCGGACGATGCGCGTTAAAGGCGTTGAAGCTACGCGTCGGAGCCGATCGAAAAGTCGAAATCGTGGCCCATGAATATATCGAGCATGAAAAAATCCTTTCTCAGCCGGACGCCGATCGGCATGAACTGATCTCTACCGCTCTGGAGCAATTTCTTTCCCGTAACGATCTTTCGAAGGACAAGGTATACGTCAGCGTCCCGGGGCAACATACGCTGGCTCGGTTCTCCAAACTTCCGCCGGTTCAGCCGAAACGAATCCCTGACATCGTTCGCTATGAGGCGGATCAGCAGATTCCGTTTGACATGGATGAGGTCATTTGGGACTACCAGACGTTCCAGGAAGAAGGGATGCCGGACCTGGAGGTGGGCATCTTCGCCATGAAGCGAGAGTTGATTCGGGAGCATCTGCTGCATTTTGAACAAGCGTCTATTGAGCCGGTAGGGGTGCAGGCCGCTCCGTTGGCGGTCTACAACGCGGCCCTTTTCGACGGGCTGGTTGGTAGCGAGACGACTATTCTGTTGGACATTGGGTCGGACAGCACGGACGTGGTCATCGCCACTCCGACTCGACTGTGGAGTCGCACGGTTGCGATCGGTGGGAACCACTTCACGGAAGCGTTGGTGAAGGCTTTTAAACTGACTTTCGCCAAGGCGGAGGCCTTAAAACGGACGGCATCTACCAGCAAGTATTCTCGGCAAGTGTTCCAAGCGATGCGACCGATTTTTGCCGACATTGTGCAGGAATTGCAGCGATCCATAGGTTTCTATTCGTCGACCCACCGGGAAGCGAAGTTTGAAAAGCTGATGGGTGTGGGCAATGCTTTCTTGCTGCCTGGGTTGGAAAAATATTTGCAACAGAATCTGGGAATGCCCGTGGAGTTGCCCACGACGTTTGGAAAGGCCTCGATGGTGGAGGGAGCGGAGCTGCCGGCCTCTCTCAAGGAGCAGTTGCTTAGTTTTTGGGTGGCTTATGGGTTGGCGCTTCAGGGGTTGGACTTGACCAAAGTCACCACGAGCTTGTTGCCGACGGAGATTGCCAAGCAGGTGGTATGGCGGAAGAAACGTCCGGCGTTCGCGGCAGCGGCGGCGTGCCTGGTTTTGGCGGGGTCGACGATTTGGTTTCGCAAGACATCGGACATGCGATCGCTGGCTGCCGCGGGTGGCGGGGTGGAGCCGAAGTTAAGCGTGGAGCAGGCCGCAAGCGTGGTGGATGGCAGTGCCGGTTCGGGGCAAACGGATTACGAAAAAACAACGACGATTCTTGCCGCCGGCAGGGCCTTGGGACAGGCGTTTGGGTCTTTTTCCGGAAAGGGTGAAAAGGAGCACAAAGAGGGTTTGTCCCTGGTTGATTTCGTAGGCCAACGGGGGTTGGTTCCTCAGATCGTTCGCGCCATACACGAAGCATTGCCGATTCCCGAGGGCGCATTGGCGACGGCGACGAATCAAGCCCAGGTCTTGGAAGCGATTGGGTCCGCGCCCCGTGCGGATCGGCGACAAGTGCATATTCAAGCAATGGTGATGGATTACGTTCAAGATTTAAACAACCCCATTTGGCCCTCCAGTCTTGCGGATGCCGAGGAACCCATCAACGATTTTAAGGGTGGAAAAGTTGTTCCAGGAATCCTCATCAAGATTGTTTGCACTACGCCCAATCAAGGTCGTACGAAGTTTCTGGAAGAGGCTTTTCTAAGTGTTCTACGGAAGAACAGTCGAAAACCGGGTTTGGGATTTTATTTCGATCGTACGTGGATTATTCGGGGAAACGCATGGGAAGGCGGGAAACCCACAATACCGGGCACCGGACTGAGGTCCGGCGGACAGCCGCCTAAACTCAGTGGTGGTACGAAGGGGGGACGAAGCGGCGGATCGGGTGCTTCCAGCGCCGGCGTTGGTTCAGAGGAAGAACTGGATCCGCTGACGAACGAACCGATTGATGGCGACTTCCAGTTCGAGGTTTGGATCGACGCGGTGCTCTCGGAGTATTCCGAGGGTGGGGAAAAGGAAGCGCCGGAACCGCCCAAACCGAAACCCAAGCCGCCGAAAGGGGACAAGAAAGGGCCTTGATCAATGGCCGGTGACAGCCGTTGTCATCCGGACTCAGGTGGAACTTGCTGGGAGTGATGCCCTGGAGATGCGCGTAACATGGAAATGCTGAAACGACACTTATTCTTTGTCATTTGTGGGGTTGCCGGGGCCGGGGGAGTCGCCTTGGCCGTAACGGGTTGGCAGGCCATGCCGAAAGTCATGGCGGTCATGGACCAAACCGGCAAGCTCTATCAGGACCTGAACGCTCTGCAATCGAAACCGGTGAATCAGCGAACCATAGACGCCGCCCAAAAGCGGGTGGATCGCATGCTGAGCGATCGGAAATCGGTCATGGAGAAGGCCGCCCTTTTGTTCCCGCATCAACCGCTGGTGGCCGGTGTTTTTCCCAATGGAGATGCCGAGAAACGCCGCGAGTTTCGCCGGGCGTTTAATGGGGAGATGAGGAAGCTGCTGGAGGCGCTGCAATGTGGTCGTCCGGCGGTGGAGTCCGAAGTCGAATCGATGAAATCGAAAATCGAAGAAGAAGGATTGCGAAAGAAGGGCGTCGGCGAATCTGCGGAAGGGTCGGGGGATGCGATGCCGGATCGGACCCCCGCGGGCGTACTTACTCGGGCCGGTGCTCGGAAAGAGGCCGCCGCTCGGGCTCATCTTGCCGCGGCTCAGCGGATTTATTGTTACGGGGTCAAATTCGAGGAAGCAAAACCGCCGGAATTGGAACCGAGTCTCATGTTTGACCCGAACATGATCGAGACCGGAAGCGCGGAAGCTCCCGAACTCGAACAATGTTGGCGGGCACAATTGCGCTATTGGATTCAGAAAGACGTCGTGGATGCGATTGTAGCTTTGAATGAAGAAGCCGCTACCAAAGCAAGAGAGCGGGATGAGCCGCGATGGGTTGGGATGATGCCTGTGAAAGAGATCATCTCCGTTCGTCTTGCCAAGAACGCGATTTATATTCTGCCAAGCGAGGATGAGTTTTTTGGATCCGCGCCCGGCGGGTATAATCCGGCGACGCCCCCGGCCTGTCCCAAGACCGCGTTTACCCATTCCGCTTCGTCAGACTTCTATGAGGTTTTGCAATTCTCGGTCAAACTGGTGATGGACCAACGGGACCTGCTCCGATTCGTGGAGAAACTAAGTGAAAAGCGGTTGTACACGCTTTTGCGATCCGCGTACTTGGCCGTGGAGCCGAACCGTGACCTTCACGGGAAGATTTACGGTTCGGACCCGACGGTCAACGTGGTGATGGATTTTGAAGCCATCATGCTGGGGGAACACTATCGCCCCATGATGCCTCAAGGAGTCTGTGAAGCAAACAACATTCCATGTGGTGGATCGCAACCCAAAGACGACAAAAGCGGCAAAAAGGGCGGAGATTAGGTTTGCGGAAAACTTGGAGTGTCCTAAACAAGAGCAAGCAACTTGAACGAGAATTCGTAGCCGGTGAAAAAGTGTATCCTTGCTGATTGAAGGCATTCGGTCGGAGGTGTTTTTGTGGCCAAGCAACTTGTAAACCCCGTAGAGCGACACGTGGAGAAGGCCATATTGGCGATTGCCGGTCTGGTATTGATCGGTGTGATCGCCAAGTATTTGGTCACCTCCCCGAACAAACTTGATTTGGGCGGCGAGACGGTGACCCCCAAGACCATCGATGCCCATGTGGCCCGCAAAGCGGAGGCGGTTCGTCAACGACTTCGAGAGGAACAGCCGAAGGATGTTTCTTTTCAGCCTGTTTTGGATGATTTCATCAAGAAGCTGGAGGAAACAAAGATCGGTGCGGATTTACCGGCCGCTTTGGCTCTTGGACCGGATGTTCCCATCATCGATCGTGAACAGTCGGCCAAGGAAAAAAACAAGCTGGTATCGGTCCTGCCCCCGTCCAAGCCATCAGTCACAAGCGGACGAATGTTGATCGCCGCGCCGGAAGGTGCGCCTTCGTCGGTTGAATCTCGATCGGGTGATACGGAAGTCAATTGGGTTACGGTGTCGTCGGTTTTCGACCGGGCGAAGCAATCGGAAGTTCAGCAGAACGTCTATGGTTCGAGATTCACCGGGATTGTCTTTGGTCCCGCACAGCTTCAACGTCGTGAGCGGCGACCGGATGGGACTTGGGCGGACGAGGACTGGAAAGGTGTCGTGGCTTGGCCCGCGCCGGTGTTGAAAAAGGCGCCGGACGTGCCATTGGAAATCGACGGCAACCTATCGGTCGTGGATCGGGATGCCGTAAAAGCGATCGAAAAGTACCGGGAAGGGATTGAGAACCCCAGGGATCAATTGGAGTTTCTCCGCCCGATTCCACCGGTCGAAAAAACATCGCCTACCTGGAGGTTTCCGGTGCTTACTTCGATTCGTGACGTAGCACTTCAGGATGACACGTATCTGTTCCCCGATCAGACGGCGCAGCCGAATCCCTCGTTGAACCGCTTTCTATGGCTGGATGATGCCCCCGTTCAATCCACGGCGGCTACTCCTGACCCGATCTCAGTCTCGCCAAAGGAGTTCACCAAAAAGAGATTTGCCGAGATCGACGAGCTGTTGAAGTTGGCGGAGAAAAATAAGGACGTCAATTCCGCGATCCAAGCACAAAACATAGCCCTTGAAATCGAAGAGAGCAGCTCCAATTCTGCCTCGGACAAACAAAAAGCCCAAACCCTGAGGAAAAAAGCGAATCAAATTCAAAAAGATATTGAATTCGGTGACAAGTTACCTGACAAGGGGCCAACCCCTTCGGGTGATTCGATCATCAAGATAGTCCGAGAGCCGTTGCCCAAGCAGCAAGTGTGGATCCACGATGCTTTTCCGGGGAGCGTTCTACCGGGCAAAGCTTATCAATACCGAATGCGCGTTCAGATTTTTAATCGCTTGGCCGGATTCCCCGAACGGTTGGAAACTCCCGCGGATGCGCAGGTGATCTTTGTAGCGGGCCCGTGGTCGGAACCATCGGACCCGATCACGATCGAGGCCCCTGCGCACGTTTTTCTTACTCGTGGCGATGATACCAAGGAAGAAGTTACGGTTGAACTCTACAAATGGTACCGCGCGGTTTGGGTCACGAGCCGGCAAAAGCTCAAGATTGGTGATTCGATAGATATCGAGGATCGCGTGGACACTCCGGACCCTACGAATCCCCAGGAAGTATACGCCGCGAAAGTGCCGTTTCGAATGGACGCGATGGTGGTGGACATTGATTTTGACCGGGCTGCTCGGGAGAGAAAAATCGAACGGGGCGGGGTGAGATTTCTCGCGCCGGAGCGGACTTCGGCGGTGGTATTCGTGGATTCGACAGGCCAACTTCAAGAGCGCGTGGAAGCCCTGGATCGAACGGACGCCACAAGGTCCTTGTTGAAGAGCCGAGTTTGGAAGGCCCCCAAGGGCAAGAAATAGGAATTGCCCGGTTGTTTGTGCATGAAATTGAAATGGAGTTGAAATCGTTGGTCTCGTGGAGAGGTTGTGAAGGGTTCCGCGCTTGCGAGTGGTTTGCGGCGTCTCTAGAATCTCCCTCGCTTCGCCGTATAGCGGCGATCGAGGTTGGGGAGGCATGGCCGCCTCCAGATTCTATGGGCCGATGGGCGCGGAAGGTCCTGGGTATCCTTAGTTCAAGGTAACACGATTTGTGTAGCGCCCTAGTCCCTGCCCCAGGTAGGACTCCAACCGAAGACCAATGACCAGGAGGAGCGTCCATTGCGAGCGAATAGGTTTACTGCGGCTTTTGCGACTTTGTTGGTTTCTGTCGTCGTCGTGTTTTCCAGTTCCGCGGTGAGAGCGGGGGAAGATGCCGACGCCCTGCACATAGCCGTTAAGCACTTCGAGGGTGGAGATTTTCTCACCGCCCAGGAAGTTCTCACTCGGATTGATCGATCCAAGCTCAGTCAATCGCAGCAATCCACCCGAGACGATTATCTGAATCGGGTTCAGGTGGCGCTGACCATGGCGGAAAAGGCGCTTCGTGATTTGGAAGACGCGGAGACCGCCTTGACGGCCAAGGAATATGATCGGGCGGAGGCCTTGCTCAAGGAGGTTTTGTCGAATTCCTACGCGGCGCCGGAATTGCGTAACAATGCCACCGCTCGTCTCCGGGAGGTGGAAACGGCAACAGGTCGGAAATCAACGACCGTCTCCGCGCCAATTCCGGCTCAAAACGTGTCACCCGATTCACAACCGGCGGTTGCGTCACAAGAGCAACCAGGACAGCCTCAGCAACCAAAGATCAACGGAAACGGAAACGGCGAAAGGGCTCGAACGCTGACCCTCGAAGCGGAGGACATGATCCAAGCCGGTCGATTCGCGGAAGCGGAGCGGCTATTTCAACAAGCGCTGGTCTCCGCGCCGGGTTATCCTGAAGCCGTCGATGGTATTAAGCGAGCGCGTCAACATGCTTCGATGGCCCAAGGGGCGCTCGGAGAGTCGCTGATCGATCGCATGAAAAGAGAAGATACACTGAGCTGGCAGCGAACCGCCACGGAATACCGCGAGGCGGAACAGTCCATTCGCGGCTATGTCGCCGCTGAGCAGTTCGAGCAAGCCAACCAAACGTTGACCCGGGCCCGCCAGATCGTGGAATCCGGCAGGGCTTTTGCTGATCCTATCGCTCTCTATGAAAGTCTAAGAAGCGAACTCGATGCTTTGGTGGTGTACGTGCAAGACCAAGAACGCTTGTATCACGAAACCAAGGTCTCGGCCATTCGGCGGGATATTGAGGAGCAACGGTCCGATCGGCTTAGGCAAACCGAAGAGAACCGGGCGAGACAGGTAGATGCGTTGATGACCCAGGCCTTGCAGCACCGCAAAGATGGCGATTTGGAGGGCGCCGTCAATGTGCTTCGGCAAATCACGAATGTTGACCCCAAGAATCAACAGGCCCGTTGGTTGATGGACATCTTGGAAGATCAACGCCAATACCGTAAACAGCGAGACCTCGCCGATCAAAAAAACCTGCAATTTCGGGAAACAATGATCGAAGTTGAAGAGGCCAAAATTCCCTGGCATGAGATGATTAAGTATCCAAAGGACTGGGTCGAGATCATCAATCGCCCGGAACGTGGACTCCCCGGGAGTAATCGTCCTGATAGTCAGTTGCATGCGGCTTTGGACAGGCCGATTCAGGTGGACTTTCCCAAGGTTCCCTTCGAAGAGGTGATGACCCAGTTGGCCGACGCCCATCGTCTGAACTTCATCGTGAATTGGCATGACCTGCACCGGGCCGGAGTCGAGCGTTCCACGCCGATTGATTTTCGATTGCCGCGCGAAATTACGCTAAAAAAGGCGCTGACGGAAATACTGATTCAAGCAGGCGGACCCGATGCCCGATTGGGTTACGACGTTTCCGACGGGGCGATGACCATTGCGACGCAATCGTTCCTCGACAAAAAGACCTACGCGGCTATGTATGACATCAACGATTTGTTGTTTACGGTTCCTAAGTGGGACCGGGCGCCGATGACCGACCTTCGCCACGCGAACCAAACCGATCCTCCTCCCAAGATTTCGGCGGCGGTTGCTTCGCAACAACCCTGGCGCGCGGGCGACGATGACGATGATGAAGCCGAGGAAAGCCCGGAGCGACTCTCTCGCGTTCAAAAGATCATTGACGTGATCCAGGAAAACGTGTTTCCTGATAGCTGGCGCGAACGCGGGGGAAGTGTCGGCACGGTCAAAGAAATCAACGGTCAATTGGTGATCACCCAAAACTCCGCCGCTCATCGTGAAATCGGGGACTTGCTTTCCAAGCTTCGGGAGGAAAAGGCCATCCAAGTTGCGGTAGAGGCCGTGTTTATCACGGTGTCCAGCCACTACCTGGAAGACTTGGGCATGAACGTCAACTTCGTGCTCAACGGCGGAAATGCAGGGTTGGATTTCATTCCCGGAGGGGCTGGTCCGGCGGTCGACCCGGTTTTGGGCAACCGGCTTCTTCTGCCGCGCACCTTCTCTCGATTGGGATTTACTCCAAACACGCCCGCCATCGGAACCGGGCTTAATGCCGACCCCAATCTGACACCCACGCCGCAACCCTTTGGCCAGCCGTACCTCATCCCGCAACGACAAGGCGGCGGAGGCAGTCAACTCACTCCCGTTCCGGTTCGTAGTAACTTCTTGGACATCACCAACCCCGCCAATCAACCCAGCGATATTCCCGGTAGCTTCGGCGGGCAAAACATCGGTCCGGCTCTTAGCGTTTTCGGTAGCTTCCTCGATAATATCCAGGTCGACTTTTTGATCCGGGCGACGCAGGCGGACTCTCGAACTTCGGTGGTGACCGCTCCACGAGTCGTGGTCTTCAACGGGTTCGGTGCTTGGGTGGCGGTCACTGTTCAACAGAACTTTGTCAGTACGTTGGCGCCGGTTATTGCCCAAGGCGCCGTGGCCCAGCAACCGGTCATCGGCACGATCGATGCCGGAGCCGTTCTTAACATTCAACAGGCCGTGGTTTCCGCGGATAAACGATATGTGATGATGACCCTGAATCCCGGCGTCACTCGACTGATTGATTTGCAAACGTTTCAGTTCAGCGGTGGAACACTCGCGCTCGATGCCTTTATCCAGATTCCGACGCTGTCGAGTCTTCGTATCCAGACTGCGGTGATGGTTCCCGATGGCGGAACCCTGCTGATCGGCGGTCAAAAACTGGCCAGTGAATCCGAGGTGGAAGCGGGCGTGCCCGTTCTTTCCAAAATCCCTATTCTCAAACGAGCCTATTCTTCCCGTTCGACGGTGAAGGATGAGCAAACCCTGCTCATCTTGATCAAACCGAAGGTTCTCATTCAAAGCGAACAGGAGGAATTGGCGTTTCCAAGCTTCGCGCACAAGCGTGGTTAAGGATGGGACGGAAGCAGCAGCGCCTGTTCGCATTCTTCGTCCTGTTGGTTTTGATGGGTTTCGATCCGCGAGCCCATGCTCAGTCGCCTGACGATCCACGATCGTCGGCACGATCTCCGAATGCGGATGTTGACCGTGAGAAGCTCCATCCCTTCGCAACGGGCGTGGTTATCGATTGGTCAAGAAAAACAGTGGAAGTCGAGAGCGCCGTTGTTCTCCGAGAAGGACCTTTAGAGCTTTTCGCATGCAGCCCGCGAACGCGCGAACACGAAAGCATTATCACTATTCAGGCGAGACCGTTGCACGTTTTCCAAGCCATGGGGTTGGTGGGTCTTGAACCAGGCCAACCGCTACGTCACGATCGCGAAAAAGACACGTGGCTTCCGCCGACCGGTGAATCCATTTCCATTCGCGTTCGCTACGGAAATGACGGAATCGACTTCACCGTGCCAATTGAAAGATGGATGGTCGACGCCAAGACCGGTCTTCCTTCGCCGGCTCTGCCTTGGGTATTCGCCGGTTCCACGATGTTGCCAGACGGCGTGCTTGGCGCGGATGTCGAAGGTACGGTTGTTTCCGTTGTCGACTTCGAAACCGCCATCATCGCTCTGACTAAATTGCATACATCCGCAAACGAACAACTTTGGCTGAAGGCCAACACCACGGCCATTCCACCGATCAAATCCAAATGCACGATGCTCATTCAACGTGGAACAAGGGACCCCAATGTCAAACCGCTGACTCTGGTTTTATCAGAGAAGGGCAGTTTGTCGGAGCGAACTTCACCGGATGAAGGGGGCGCGGTCATCCTGGATTTGGAAGGTTGGGCCAAAACCATTCGAACGAATCTAGAACGCCCTTGGTTCATCGAGGTCTCTCGCGGCGTGACAAACGATGTGATAAAATCAACCCTTAGTGGTTTCAAAAAGGCGGGGTTCGATCGGCGCGATGTCGAACTTCGCCCGGTCGAGGAAGTTTCAAGAGGAGTCGCGGACGGAATGACCTCAACGGTACCGCGACCGTGAAGGAGCGAACAGTGTGCAACGGATCGTTAGAGTCGTGTTTAGGTTGGCTCCAACGTGCACGATATGTTAGTCGACGAGCGTAAACATTATGCCCACGACCAAACCAACTCCGATGGCTTCGGCGAAACAGGGGACTGAGTTCGAAAAGCAATCCTCGGCCATCCTTACTCGCGGAAGAGCGGTTCTTCAAGCCGAATCCTCGGCCATCTTGGACGCTCGCAATCGCCTGGGTTCGTCCTTCGTGGAAGCCGTGCGGGCGATCGTAAAATGTCGAGGCCGCGTTTGCGTAACGGGCATGGGAAAAGCGGGTCTCATCGGTCAGAAAGTCCAAGCCACGCTAGCGAGCACCGGTACCCTGGCCTACAACCTCCATCCCGTCGACGCGCTTCATGGCGACTTGGGGATGATCCACCCGGACGACGTTGTTTTGGCCATGACCAAGAGTGGAAGTTCCGAATTGGTGGAGTTGTTGCCTAGGCTGCGACGCCTCGGCTGCACGATTATTCTATTGACGGCCAAACTTGATTCCATCGCGGCGACACAGGCTGACATTGTGTTGGACATCGGCCAAACCGAAGAAGCGTGCCCGTTAGGATTGGCTCCGAGTTCATCCACGGCGGCCATGTTGGCGATGGGCGATGCATTGGCTTTGACCGTCATGGAGGTGAAATCCGTCCAACCGGAGGAATACGCCAGCTATCACCCCGGCGGTGCGCTCGGTCGGTTCTTGATGAAAACGCGCGAGATCATGCGCACCGGCGCGAATTGCCCGACGATCAATCAGTCGGCCACCTTGGCGGATTGTTATCAAGCGATCTTGGCCGCCCCTTCTCGCGCCGGAGCGGCCACGGTGGTGGATGACGCGGGTCTGCTGGTGGGAATTGTTACCCAAGGGGATGTGTTTCGACTTCTAACCGGCGGGAAACTTTCTCCGAGCATGAATGTGGCCGATGCCATGACCGCGTCACCGAAGTGCGTCCATGAGGACGCTAGAGTGACAGACGCCGTCACTCTTATGCGCCGCTATGCGATCGATGAATTGCCCGTGGTCGGCGAGGGAAACCGCCTGGTCGGTCTGATCGATATCCAAGACCTCCTCGCCCGCGGTTTCTCCGTTTTCGACAATGCATAGTCGGTTGATGGGCGGTTCCACCTACCGATCAAAGCCGCGACCGCGTGCCCTTTATCCGAAGCGCCAAGGGTGAGGGAGCGGTCCGAAGCGAGCCGCGGGCTTCAGCCGCGCGGCGTCATACCTCGAAAGTCCTGGATCGGTAGCCCATTTTCATAGCAGCCGCCTTCGGGCGGTGGATAGATGCCACCACGTGTCACTACTCTTGAGCGGGTACCCCGTCCTTGCGAAGCAAGGGTGGGGGACGATCAGAACCGCGAGTGCCAACGAGCGGTCATCCGTAGGTCGGGCCATCGACCCGACATTCCGATTCCCGCAGGCTGAAAGCCTGCCAGATGAAAGCCGTGGGCAGAGCGCAGCGCCGCCCACGGTTAAAAACACCCAACATGACCTTCGACCCTGAAAGGCGTCGCACAAGGTATTCACCGGTCGTGGTAGAGTTGTATCGGCCGTTCATGCCCCAACGGGGCTATGGCCTTAAAGCCCAGGGCCGCGCCCCACGCTCCCCTTTGCCCGGCCGTGTCTCGGCGCCGCGTGCCACTGCTCTTGAGCAGTGGTCCGCGCACTTAATCTTTTCCTCCACCAGAGGGCAGGGCGGGGGTGAATCCAAAAAGTGCCACCGTGTGCCACTTCCATCGATCACCCGCGATACCCATCGCCCCTTTAAAAAATCACCTTTCAACAACCTGCCTCGACATCGCCATAAAGTGCCACTTCGCATTTTCAGAATCGACCTTCGATTTCAATCGCAACTCGTTGAATGGCAAAACGTTACGTTCTCCAAACAGACTCTTAAATGCGATCTTATCGGACCCGTCCAACGTCCGCTAATATCCCCGTTTTCCGTCAAAACGCGACTCTGAGTGTCACACCGTGTCACTTCTTTGCCCGTCTCCTCCGCCGCGACTGCCCGTTGGCCGGTTCGGCGCTGACGACGTGGATCAGGTCCACGAGGAGCCAATCCTTCACGATGCGACCCTTGGTCGTAGGCGTGGAAAGGCGACGTCGACCGTCTTCGACTTGAGCCAAACCAATGATGATATGCCGACCGGCCGGCACTACTTGATCCGGATGTCGCACGACGATGACCCGCCCGTCCGAAAGTCCCAACTCAAGAGGCTCAAAGGGCGCGGTTTTCAAGAGTTTCGTCAACGCTTCCGGTCCCATGCAATCATCCTAACTGCGTCATGCTTCAGATTCAACCACTCTGCCGGAGAAGCCCCTGAGGATAGATCGGCTCGTTTGATCCCGACTTTTGACGATGGCACCTTTTGCGGTACCCTACCGCTCCATGCGGCTATCCATCGTCATTCCAGTCTTCAACGAAGCCGACACGCTGGAGCAACTTCTCGCCCGCGTCATGGAAGTCGATACGGGCTTGGAGCGACAAATCGTCATGGTCGACGACGGGTCCAGCGACGGCACGCGCGAAGTCTACCCTCGAATTCAGAATCGTTGGTCCAATGAGAATATTGCGATCAAGCTCCAACCGACCAACAAAGGCAAAGGCGCCGCACTGCGCGAGGGCTTCAAACTCGCCACCGGTGACATCATCATCATTCAAGATGCTGACCTGGAGTATAACCCGCAGGATTACAAGATTGTCTTGGCCCCGATTCTGGAGGGAATCGCGGATGTGGTGTACGGTTCGCGGTTTGTCGGAGGGGCCAAGCGCCGTGTCGATCGGTTCTGGCATGGAGTCGGCAACAAGGTTGTCACTCTTCTTTCCAATATGTTCTCCAACCTAAACCTGACTGACATGGAAACTTGCTACAAAGCCATGCGCCGCGAAGTGCTTGAAGGCATGACTTTGCGCTGCAATCGCTTCGATTTCGAACCGGAATTCACCGCCAAAGTCGCTAAGCGAACCAAGGCCGGTAAGCGATGGCGCGTCTACGAAGTCGGCATCAGTTATGCAGGTCGTGGCCGTGACGAAGGGAAAAAAATCAGTTGGCTCGACGGAATTCCCGCGTTATGGGCCATCATCAAATATCGCTTTATGGATTAGCGGCGCGTCTTTGCCAAACGACGTTCAACCTACCGACGCACACCTAGCCGAACGACTGGTTCAGGGGGATTCTTCCGCGCTCAAACTTCTCATGGCCCGCTACGACCGGTTGGTTCGTTTTACGATCTTTAAAACCGCTCGGCGCATGTGCGAACAAGACCCACAATGGCTGGATTCGGTGGCGTCGGCAACTTGGTTCGGCGTTGTAAAATCTCTTCAGCAACTATCTATGCCGCCGCCGGATTCAATCCCTGCATTCTTGATAACGGTTGCTAGAAATCAAAGCGTCTCTTCTTTGAGACAGTTGACAAGAAAAGGCAATGTGACTTTTTTAAGTAGTGATTTAATCGCCATCGAAACTTCGGAGTCGGACCCCAAGGAAACGTCAGAAAAACTAGAAATGATCGAACGTATTCACCATTATTTATCGGACGTATCGGACACAGATCGGGCTATGTTGGTGCATCTTCACCTCATAACCGAGAGGAAATGGACGGAGACCGCTGGTATTATCGGATGTAGCGAATCGACATTGCGATCTCGTTGGGCGCAGCTTTTGGCCCGACTTCGCTCACACTTGGGCAGGCCATCTGGATTTTTTGTCGCGCCGAAGACGCCGACAAGCGACCGTAAGGTTTGAATGGATAGGTTTATGAAAGATGATTCTCCGATAGAGGCGGTTCTCGCTGAATGGCATGCAGCGGAGCAGGCGGGTGTTTTTTTACCCACGCGGTTTCCAATTTCTGCTTTTTCAAAACCCCGTCATTTGTTCGTTTGGATTCCGACTGCCGTTGCCGCCATGCTGGCATTGGTTTTCAGCGGTTGGGCGCTTTTTTCCCAAGCTCGAAAGCCCATGGGAGAGGCCGTCGCGATCGCTTCTTGCTTAACAGGTCCGGATCGGATTGTGGCGGTTTTCTGCCAATCGTTTGATTTTGACCACGATGGCGATGTCGACTTGTTCGATGTGAGTCGGGCGCAGTTGGAAAGCCAAGTAAGATAGTTCAATCCTACCACGTAGGATGTTGTCGCTCGTGGTCGAAACCCGTCAAGATAGCTCGCAATAGTCATCCTCCGTTTACGAATTAACTTATAATCGCGCTCACGATCGACGCGATTGCGCATCCATATTACGTGTAGGTTGCGCTGGCGAAGGTGGAAGGACCTACGGAAACGTGAACCCGGTGGCGACGATGACTATGGAGCAAGCTTGGCCGACACCCAAACGCCGACAGGTCGGCGTGTTGGATATTCCGCTAGCGCTGCTTTCGCCTGGTCGGGTGTTTGCCCGCGTGGAAAACGTGGCGTCATATGGCTGGATTTTTCTCACTCTCTTGACGGTGGTCACCATGATCGGTTGGGCGACGGTCCAGACGGGGTTGATTGATCGGCAGGTGGCGGAACGACTGGCAGCGACCGAGGCCGAATTGGAAAAGCAGCATTATGATATTGTGGCCCGGTCGGCGTTTCGACAGATGTTGGAGGATGCACGGAAGCAGGGGGAATTTGATCTCTTGATGTCGCGTGCCAGTCACGTGGTCGCCCGACCGCTGTATGTGTTGGCGTCGGTGCTCGGAATTTCCGCGCTTCTCTATGGGGTTGTGGCGCTGACCGGGAAGAAACCGGAATGGCACACGTTGATGACGATCGTCTTGTTGGCGTGCTACGTCGACGTGGTTCAGCTTCTGGTCCGGTTCGTGTTGATGTGGAGGTATGCATCGTTGGACGTGGACGATTCCTTCGGCGTGTTTGTCCGCCTCTTGCCGGTGGCAGCCAATGAACAGGCTGCGCAAACTGCTACCCTGGTTGGCAACTGTTTGTCCGGAATCAGTCCGTTTGCGATCTGGTTTTGGGTCGTCGTTTCCATGGGATTGTCGAGAACGACTCAGTTGCTGGGTTGGCGAGGACGGCTGACGTGCCTGCTGTTTTGGATGGCGGCCGTCGTTGCGAAAGTAGGAATTGCATTCGCCCCGATTTGAAAGGACCGGTTATGGACATGGCAACCAGCAGTACAATACATCCTGTCGCCGGATCGACGCAAACCACGGATATGTCAAATCGTGGCACTCAGGTGCCGCGTCTAGCCCCTTGGAGTTCATTCATGAAGACCCTCATCGGTTTCGTGTTGCTGAGCGGCCTCGTCGGCGGCGTATACGCCCTCAACGGTGTCACTCGAAACAAGTCCGGCAAGAGCGCTCTGCACGTCGCGG
>JBBTCX010000077.1:0-4931 GCA_038043045.1 Planctomycetota bacterium | reverse complement strand
CAAATGGCCAAGGGACAAAGGATCAAGAAGAAGAAAAAAGGAAGAACGAAAAAAGTGACCACCGCCCTATCCGTTCCAAAATCCACGGCGCTTCGGCCATCGAAGCTGCTCGACACCCGCGTGGTTTATTGCGGCGATTGTTTGGATCAATTGAAGAAACTACCCGACGCTTGCATCGACCTGATCTACATCGACCCGCCGTTTAATTCCAATCGCAACTACGAAATTTTCTGGGGCGAGACCAAGGAAAAGCGGGCCTTCGAAGACCGCCACGCCTCCACCCAAGCCTACATCGACTACATGCGCCCGCGCTGCGTCGAACTCGCCCGCCTCCTCAAAAAAACCGGCAGCTTCTATTATCACTGCGATTGGCACGCGAGCCATTATGTAAAATACATGCTCGACCAGATACTTGGGGAAAACAATTTCATCAACGAAATCATTTGGAAGAGGCAATCAGCACACAGCGATGCGAAACAAGGCAGTAAACACCTGGGACGAGTCCACGACACGATTTTGTTCTATTGCGGCGGCGGCGACTACACGTTTCACCACCAGTACAAGCCGTACGATCCCGAATACCTGAGAAAATTCTACAAGTACGTCGAGAAAGGCACGGGGCGGCGGTATAGGCTTGGTGATTTGACCGCCCCAGGAGGCGCTGCGGAGTCCAAAGGGAACCCCTGCTATGAATTCCTCGGAGTGGAACGATATTGGCGATACAGCAAGCAGAATATGCAGAAGCTATTCAGCCAAGGCCGCATTATCCAGAAAAAGTCCGGTGCCGTTCCTGCTTACAAACGCTTCTTGGACGAAGGCAAAGGTACGCCGATCGGCACGCTTTGGGACGACATTGTATCCGTTCAGGGGTCTGCCACTGAATCGTTAGGCTACCCAACCCAAAAACCAGTCGCCCTGTTGGACCGGATAGTCAAGTTGAGCAGCAAAAAGAACGACATCGTCCTCGACGCGTTTTGTGGCTGTGGAACAGCGGTAGTCGCCGCTCAAAACCTCGATCGCCAGTGGATCGGCATTGACATGTCCCCCACTGCATGTCGCGTGATGGCCAAGCGATTGCGAGACGTGTGCAAAATTCGAGAGGACGAATCGCTCTGGCGAATGGGACGCGGGTTTGTCGTCCGAGACCTACCATGGACGGAGGAGAAACTCCGTAAGCTACCACCGTATGAATTCGAAAGCTGGGCGGTCAATGCACTCGGAGGTATTCCCAACAAAACCAAAGTCGGCGACATGGGAATCGATGGCCGTATCTACCCGGTCAGCGCATTGCCTGACGAATCGGCGGACGCCGGAAAACTCGACTTCATGGAGGACTACTATCCGGTTCAAGTGAAACAGAAGGATAAATCAGGCCGACCCGACATCGATGCCTACGAAGCGGTCATGATGCGCATCAAACCGACGAAAGGGTTCATCGTCGCATTCAGTTTCACATCCGATGCCTTGACCGAGATCAGCCAGTTCTTCAAGCGCACCGGCAAGGTGATCGCGCCGCTTACGGTGCGCGAGATCCTGGATGAAGAAATCGCCCAGAGGCTGGTTTGACATGGCGAAAGCGTTTCAGCGAATCTGAGTTGCAACTGCCGGATTTCCGGTTGTTGTGCATTGTGTGCCCGCGTCAACAACTCGGTCAGGCCGACTCGCGGCGTCGCTTGGTTTTCGGCTGGATATTCTGAATCAAGGGTTCTTTACCATCTACCACGGCCTCGGTCATAATCATCTTCCCGGACCGACCGACATCGGGAAGGTCGTACATCGATTGAAGCATGATCTCTTCAAGAACCGCGCGAAGAGCGCGCGCGCCGGTCTCGCGTTCAAGAGCTTTTTCGGCGATTCTTCGAAGCGCGCCGTCGGTAAACTCCAACTGGGCCTGCTCCAGCTCGAAAAACTTGCGATATTGCTTCACCAGCGCGTTTTTCGGCTCGGTCAGGATGCTGATCAACGTGTCCACGTTCATCGGATCCAGCGTGGAGATAATCGGCAGGCGGCCGACCAACTCCGGGATCATGCCGAATTCCACCAAGTCTTCCGGAGCAACCTGTCGGAGAATTTCGCCCTCCTCGGCCACCATGTCTTTCGGTTCACCTTCATTGCTGAACCCGATCGCACTATGCCCGATTCTACGGCGAATGATGTCCGTCAGCCCAACAAAGGTACCGCCGCAAATGAACAGGACGTGCGTGGTGTCCATCTGAATGTATTGCTGCTCGGGATGTTTGCGACCGCCTTGGGGCGGAATGTTCGAGACCGTTCCTTCGAGCATCTTGAGAAGACTCTGCTGCACGCCCTCGCCCGACACGTCGCGCGTGATACTCACGTTGTGCGACGTTCGGTTGATCTTGTCGATTTCGTCGATGTAAATGATCCCACGCTGTGCAAGTTCAAGATCGAACTCCGCATTTTGCAGGAGCCGCAACAGGATGTTCTCCACGTCCTCGCCGACATAACCGGCTTCGGTCAAGGTGGTGGCATCTCCGATGGCAAACGGCACATTGAGCATTCTGGCAAGAGTTTTGGCCATCAGCGTTTTGCCCGAACCCGTGGGGCCCAACAACAGAATGTTGGACTTATCCAATTCCACGTCGTCGGTACCCGCGCTGTCCAGATGTTGCAGACGCTTGTAATGATTATGAACCGCGACCGCCAACGACCGCTTGGCCCGTTCCTGACCGATCACATATTGATCGAGAAATTCGTGAATCTCGCGCGGAGCCGGAATTTCGCCAATGACCGACTTTGCCGACGAATTGCGTCGAATTTCCTGCTTGATAATGCTGTCGCAAAGCTCCACGCAGGATTTGCAGATGTAGACGTCGCGCGGCCCCTCGACCATCGGACCGGCGTCACGTTGCCCCTTTCCGCAAAAGCTACATGTGCTGCTGCGCTTGGGTCGCACTCCATCCGAACCAGTTCCACGCACGCTTGGCATGGTTTCCTCCCTTGATCCTTCCTAAGTCCATTCGAGCGGACGCCGCCTTCCCTGACGGCTCACGCGCAATGTATCGTCACATCAGGTTACGGCCGTTATGTACTTTACCGAACGGACGGCGGAGGTTAATCCTTCGCCTTTTGGCCGCGTATTTCCTCGATCATTTTCTGTTTCAAGTTCTCAAATTCCGCGATCGTCAAATCCCCGCAATCTCGCAATCGACGAAGTTCCTCTAAGGTAAACACGCCCGTCGAGCCCGGGTCCACGGACTCCCCTCGACGCCAAAATCGCCGAACCACTAACACGGTCACCGCGGACAATCCCACAATACCCCCCAACCACAACGCCGGTCCAATGAATGGTGCTAGCGCTTCGTCCATCGTCCACGATTGGGGGAAACCAACCTCGCTTCCACGTCAACCCGGCTTGGCATCGGGGGCATCGCGTTCCCAGTCCCAATGAATGCTAGCGGCACCCATGAACCGGTTCAACGGGCGTGCGTCAGAATAGTCGAAAAGGGGGGAGTGGCGGAAATGAGGCCTGAAGTGCTACGTCCATTGCCATTTCGATATCGACGATGATATGGTATGGTCAAATGTGGAAAGGGAGCTCTTGGCAATGGCAATGTGGAGGCTCGTTATGGTGTCTCGCATAAGTTGACCGGCAGGGCGCCATTGGTCACGGTGGGCACAAGGAAACGTATGGGGTTGAAGCTGAGGAGTGCATGACGCGTTCATTCCAAGTCAAAATCTTACGACAGTCCAGCGCCCACGAAGGCTCTCGCTGGGAGACGTTTAACGTGCCTTATGAAGAAGGCATGAACGTGACCACGGTATTGTTGCGAATCGCCGCGAATCCCGTAACCGTTGAGGGTCGACAATCCACCCCCGTCGCCTACGACGCCTGCTGTCTGGAAGAAGTGTGCGGCGCCTGCACGATGGTCGTCAACGACCGCGTTCGCCAGGCGTGCTCCGCGCTTGTGGAAAACTTACTGAAAGATTCGCCGACGGGTCTTGAACTTCGCCCCATGACCAAATTCCCCGTCGTTCGCGATCTCCTGGTCAACCGTCGGAAGATGTTTGAATCTCTCAAGCGTGTGAAAGCTTGGGTGCATGTCGACGGATACCACGACCTTGGCGCCGGTCCGCGAATTTTGCCCAAACAACAAGAGGTCGATTATCCCCTTTCGCGTTGCATGACCTGCGGTTGTTGCGTCGAAGCCTGCCCCCAGTTCAATGACCGATCCGACTTCATCGGCCCGGCCGCAATCTCTCAAGCCGTGCTTTTCAACGCTCACCCGACCGCTAAAGTCGAAGCCGATGAGCGACTGGGCGTCTTGTCGGGCAAAGGCGGCATCGCCGATTGCGGAAACAGCCAAAACTGCGTCAAAGTCTGCCCCAAAGACATTCCATTGACCGATTCCATCGCCAAAGCCGGTCGCGACACCACTCTTTACAAGCTTCGACAATGGTTCGGGCGATAGACCCGATAGAATCCACTGGTCCGAAACGTGTTCAGGTACCGGTACTCTTGAGTCGCGCCTTGCACGTTGAGTACGAAGTTGGCGTTTGGAGTTTGTGCATGATGGCGCTGAAATCACGCTCGTCGCTAATCCTCCTCATAGCGACATCCATTCTCATTTCAAAACCGGTAATGGCCGACTCCATCCAAGTCGACAATCCGCCGTTAGGCCTGTTCTCCGATGATTGGGCCGCCGTGTATTTCTCCGGAGAAAAATCAGGTTACGCGCACTCCACTATGTCACGCGAGGGCGACCAGATCCACACCTCCACGACCATGAAACTTCGCATCGGCCGCGCCGGTATCACCGCCGAAGTCGGGTTGACTCAAGGAACCACCGAAACGCTGGAAGGGATTCCAGTGTCCTTCGAAAGCGTCATGGAAATGTCCGCCGTCAAAATGATCACCAAGGGTACGATCAAGGATGGCAATGTCACCATCGTATCCGAGCAATTCGGCA
>JBBTCX010000076.1:0-13422 GCA_038043045.1 Planctomycetota bacterium | reverse complement strand
CGCAAGAGCGGCGAATGGACGGGTCGGTGTGGCGATGGCACTGGCGATCGGCCACGTGACCGGACAGGTCTTGGCGATGATTCTTGCCCGGGTGATGTGTTGGCGGATCTGTCCGGCGATTCGCTTTTCACTCTCCCGAGTGACAAAGGCGGGATTGAAACACTTGTTGTCACTCGGAGGGCGATTTCAGCTTTTGGCGGTGATGGCCATGGCGATTACGGACGGCATTAAAATACTCATCTCTGCGATGTGCGGTGGTCCGGACGTCGTAGGTCAATACGATCTTGCCGAAAAGCTCCTCACGCTGGCGAAGTCTTTCAGCAGTTCCTTGATCGCGCCCTTGATGCCGGCCTTTGCGCATTTGCACGCCGGTCAGGATGTGGCCCGAAAACACAGTTTGTTCATCAGCAGCTCCAAACTGGTGGCGATTACCGCCGCAGCGGCGTTGGCGGCGACCGTGGTCTTTGCCGATCCACTTTTGGCGGCGTGGGCCGGTCAGGAATGCCCTCTGGCGGCATGGACCATTCGCGTGATGGCCGCGGGGTATTTTTTCTGGTTGATGACAGGGGTTGGCACGGCAAGCTTGCGCGGTCAAGGGACGGTGCGGTTGGAATTGACCAATGCGGTGATTCGTACGTTGATAGCGGCGGCGATCATCGTCCCCTTGTTTGTGTCATGGGGTGGCGAACCGTTGTACAAGCGATGGGGTTATGAAGGCATTATTCTCGGGGTCTTGCTGAGTCGCGTCGTCTCGTCGATCTGGTTTCTGGCTGCGTTTTCGAAGGAAGAGGGGACCGGGTTCATCAGTTATGCTCGTGAAATTCTGGGCAAAACGATTCTCGTTGGCGTACTGGGCGTCTTGGGCGGATTCCTGTTTCAGAACTTGGTGCATGATTGGGTTCCTTCGTGGAGCGTACGGTGGCAGGCGGCGTTTCAAGTATTGGTCTGGGGGTCGATATTCGGGCTATTGTTGTGCATTGGTCTGTGGTACGGCGTTCTTGCACGGATGGAGAGGAACTTTTTTTCATCCAAGGTTTTTTCGATATGGAATGGCTGGGCAAAGTTGGCGTCCGTGACGAGAACCTAATGGAACCGAAGTGATGCCCGATGGTTGAAGTCGCGTTATTAGGCTGGATTCCAATCTGCGTGGTACTTTTTGCCTGCCTTTCACCGGCCAAGGCGTTGACACTTTCTTATTTGGGCGGATGGTTGTTCCTTCCTATGTTGCGGATTCCCATCCAAAGGTTTTGGGACATTGACAAGATTTTGACCACCAACGTCGGAGCGATTCTAGGTACGCTTCTTTTTGCTTCGCACACGCTTCGTGGATACCGAGTCACCTTTGCCGACGTCGCACTTTTCTTGTTCGCGGGCAGTGCGTTTGCGAGTTCGGTGGCGGCCGGATGGGGAGCCTATGATGGCGTTTCATCGTTTACCCACGAGCTGTTTTATTACGCGGTTCCGTTTGGATTGGGTCGAGCGATTTTGAGGGATCGTCCGCGGTTGTTGGAAGCCAGTCGGATGATCGTGTTTGGAGCGGCGGTGTATGCTCTTCTTGCTTTATGGGAATGGCGGATGAGCCCGCAAATCCATAGCACGCTTTACGGAATGTTCCAGCATCGCTTTCTTCAGACCCATCGTTGGGGATTTTTCCGTCCCATCGTTTGCTTTCCGCACGCCCTTTCATTGGGCATGTTCATGTGCTGGGCATCCATGCTCGCGATCTGGTTACACCGTTCGGGTCGCTTAGGTTCCGTGATGTCGGTCCCGCCCGTGATCTTGATCGGGTTGCCGCTTTTTGCGCTTGTGGCCTCCATGTCTATGAGTCCGTGGGGACTGTTTCTTGTCGGAGTCGGCCTCCTGTTTCTATGGCAACGAACGCGGCAACGAATGTGGCTATGGTGTCCCATCGTTTTTGCCATGATCTGGATGGCCGGTCGTTATACCGGGAATTCGGACGGACAATGGCTAACTTCATTGGCCTCTCAAATCTCGAATGATCGCGCGGAATCTCTTCGCTATCGCATCGACGCGGAGTCGGTGGTATTGGAGAATGCGAAGAAGAACCCGATGTTCGGGTTTGGCCGAGGGAAACACCAGACCGGACAGGAGGAGAGTGCCCGACGATTGGCTAGTGACGGGCTGTGGGTGATCGTGCTCGGTCGATATGGGTTGGTCGGCGTGGTGTTGTTTTACTTGTGGTGGTGTTGGCCGATGGTGTTGGCCCGATCCGCAAGCCAAGAACTTGAACGAGACCCGGCATTGATGGTGCAATTGGTGGCCATAGCGATGGAATCGGTGAATTTTTTGTTCAACGGAGTGACGAATCCGTTGGTGGTGTTGATGATCGGGGGGGCGGTGTCGGGACTTCAGGGATTACAACGGCGCGGGACAGCGGTCACTCGTCGAGTGACGCGGGCGCCTAGGACACGAACGATGGCGATTTCGACCGGCAGTGATTCATGATGGATGACACTACTTCAATCGAAACACCTCCGCGCCGGCTGACGCGGCGACGAAAGCTCCTATTCACGGTCATGGCCGTTGTACTCGTTCTTGTTGGGGTGGAATCCCTGGCGAGAATTGGTTCCTACCTGTTCACCGGATTCAACCCCTATTACTTGTTCTACGGTTTCTATTCGTGGAAATCGGAGGAAGGTCATTCGGAAAAGCACAAGGGCTATTTCAAATTTCCCGCGAACCGCGTGCTCAAGTTCGGTACGCCGGAACCGGCCCGCATCAACAATCACGGATTTCGTGGTGAGGACTTTGAGACCTCGAAACGGGCGGACACCGTTCGGATTATTTGTCTGGGCGGATCGAGCACCTTTGGATATACGAATCGCGACGCCGGGACGTATCCCGTTGCCTTGCAAAACTTGTTTCGTGAACGGGTTCCCGATACTCGAGTCGAGGTGTTGAACTGCGGCGTGCCACACCTCAACACCGACCATGTGGTGGCTATGCTCCAAGAGGAAATCTTGAATTACTCACCAGGCGTTATCACGTTTTATGAGGGTTTCAATGATGCCAGTTGGCCTCTAGACACCACGCGGATGCAAAAGGTGATGAGCTGGTTGGATGAATACTCGGCGGCTTATGCGACGACGCGAAAGGCGGTTACCAAGCTAGGCGGTCACTTGCATGAGCGATGGAACCGGTACCGGCCTCGCATGGACCGAACCACATTGCTTCACCAACGTGACCTGCATGAAAAGATGACCCGTGCCAACCTGAGCGCGATCATCGAACTCGCTCAATCGCGCGGCGTGCGGGTGGTCATGGTGAAGCAGCCGGTTCGCCGCGTCCGTGATTTGGACAAGGAGTCCCCGCCTTCGTATGAAGAGGCTTATCGCGCGGTGACCGAGGAGCTTGATCGAGAAGGCGGAATCGACGGTTTGGATGCGACGCTCTTTATTCATCGCGCGCTGATGGATGTGGTGGAAGACCTCGCGCGGAAGGCCAACCTCCCGCTGGTCGATAATATCGCCGTGGTGGATGCGCATCCCAAGGGTTTGGTGACCCAAGTTCATCTTTCCGAGGAGGGGAATGCACGGCTGGCCGAAGCGATGTTTCAAGCCCTTGCTCCGATGGTCCAAGCGGCAAGCAAGAGTGACAAGACGGATTAGCCTTTGTCGGCCTTGGGGATCGAACCCCACCACAGGAAACCGTGGGAGTTAGAAAGCGTTCGATATGGATGCGTTGCCTTCGATTAGTTTCGTGGTCATCGGTCGCAATGAGGGGCCGCGACTGGTGCGTTGCCTCGAATCGATTCTGGCTTCGGATTATCCGTCGGATCGCATCGAATTGATTTATGTGGACAGCAACTCCACGGACGACAGTTGTGATGCCGCCGCGAAATTGGGTGCTAAGGTAATCCGGGTCAATCCTCAGCGTCCTTGCGCGGCCATTGGGCGAAATGCAGGATGGCGACAAGCTTCGCACAATCTCGTTCACTTTCTCGACGGTGACACTATTTTGAACGGTGCTTGGCTTCGCAATGCGGTCCAGGCCATGCAGGACCGATCCGTCGCGTGCGTGTTTGGTCGGCGTGAAGAAATGGCCAAGCGGGCGACGATTTTCAATTTCTGGGCCCACCATGATTGGTACGTGCCGCCTGGTCCGGCGGACAGTTGCGCGGGCGACGCCCTGTTTCGGCGGGATGTGTTAGAGAGAGCCGGCGGTTTCGACGAGACGCTCATTGCCGGTGAGGAACCCGATTTGTGTTTTCGCATTCGAACCATGCAGGGATTAACTATTCTCTCGCTCGACGAACCGATGACCCTGCACGACATGGGTATGACGCGATGGAGACAATACTGGCGGCGGTGCACTCGAACCGGACACGCCTATGCCGAAGTTGGGGGAAGACATCGCGGAATGCACCGCTGGAGAAAATCACGCTGGCGAAATCTTTTTTATGCAGGCGGAACGCCGATCGCGGCGGTCCTATCTCTCGGTCTTTGGACGCCTTGGCCGGTCATCGCGTGGTCAGCATTGGTGTTGGCCGCCCTCTTGCGAAATGCGATTCGAATACGTCCGCGCGTGGAGTCCTTCTCCGACGCATTGAAATACTCCACGCATCACTATCTCGCCAAGACACCGACGGCCGTGGGGCAGTGCGTCTATTGGGTTCGATCGGCGTTCAAGCGACAACCCCAGGCACTCATTGAATATCGAACTCCCCAAAATAAAACCACGGGCGATGCGGTATGATCGTCAAACGTCTGGCTCGAAACGTGTTTGCTGTCGGATGTCGTGCCTCGATGATCCTGCGGCGCGCGGAGACGAAAAACCTGGACCAACTAACGATTCTTTGTTACCACCGCGTATTACCAAGGGATCAGAAAAAACAGTATTTTCTTCCCGATTTGGTGGTGACGCCTGAGTCATTCGATGGGCAGTGCTTGGTCGTGCGCCAACACTATGACGTGCTGCCGCTATCTGACGCTTTCGACGCGCTTGGCCAACAGAATCATCCCACCCGTCCTTTGGCCTCCATCACTTTTGATGACGGTTATCAAGACAACTTTTTTAACGCCGCACCGATTCTGGCCAAGCATGATCTTCGCGCAACGTTTTTTGTCGTGACCGATCTCATCGGCGGCGATAGTCCCCCCTGGTATGACCGCATGGGGAAAGCCGTTGCGAACCTGACGATGCACGGGAAAGCTGAACACGTGATGAACGATTTGAATCTACGACACGTGGTTGCACAAACTCACTTGGCCACCCAAGTCGTTCGCCATGCAAAAACTCTCGCTCCCACTCCAAGAAAACTCCTCCTAGACCGCCTTTGTAAAGAAGCCGGAGCGACTTCTACCTTCGCACCCGACGACCTCGTCATGAATGAAGATCAATTGCGTGAGTTGTCGAGCGTCGGTCACGAGATCGCCTCTCATAGTCGCACACACGAAATTCTCACTCAACTCGACGACGCCGAACTTCACGAAGAAATCGCCGGCTCGAAGTACATTCTCGAAGAAAAAATGAATCGCCCGGTTCGATCCTTTTGTTACCCCAACGGCGATGTGGATGATCGCGTCGTTCGCGCCGTCTCAGACGCCGGTTATACATGTGCCACAAGCGTTGAGGTTGGGAGCAATTCCACTGGCGCTGACCGCTTTCGCCTTCGTCGCCGATTTATTCACGAGGAGCGGCTTCTGGCAATCCACGGCGCGGCTTCCGATACACTCTTGCGTATGGAACTCTGCGGCTTGACGGTCCGGTCGCTGACTCACGCACGACGTTGAAATGGGATATCGTGAAAATCGCTTACATCACCAGCCTATACCCGGCCGTCTCGCAGACGTTTATTCTGCGCGAGATTCAAGCCCTTCGTGCCCAAGGGTTCGACATTCAAACCTTCTCCGTCCGCAAGGCTGGAAAAATGGATAGCTTAGGTCTTGAAACGACCCGTGAAGCTGAAAACACTCGATCGCTCTTGCCGCTTCCGATCGCGGATTTTTTTCGTGCCGTGATCTGGGTCATTGTTACGCGACCGCTCACCGGAATTACTACTCTGTGGAGCGCATGGCGAGGTCGAGCTCTCACGTTGTCCGATCGCATCAAGGGACTGGCCTATTTCGTCGAAGCCATCCTTCTCGCCTTTTGGCTGGTTCGGGGGGGAATCGTTCATCTTCATTGCCACTTTGGCAACAGCGGTTCGAGTCCAGCCGCGTTGGCCGCTCGTCTCGCTCATATTCCGTTCAGCATCACCTGTCACGGTTCCGAATTACGCGAAATCAAAAAAAATCGCCTGCCCGAAAAAGTGGAACAAGCTTCGTTCGTCATTTGCATCAGCCATTTCGGGAAAGCGCAGCTCATGTTGACATGTCCGCCGAATCACTGGCCCAAACTTTACGTCATCCACTGCGGACTAGAAGACGACGAACTGGACCCTGCGGCGGAACACAAGAGTGCTGCCGGGAACACTCCCTTCAAACTCCTCTGCGTCGGTCGCCTCTCTCCGGAAAAAGGTCACCTGATTCTTTTGGATGCCCTGGACATTCTTCACCGACGCGGGGTTGCGGTTCATTGCACGTTGGTGGGAGACGGACCGATGAAAACGCAAATCGAACACCGCGCCGCGGATCTCGATATCGCAAACCAATTGACTCTCACCGGCGCGATGGAACACACCCAAGTTAAATTGCTTTATCGGTCGTGCGACGCGGTTGTTCTCGCCAGCTTTTCAGAAGGGATTCCCGTCGTTCTCATGGAGGCTCTCGCGGAAGGAAAACCGGTTGTCGCCACCAGCGTCGGCGGTATCCCAGAGCTGATTATCCACGGCGAAACGGGCCTCTTGGTTCCCCCCGGCCACATAAACTCCTTGGCCGATGCAATCCAACGTTTGGCCGATAATCCCTCTTGGGCACAATCCCTCGCGGAAAAAGGCCGACAACATGTCCGTGACCAGTTTCGAAACGCCGACTCCGCGCGGCAACTGGCGGTGTTGTTCCGAAACTCCCCGCGCGTTACCGTGGAATAGACCAGGCAGCGAATGTGAGAGTTATCGGCGTTAAACTCAATGTCTCAAACCAGGCTTCTCATCATCTCTCCCGTCCGTGACGAAGCCGCATTCTTGCAACGGACCATCGATTCCGTCGTCACTCAAACCGTTCGCCCCAAAACGTGGATCATCGTTGATGACGGCTCCAAAGATGCAACCGCCGAAATCGCCGAACACGCCGCCCAACACCATCCGTGGATCCAAGTTCTCCGACGCAAAGACCGCGGGCAGCGCAGCGTCGGTGGCGGTGTGATCGAAGCATTCAAAGACGGCCTCGGTCGTTTCAACCTCGACGATTTTGACTATGTTTGTAAACTCGACGGCGACCTCTCCTTCGGACCGACCTACTTCGAACATCTATTCAAAAAGTTCGACGCCGACCCTCGACTCGGTACCGCCAGTGGAAAATGCTGGGACAAGACCGGCGACGGTTGGGTTCCCCTCCGCACCAGCGATGACTTCTCCCTCGGCGCGTGCAAAACGTACCGCGTTCTGTGTTTTCAAGAGATCGGCGGGTTAGTGCAAGAAGCCATGTGGGACGGCATCGATTGCCACCGCTGTCGAATGACCGGCTGGAACGCCAAGAGTTATCACGACCCCGAGCTACGCCTCGAAGAACACCGCCCGATGGGTACTTCCCACAAAAGCGTATATCATGGCCGCTTCCGCTGGGGACGAGGACAGTATTTCATGGGTACGCATTGGGTTTACGTCTTGGCGATCGGGAGCTATCGAATGTTTGAGCGTCCTTGGATCATCGGCGGGTTGTGTATATTGGCCGGTTATTTCGTCGCAGCGATCCGTCGGGCGAATCGTTACAACGATCTTGAATTTCGTCGCCACCTTCGCCGGTGGCAACTTGCGAGGTTACGACCATTTTAGAAGGACCACCTTCCATCCCAGCCGTCGCCAAGACGCTCTCCTTGCCGACGCCCGTCAACCTCTTTGGCATGATGTTGCACCCTGTCCGTTTCCAAGAGGCCGTCAACATCCTCATGCAAATGGCCAAAGGCGATGAACCGCGATACGCCGTCACCGCCAACGTTGATCACGTCATTCGCTTTTCACGATCCCCTGAAGTCCGACCTCTCTACACCGCCGCCGATTTGATCGTTGCCGACGGCATGCCCATTGTCTGGGCCTCTCGAATACTTCGCACGCCGTTACCCGAGCGTGTTGCCGGTTCCGACCTTTTACCGGCCATGTGCGCCGCTGCGGCTGAACAGGGTTTATCGGTATTCCTCCTTGGTGGGGCACCTGGTGCGGCCGATGATGCCGCCAAGGTGCTTAAACAACGACATCCGACATTGAATCTGATCGGAACCTATGTCCCGCCCTACGGATTTGAAAAAGACGCCATTGAATCCGCCCAAGCGTTACAAGCGGTGCAGGCCGCTTCGCCGGACATCCTTTTCGTCGGACTCGGTTCCCCCAAACAAGAAAACTGGATTGTTGCGAACCGTGCGATCTGCGGGGCCACGCTCAGCGTCGGCGTGGGAATCAGTTTCAGTTTCGTCGCCGGTCATATCGCTCGCGCACCCAAATGGATGCAAAAAACCGGCATGGAATGGGTCCATCGCCTTTGGCAGGAACCCGGTCGATTGTGGAAGAGGTATCTGATCGACGACATGGCCTTAGTTTGGCTGGTGTTGAAACGGCTTTTCAAAAAAGCAACCTGAAGAAACCTTTGAAGTTCAAATGGAGAGCGCTCTGATGAACGAACGCGACAATCGACGAATCGAACTATCGGTCCTCCTTTTCTTTTTGGCACTTTCTCAGTCGCACGCTTTCGCGCAACTTCTTTCTTATGCGCATCGCGTCAAGGAAATGGCGGGGATTTCCCTCAATGACGCCTCGTTGTCGCTTGGTCCGCCGGATTATCTTTTTGCCGACGATGATTTCACGGAAAGCGTTTCGGTGGTTTATGCTTTCCAAGCTCCACTCGATGACTTGGTTGGCGACGACTTGATCGTCTCCATCTTTGTCTCCGCCGAAGGAACAGACTCCACCGACGTTCTCATCGAAGCACGAGCTCTCGAAACTCATAGCTTCGTGGAAATCGCTACCCTCACAACGTCTTCTGCGCGCAACGCCATCCGAACCAACCCTTTCGCGGAATTCGATCACGTCCATCATTTTGCTATCAATTTCGACGGGATCATCAACAAAGTTCTTGAAGTCCGCGTGACCAACCTCTCCGGCGCGGCCCTCATGCTCGACGCCCTGGAAGGCATTCATCCCGCCATTCAATCTCCCAATCACGCTGTCGAGTTGCGCATCTTCCGCCTCCGCGACGATTTTTCCAAACGCTTCGCCCTCCGTTTCAAGAACATCTCCCCCTTGATTGGCGGACTTTCGATCTCCGGTTTCTCCATCGAACATGCCACCGACGCGTTCATCGATCAGACTGATAAGACGATCGTCGCCCCCAGCGGCGCCTTCGCCGCGACGGCCGCAACCACCGCCGGACCCGACAACGGCGACGTGACCCGATACACCGAATACCTCTGGACCGGTGATGGCGACGGACTTCCCCCCGGAGAAGTCGCCACTCACCAACGCTTTGACACCATCGACACCGATCTCCCCGACGACGAATTCCTGGAAAATCTCACCTTCACCGTCACCTTCTCAGACGGCGCGGCCCTCCTTGCCGACGGACGCATCATCCTTGCGGACGGCGATTCCGGCCAACTCTTTTCTCTTTATCAATTCCCTCCATCCCCCGTGACGATCAGCGAACCTCGCCCGGCTTTTTTCTACGAGTTTGCATCTGACAGGCTTGTCCCCGAATCGCCCTGCGCGGAATGCAACCCAGACACGGACGTTGACCCCGGCAACGATAACGGTGGAATCGACGAGGGCGGTAACGGCGGCAACAACGGCGACGGTTCCGGCTCAATCCCCGTCTGCAACCCCGGCCTCATCGGCCTACTCCTGCCGATGCTCGGTCTTTATATGACACGCCTTGTCACCAGAAAACGATTGTAGGTCGGGTCATCGACCCGACTTGTAGAATCCGGGTAACAGTGTGTGCCACTGCTTTTGAGCAGGGGTCCAGCCGTGGAAATCACGCAGCGGGAGAGTTTCTGTCTCACGGTAACGCCACGATCGCATCTTCCTCGTTGACGTTTCGGTCCCCGTCGTTTTGCATCATCAGGGTAGCCACTAGCCATTGGGTGAAAAATAAATCCGAATCCGCAAAGGCCATGCCCGAACCGGCCTGATCCTGTCGGCCTTGGATCACGATGAGATCGATCCCTCTTTCTTCCGCTTCATTCGTAAAAGGCGATACGTTGCACGCCGTCAGTCCACATTCCGTCCCGTTTCCTTGATAGGCTCCAGGGCATTCATTCTCCGGCGTGGTGGAGCACTCGGCTCCCACGCAACACGCCCCCATCGGTTCAGGACAAGGATTCGGTTCGCACGATGTGTCATCGCCTTGATAATCGCCCGCGCATTCCGACCGCTCGATCATAGAACAAGTACCGTCACCCGCGCAGCACGCTCCGACAACGGTAGGTGGTGGGCCACCGTTGTCATTTCCTCCACCATCTTCAACATCGCCGCCACCGTTTCCTCCCCCGTCCACCGTGCAAGAAACACCCATGACCGGGAGCACGAGCGCAAAACACGCAAACACAGCTTTTTTCATTCGAACAGTGTTCATAACAATCGATCACTCCCTCAAATGGGCCGAACAGATGGCGATGTGCCACCTCTTGTCATTTGTAGGTCGAACTCTGCCCGACGCCCCCCGCCGAGTGTGTTACAATTCTTGTGCATGCCCTACCCAATGCCAAAAAATCCACTTACTCCATCACCGTCAGCACAGCATTCTGGGTAATGGAAACCAACTCGCCGCCATCCGCTTCGGTCAGCGTAAACGCTAGTTCAACTTCGCTCCCCCCCAGTACGCTGGCCGGTCCCGGAAACAAGACAAATATATCCGTCACTTGGAACACTTCGGGATCGGGGGTACTGATAAAACTAACCGGCAAAGGGATTTCCGTCCGACTCAGCAATGAGTTATCGCTGATTCGGGTCACCGTCCACGTCACCCCCGCCGTAGCAGTAAAGGGTACGCGTCGGAACTCCAGCGTCACGAAGATATGACTCACCCCCTGAAAACCGGGAATGAGCCTGATCTCGCCACCCTCTTCGACGACTCGATACGTAGCGCCGTTTCCCTCTACTTCCAGAAACCCAAGTGTGACCTGTGGTTCAGGAATCTCGGTGCAAATCTCCTCGACGCATTCAAACCCGGCTTCGCAGTCGTCAACTGTCGTACATTGAGGCTCGACAACAGGGTCCGGGCCCGGTTCTGTCGTTACACAACCCGACAACCCGCCCCATCCAACGAAAAGAAACGCCATAACCCCTACAACACGCCAAGAAACATGAAACATCATTTTTATCCCGCTTCAAAACAAAAATTAAATTAACACTTCGCAACAGCCAAGCTGATTTTATCAGACCGTTTGTCGTTGTGAATCCTGCCCAGCAAGTCCCATAACTGATAATGTAAGTCCTATATCTTCATTGAAATCTTCCAATACACGCTGGCTTATTTTTAGGGACCTTATCGGCAAAAGTAAAAAATCCTTTCTAACTTGTTAATTGATCCCGATGATCGGTTCGTATAGACTGGTGAACCTAAGCGAATTTAGGGGGACACGACTCGCTCGCTTTTCGGACGGAGGCGTCTCGGCGAGTTCAAGGGCCTTTAGGGGGAATTGTCTATGCGACGTGGAGTTCATATCTCGTCAGCCATGTTGGGTGGAATGGTATTGGCGTTGGGTTCATCGGCCAGTGCCAACCTCCATACCGTCACGTTTAGCAATCCGCCCGGTGTTCCCACGGGCCACCTTCCGGATACGGGCGGAGTTCTGACGCCCACGAGCCACAACTTCGTTGAAGACGGCATTCATGCCGAAGCGTTTTGGGTTCCGAATGTGGCCAATACCCACGTGTGGCCCGCTGGTTTTCGACCGGATGCTCACTTTCACCATTTGGAAAACGGCTACGAAACATCGCATGCATTCCAAACCACGACGCCCAGCCCCAATTGGGACACCCAGGGCATCTATCTCGAAATGGAAGATGGAAGTTCGTTTGACCTCATAAGCTTGGATTATCGACTCGTGCGTATACCCGCCGGTACCAGCATCCTGATCAGCGCGGACTACGATCCCATGCAGCCGACCTTAGCGCAATTTACTGCTTTCTCGGTCACACAACAATCGACCTTCTCAACTCTCAATATCGATGGGTTCGATAACGTTGACCATTTGTTTATTTCCTCGGTACTCGGCGTGAGCCAACTTCAGAACATTCGCTGGGACAACATCGTCGTGGACCGCCATAACAACACCAGCGTTGTGCCCCTACCGGCCCCGGCCATCCTCGGCGCAGCCGGCCTATTGCTCGTTCCGTTCGCTCGAAGGGCCCGAGCCAGGTCCTAATAACCTAAAAAACAAAAAAACGGTTCTCATTTCGTCTTTCAAAGATTTCCCGGGAAATTTTTTTACCGACCTTTAGTACGTCAATCCGAGAATCACCCATTCTATCGCACACCATGTAGGCGTGCGTTCCCTTCCTTGAACAAAAAGCTAACCTACAGTTCAAACCATCGCCGCGCTAATCGGCGAAGCATCGTTCTTTCACCGAGCGCCCCGCGCGTTATTCCCGGTGACAGACGCGAGTCGGTCGTGTCTTGAATCCGGGGATCACTCGGCCAGGCGAGGTGAATCGTGGGTAAAAAGAAAAGTCGAAAAACGATCGCGGCCCAAACCAAGCCGATCATCCCCTTGCTTCCTTACCAGCGCGAAGACGTAGAATCCAACGATCGTTTCCGTTGGAACTGTTGGTCGCGCCAGACCGGAAAGAGTTTCACCAAATCCCTTCGCCGAATCCTTCGCGGCGTGCTTCGACGCCGAAACCAAATCTTACTCTCCGCCGGCGAACGCCAAAGCCGCGAACTCATGGACAAAGCTCGTCAACATTGTCAAGCCCTCAAAATCGCCAACGATTTCCACGACCATCAATTCTTCAATGAACTCAGCATCAAACAATTGGAAATCACCCTTCCCGGCGGCGTGCGAATCATAGGGCTGCCCGCCAACCCCACCACCGCACGCGGATTCACTGGAGACGTTTTCCTCGACGAATTCGCCATGCACGCCGACGACCGCGACATCTGGGCCGCGCTTTTCCCCACCATCCTGAGAGGCCAAGGTGAACTCGACATTGCCTCCACTCCGAAGGGTCGGAACAACATGTTTCATGAACTCGCCGACAACCCCCGCTTTTCGCACGGAACAGTGACACTGCCTGACGCTATCGCCCAAGGCCTCGACGTCGACGCCGAGGAACTCCGCCAAGCCATGAACGATGATCTGCTCTATCGC
>JBBTCX010000075.1:0-13979 GCA_038043045.1 Planctomycetota bacterium | reverse complement strand
CATCCGGCAGCCTTTTCAAGGGGATTTTCATGTCGCTCGCCATCCTCCACCGGCGACCCAAGGCCCCACGTTCACCGTGTCGTCACCAGACTTCCGCCGTGAACCCTCGTTGGATGAACTTTGCGATCCTCGGACCGCCATCGCCGCGATGATCCAAGCTTCGTCAGGAACGATGTCATCCACACTCGGGGCGATGGCGTGTTCCTCCAAAAAACCGGTGTGCAACCGTCCCGCTCGGAATTCGGGATGTTGAACCAAAGATTGAAGAAACTCCAGATTCGTCGTCACGCCGAGTACGACGAATCGCTCCAACGCCCAAGTCATCCGCCGCAGCATTTCCTCCCGCGTCGATCCCCAGACGATGAGCTTCGCCAACATCGAGTCGTAATAGACCGAGACCTTGGATCCGGCGGCGACTCCGCAATCCGCCCGAACGTCACCACCATTCGGAGCGACGAACTGCTCAATCGTGCCAACGGATGGCACAAACCCGTGACATGGGTCCTCGGCGCACACCCGACACTCCATCGCATGGCCGACCTGAAATAAGTCTTCCTGCCGAAAGGGAAGCGGCTCGCCGGACGCAACCTGAATCTGCACGGCCACCAAATCCCTGCGAGTGACCATCTCCGTGACGGGATGTTCAACTTGCAAACGCGTGTTCACTTCCAAAAAATAAAAGGTGCCGTTTTGATCCAGGATGAATTCCACGGTTCCGGCGTTGGCATAGCTGATCGTTTTGGCCAATTGCACGGCGGCTTCGCCCATGTGTTTTCGAGTCTCGGGGTTCAACGCGGGTGAAGGCGATTCTTCGACGATTTTCTGATGCCGCCGTTGGATGGAACATTCCCGCTCGAACAGGTGAACGACGTTTCCATGATGGTCGCCGAAAATTTGGATTTCCACGTGACGAGGACGATCGAGATATTTTTCGAGAAATACGCGACCGTCGGCGAAGGAACTGGCCGCTTCACGCTGAGCGCCTTCAACGGCTTCGGTCAGACCGGATTCCTCACGCACCACGCGCATTCCCTTACCGCCGCCACCGGCTGCGGCTTTGATGAGAACCGGATATCCTAGTCGCCGAGCCTGTTCACGAATTCGAGCGTAGTTCGGCGGGCCTTCCCACGACCATCCCGGAACAACCGGAACTCCCGCTTTTTCGGCCATTCGTTTGGCGACGATCTTGTCGCCCATAGCGCGAATGTTCTCCGGTGTCGGACCGATGAAGACGATTCCCGCGTCCTTGCAGGCCTGCGCAAACGTAGCATTCTCTGAGAGAAATCCGTATCCCGGATGGATGGCGTCGGCGTGACAACGTCGAGCGACGTCGATGATCTTGTCGCCGCGAAGGTAGGTTTCAGCGGAAGTGTTTCCCTCTAACGGGTAGGCTTCATCCGCTTGTGCGACATGGACTGAACCCTTGTCAGCGTCGGAAAAAACGGCCACGGCGCGGATGCCCAGTTGTTGCAACGTTCGTGCGACGCGAACAGCGATTTCCCCGCGATTGGCAATGAGAACTTTTCTAAACACAAATGACGAGAATAGTCCAATCCTATTCGTGTGTCACGGTTGATCCCTTTTAACCGTTCCTACCCCATCAAGTTGTTTGGCCAAGTCGGCGGGTGACGTCACGGGGAGTTGGCACGTGTAGTTTTCGCAGACGTAGGCCGTGGACAGGCCGTTCCTTTTTGTTTTTCCGGTAAGTAGAGGAATGGTGGTGTCCGCCGTGAGATCGGGAGCGTGTACGACGACCTTGTTGGGCAGGTACCCGTTGTGAACCATTCGGAGAAGCCCGGCGGTTTCGGGTGCGGAAGAATCCCCAAGGATGGCAATTTCCTTCACCCGGTCATGATAAAAATCCAAAGCGCAAAGCTGCCGTTCAAAGGCGAAGGGGTTTTGAGTCACGTCGCCGGCAAACGCCTTGAACAATCTTTCGGCGTTGGCGCGATGTTCCTTGCGGCCGGTGAGAACGGCCAAGCGAAGCAGGTTGAGCGCGTGGACGGAGTTCGGGGAAGGAATCGCGGAATCGTGCGGATTCTTGGAACGGGCGAGCAGGGCTTCACCGTCCGACGCGGTGAAGTAAAATCCGCCGCCGGATTCATCCAGATAATACTTCATGGCGGTGTCACTGAGTGTCACCGCGCGGTCGAGCCACTTCCGATCAAACGTGGCTTCGTACAGATTCAGCAAACCCTCGATGAGAAACGCGTAATCTTCCATATAGGCCGTAAGACGTGATTCTCCCTTGCGGTAGGTGCGAAAGAGGCGACCGTCCCGGAGCATCTTGGCCAGAATGAACTCCGCGGCGCGTTCGGCGGACTGGGCGTATTTAGGTTCGTTGAGTACGCTGGCCCCTTTGGCCAAGCTCCCGATCATCAGCCCGTTCCAACCGACAAGAATCTTATCGTCCAATCCCGGAGAAGTTCGCTTGTTCCTCGCCGTCTGCATTTTGCCACGCCACTCCTTAAGCCGGCGAAAAACTTCTTCTTCGGAAAGCCCGTGAAGTTTGGCGAAAACATCGGGTTTTTTGAGGATTCTGAGAACATTCTTAGGTCCACGCGGCGCATGACCCATACGCTCAAACCAATTGCCGGTTTCGGTCACGTCATAAAACGAACAGAACAGTTTGGCATCCGCTTCGCCTAGGACCTCGCCCACTTGATCGACGGTCCAGATATAGAAAGCCCCTTCGAATCCGTCGCTGTCGGCATCGCGGCTGGAGTAAAACCCGCCTTCGGAAGATTGCAGATCGGCGATGACATAATCAAAGATGTCGGCGGCCACGGCGGCGTATTCGCGCTTCCGGGTGACTTGATAGCCATCAAGATAAATGGCGCTGACCATGGCTTGGTCATACAGCATTTTTTCGAAATGAGGCACCAACCATTCCGTATCGGTACTATAGCGGCAAATCCCGCCGCCGAGGTGATCATAAATCCCACCCCGGGCCATGTGGTCCAGAGTATTGTCGACCGCCTCCAGCACGTTCTGGTCGCCGTTTCGGTGGTGAACTCGAAGCATCAATTCCATGGCCATGCTCGGGGGAAACTTGTTTCGACCGCCCCCCGCGACGCCGCCGGTGGCGGAATCGAAGGCCCGGGCCAGCCGGACTGCGGTCTGATCGATCGTGTCACGCTGTGGCACCCCTTCCGCCGGTTTGTCCGTTGCTGACCATTGCGCGAAAAAGTCCCGAGCGCCCTCGGCGCTCGCGATCACCTGCTCCCGTTTGGAACGCCAGGTTTCGGATATCTGCCCCAGTACGTCGACAAATTGGTCACTTGGAAAATAAGTCCCCGCGAAAAACGGAGCTCCGTCCGGAGTAAGCCACACGCTCATCGGCCAGCCGCCGTGACCGGTGCGCGCCTGGGTATAGGCCATGTAAATTTCGTCCACGTCCGGTCGTTCCTCGCGGTCGACTTTGACGTTGACAAAAAACCGATTCATCACCTCGGCGACTTCTTCATGCTCAAAACTCTCATGCTCCATGACGTGGCACCAGTGACAAGCGGCATACCCGATACTGAGGAAAATGGGCTTGTCTTCGCGCTTAGCTTTTTCAAACGCTTCCGGATTCCATTCATGCCAATCCACCGGGTTGTGGGCGTGTTGTAAGAGATAAGGGCTTGTCGCGCGGATGAGACGGTTGGTGTGTTTCGGGGTTGTGTCACTTCCCTGCATGGCGACCATCCCTTCCTTAGCACGATCCGCGTTTTCTCGATCCTGAGCCAAAACCCCACCCGTCAGCGTCAACCCCACCAAGGACAGGGTCGCACACAAAAGCGCTCTGGAAAGATGCCGTGGCCTTGTCATCCCCAAACCCTCCAGGGGCCATGTCGAGTCGCCGAGCTCAACGTGAGGCGATTGTAGGCCCAAGCCGTGCTGCTTCAAAGGTGCCCAAGAAGTTTCTCCTTGATTTCAGGTCCGGGTCCTTTTCGAAATGTCCGGTAAAAGTGGGCTTGGAAGTTGCAGAAACGGATTGATCCGACTCCTTTATTTCATGCAGGGTAAGTGGATTCTCGGTCGAGATGGGGTGAAGTCCGCATGTGGGGTCCGAATGTACTAAAGGCCCGCTATTCACCGGACGATGGTTGGTTTGTGACCCCCACCGGATTATTGGCCCGCTATCGGGGACCTTGGGGTATAGGGCGTCCCATGTAGTTTTTTCATGCGGACGTGAAACCAATCCGGTAGGTCAGGTTCGTCAGTGTTCCGGGGCAAAGAAGCTGTTGGAATTGTCAGTACAGATTGTCGCGGAGTGAACTGCCAAACGCTAGGACCCATCGTGACGAGGGCGTGACGATGTCCAGCGAGCGGATGAACGCGATGTGCGGGAGAGCCCGGACGGCGAGAGCGAAAAGCTGGCTCCCCTTGGGCCCGTGGAGGCATGAACGAACATGAGTCGGATCAACACCAACGTACCGTCACTCATTGCCCAGCGTGTACTGGGCAACAACAACTCGTCGCTGAACCAGGCGCTCGTTCGGTTGAGCACTGGTTTGCGAATCAATTCGGGTCGAGACGATCCCGCCGGTTTGATCGCGTCCGAGACGTTGCGATCGAGCATTCGCGCGGTCGGTCAAGCGATTTCCAACGCCACCCGCGCGGACACGATTGTGACGGTGGCTGAAGGTGGTCTTCAAGAAATCAGCTCCTTGCTGCTGGATCTGGAGGCCCTCGTCGGCCAATCGTCGAACGAAGCCGGTCTTACACCGGACGAAGTCTCCGCCAACCAGTTGCAGATTGACTCCATCCTGGCGTCCATCAATCGTATTTCAGATTCCACCGCGTTTGGAAACAAAAAGCTCTTAAACGGCAACTTGGCGTTCACAACATCGGGCGTCAACGTCAACGAAGCGACCGGCGCCGCGCTCAACTATCTCGATAAGGTTACGATCAACGCGTCGAAGATTCCACCCGGTGGGTTCCGGCAAGTGACCGTTAAGGTTGTGACCCGATCGCAGTTGGCCTACATCAGCGCGGTGGGCGCTGGGACGACGGGTGCCGGAGTCCGCAATGGAACGATTGCCCGGACCACCACGGTCCAGGTGAAAGGAAACCTGGGCAGCGAGATCATCAGCTTTGCTTCTGGAACGAGCACAACGGACATCGCCACGCGCATCAATCAATCCAAAGACCTAACCGGTGTATCCGCCACCGCGTCGGCATCGGGTACCGGACCCAAATCGCTCTTGTTGCAAAGCACAACTTATGGTCTGGACGCTTTCGTATCGGTGAGCGTTTTGGAAAACGTTTCGACGGCGTTTACAGCCCAAGCGGCGGACGTAACCGACTTTGGCGTGGACGGCACCGTGACCATCAACGGGGCCAATGCCATTGTCGACGGTCTCGATGCTTCCGTTCAAGCCGGATCCCTCGCTCTGGACTTGACTCTGACGCCTTCCTTTGGAGGCACCACGGGGAGTCAAACCAGTTTTGAGATTCTCGGCGGCGGCGCGATCTTCCAGATTTCGCCCGATCTTGGACTAACCGGTCGTGAAACCATCGGAATCACTGAGCTTTCCACGGCCAAACTCGGAAGCAAGGGAACCGGGTTCTTGACCACCCTGGCGAGCGGGTTGGGCAATGACCTCCAGAGTCGAAAATTCTCGACCGCTCAACGAATTGTTCGGGAATCCATCAATCAGGTCGCCAGCTTGCGAGGTCGACTGGGTGCGTTCCAAAAGGACATCTTGGAAAGTACGATCAACTCTTTGGGCGTGGCTTTGGAAAACGTCACCGCGGCGGAAAGCGCCATCCGCGACGCGGATTTTGCGGTGGAGACGGCTTCGCTGACGCGAGCCCAGATTCTGGTGAACTCGGCCACGTCGGTTTTGCAGATTGCCAATGCTCAACCGCAGAACGCGTTGGCTCTACTGGGTGGATAACCGCCCTCGAAGTGGAAAAACCGCGGGCGTACGTCGATACCACCGATTGACGTACGCCCGTTTCGTTCCTGGAACGACTTACGCAAGGAAAGGAAACCGATGATGATTCGCAAACTCACCCTCACCGCGATCGTCGCATTTGCGCTCTTCCTTTGCACCGGCTGCGGCGAATACGTCGGAACGGCCGCCCGAGGCAGCCTGGCCTCTTTCCTCTCCTCGATCTTCTCCAACGCCGTCAACTCCGCTCTGGCCCCGTAAAGAGGCGGACGCCGACGGCCATCCAAACGACGGCTTTCGCCATCGTCCACGCTCGCACGCCATTCTTGATTCGTTCTTTTTCATTTCACGGTCGCCTACATCACCTTCGCCGTGTACTCAAACACCAAGGCGCTCGCCAGATACAGGGCGTTGGCAAACGTGTCCTGCGACGCGCTGCCCAAGCGTTTGATCAGTAGCCCGACCATGTCCGTCGACTCGAACGTGTTGACCGCGTACGTATTCCCGCCGCCGGTGTCGATCGTCACCGATTTCAAATCCTGTACCGTCCAGCCCGACGGCGCCGTGAAATCATGAGTGACAACGCTAGTCACCACGGACGTATCGCCGTCTTTTCCGTACGTGGTGGTCAGCTCGAACCGGATCACCGTCCCATCTCCCCCGTCCACCGTCGGGGCGATCAGCAACTTCGCCCGGCTTTCCTCCGTGAGGTCCATGTCCGCCGGCACCGCGAAGGGTATTGCGTAGAATCCCGTATCCAACGTCGCGCTGAGACTCTTCGCGTCCAGCGCCGTATCGATCGACGCATTCGTCGCCGCCCCAAAGACTCGACTTACCGGCACCACGATCCGCCGAGTCGGCCTCGCCGTTCCCGCGGCCTCTATCTTTGCGCTCGCCGGATCGATCTTGATGAAACTCCCCGAATCTCCGGACTTAAACACCTGAAATGGACCCGTCACCGCCGAGGGCAACACCGCTCCCACATCATCCATATACGTCTGAGGCATCTTTCTTCCTCCTTCTTTTTCCTTCCTCCACCTGGAGGGGTCTTTTCCCACAAACCGCCCCCTTCAGGGGGGTGAACCGCAAACCAAGTTCGCCTTCATGGAGTGTCAGATTATGACACCAACGCCAATCCCACTTCGACTCCCCACGTCATTTTGGTGAGGTCGGGATTCGTCCATTGAATCCGCAACTGGTCCCCGGCCTGAAATGTCCACGGCGATGGGTCTTCCAGGTCGACCCCTTCCACGCGCAGATTGACGTCGTGTAGAGTTCCCGCTTGGGTGACCGTGAACAACCCGGCGTCAAAGGCCGATCCCATTCCCGAGTCCAACGTTAGCACGAACGGCGACTGCCCCGTGCCGCCCGAATAATGAGCCCGAAGGAACACCAACCGAAACCTCATGGCCAATGAAAAAGCAAGATCGATGTGGCTCGATCCACTCGCCGCCTGCCGAACCACCGCCCGCAACTGTCGCTCCCGGGTCGCGTTCAATTCCGCGTCCTGCGCCGCGAATCCCGACTGGGCGGCCACCAACTCCATTGGAACTCTATTCGCCATGACTACACCTCCACCGTATCCTCAATGTGATCCGAGAGCTTCTCCCCCTCCGGAATCTGCACCCGAAACGGCACGCCGATCAACTCCGACACGCCCTCATTCAGCGCCGATACCATCACCGTCGCGTCGCCGATAAAGATCACGTCCTTCAGCTTTCGCAGGCGCCTTTGCTTGTTTGCTCGATAGCGAATCAGAAGGTCTATTCCCGACTCAATGGCAAACAACGTTTCCGCCGCGCTGCCGTGATAGGAAAACACAAACCCGGAAATCCGCTGAATTCCCCGAGAAAACGTACCAAACGCCCCGCCCGTCGGCAGGGCTCCCGAAACCGGAACCGGCTCCACCCCCGGTCGATAGACCACGCTGTGCACGCCTTCGATGGCCGTCTCCGTAAACGGCGACGCTCGCAACTTCGTCGTCGCCCCACGACTCGCCAGAATCCAAATCATATTTCCCCTCCAAAACGTAGGGCGGGTTTTGCCCGCCGCACAGCGCCACTAGGTGGCACTGTCACGGGGCCGTTGCTCTTGAGCAGTGGCTTGGTCAGGTCGACTAAAGTGTCACGGCGCTGGCACTCGATTGTTTCCGCGTTTGACCTTGACGACGAAGGCAATTGTCACCTTGGCCACACCCACCCGCGCGCCGCTCGTTTCCTTGGGAAACTCCAACGTCCACGATCGATCGTCGAACCCTTCGGCTCCTTCCAGAATCCCCGTGTCGATCACAGAATCGAGATAGTCTTCCACCGCCCCGAGGGCATCGAGCAACGCTCCTTGCGGATCCGCCGCGGTTACGTCGGTGGCGATGTGAAACTCAGTCGACACCTCCATCACTTTGTCGTTGTCGGTGATTCCGATCGGTTTGGCCTTTGTGGGATTCACCGTCAAAAACGGACGCGGAAACTCCTGAAATTCCGCCGCCCCCACTTCCGCCCGACGAAACGGTTTCGTCGCCGTCGGCGGGTCTGCCACGAGATTGGCTCGCAACATCGTCATCAACTGATCCACCGTCGCTCGTATCGTCGTTCGATCCGCCACCGGCATGGTTCACTTCTCCCTTCCTAGAAATCCGCCAACTCGTCGCGTGACAAGACCTTGGCACTTCCGACAACATCCGCGATCGGACCGCGCGACGCTTGCGTCGCCACTTCGCCGATCAAGGGCAACTCGATCGCTCCCGATGCCACCCGCCGCAACCAATCCCTCGCCCGTTCCGCCTGTTGCAACGCATTCGTCGAAACCGGCGGTCGACGAGAGCGCAGTCGTACCTCCACCAAGTCCAGCACAATGGACTTGATCAGCGCCGCCAATTGCGGCTCTTGACTCACTGCGATCGGCGTCTGAAATCGCCGGGCGAAATAGCTGTCAACCTCACCCTCCGCGCCCAACCGGGCCTCATCCACCACCGCAGCATCCGCGACCCCGTCGTTGTTGTCGTCGGACAGTTGCAAGTACGTGGCCGTCCCCAGTCGCTTATCAATATCCGTGTTCGTGATGTATGCCATGTTCTCTCCTCGGGCGGGGTGACACCGCCAGGCACGCCCAGCGGTGCCACCCCATGTCTCTTCGGGGTTACGATCCCGTCTGGAACTCCATCTTCAGCGCGTGCTGCCAATAGCCGTACGCGATCCGATACCGTCCCCGAACTCCGTACAAGAATTTCTCCCGACGGAACCCTTCGTCGCTCTCTTCGGTCAACGCCGTGAATTCGACCGGCTCTCGATCCTGGAAGATGAACGGACGAACGGCCCCGTCGTTTTTCAACAAATACCACTTGAACGGGTTGGAGAACCACGGAAGTGGAATGACCCTCGCGGCCCCTTGCAATGCATTGGTCGTGCTGTTGATCACCGTCGCACTGACCGCTTCCAGCGCGGAAAGATACATGTTCGGCGGCACGACGCAGACCAATCCCGTGGCCGTGGTGGCCATGGGATCGCCTTGATCGTCCTTGAAATTGATCATCCCGCCGATGGCGATGCGCAGCGACCGGCGAAATTCTTCCGCCGTCGGATCATCCGTGTCAATCGCATTGGAGAAAAGCTTATTGCTTTGGGCCCCGGACGATCCCGACACGTGGGTAGTGTCAAAAAATGGCACTCCATCATAACCCGTGAACCCGGCGGTTTCGCCGTTGATCAGCAGTTGGGCGATGAGGTAATCTTTGTGCGTCGCGGCCCGGTCGGCCATCTCCGCGACCCGAATGCGAATTTGACCCGTCTGATCGTCGGAAATCTCGTCGCGGTCGACCTCGATCGTCGATTCGTATTTCAAGTTCTCGATCGAATACGACTCCGTTCGGAGCCCGCGAGCCACGCGACCGGTGCCGAATTCCCGCATCCTCGGCATGGCCCCAAGCCATTTGTACGTCTCGCTGTCCGACGTGGATGGAATCCGCGTCGCCAAATCTTGGTAATAGGTGGTGGCCGCGTCAAAGCGGCTGAAAAACTCACTCCGCAAACCCTTGGTCAATAACCCTGTGTTGATGATGGCCATTCAAGCCCCTCCTTTCGTTTGTTTGTGAGCCGCGTGCTCTAACCCGCGCGGTTCTTCCCGCGCCCTGACGGTCGCGGCTCCGAGGTTTACACGTAATCCACTTCCACCAAGAAAATGCCTGGATTAGCCGTCGTTCCATTGGTGACAGCCAGTGTCAGTACGCTTCCCGGCGTGACGTGGGCGTTGTTGATCGTTCCCATGCTCACTTGCGAATTGGCCGCCGGAAAAACATTGGCAGTGTCAAACGTTTTCGACGCGATCGAACCGGCCCCGGTGGCAAGCGCCACGACGCAGGTATTGCTGTCATTGATTCCAGCCGCGGCGGTCGTTTGATTCACGACTCGCGCGGAGACAACCCACCCTTCGCTGTCGAACCCGTGCACCGCTCGAGCGGCGATGTCCGCGCCGGCGGCCAGATCCTCAACGACGTGCGTGACCGTCTTGATGCGCTGGCGGGTCACGTCGATTCTCAGCACAATCTGCCCGTTTGCGGGAACATCCTGCACGAATCCAAGGTAAGACTGCCCGGCTCCGTCGAAGGTCAACGTGTTGTCCGCCGAAGCGAAAACCGGTCGACCCATGTGGGCGATCGTCGCGCCGGAGAGCGCGTGCCCGAAGTCGCCAAAGGTATACACGCGAACCGTCATCGCACCGGCGGCTCCGGTCGTATTGTCGGCCTCTTCATAGGCGATTCCCGCGAATGGATCGCCCGCGACCAGCGGCTGAGCGTAACCCGCGGAGTTCGACCCGATGAACCCGCCCTTGTAAATGTGCTTCGCCGCCGCCACCGGCAACGTCCGAAGCTCCAGGTCCACATAGTGGTCCACATCCCGATTGACAGTGAGTGGCATTATTCTTCCCTTCCTTTCCGATCCCGATGGGGATCAAAGATTGTTGTCCTGTCGCCTTATGCGACTTTCGCGTTTTGTTTCAGCGCATCTTTCACGTACGCCTCTTCTGAGGTCAGTTGTGCGAGCAGCGGTTGACTTCGGTATTCCGATCGAGCCCGCGAGACGATCGCTTGGCAACGTGGCTGCCCGTTTTCTGATCGATTAGGCGGAACGCTGGTACCGGTGACAATGACCACCGGCGCCGTTTGAAACCATTCGTCGAAGAGCGATTCATCTCGCGCGGCGAGTTCCTCGGCCCAGGACCGCTGGGCCTCGACCAGTTTGCCCGATCGCATTGCGTCACGAACCCGATCTTCAACACGTCGGCGTCGGGATTCCCGCTCCAGTTCCGCCATTCGCCGACCTGCCATGATGAGAACTTCCTCGACATCGGCATCCTCCGCGACACCGAGTTCGGATCGAAGAAGTGTCAACGCGTTGGCATCTTCAGAGTCGGTGCCGCACCGGTTCACGATCGGTTCCATACCGACGATCGCCGGCTTGTTGGTGAGCGCGGCTGAATGCAGACCGATGAGCTTTCGATCGCTCTTTCGCACGATCGCCACCGGCGATAGATAGCGATATTCCTTGGCGCCGATCATCTCCCGGCCTTGTGGCGTCCACTCGATTTCGGCTTGGAGACCGACGCCTTCCTCGCCGAAAAGCCGCTTGATCCATCCCGCCGCCGGAGCCTGACCCGTGGGTGAGGCGTACGATCCGCCCAACGTCTGGTGTTCGTAGTCGATGGGCAGGTCCGTGGCGTGTTGCTCAAAAGCTTCGATCGCCAAACGGACCGATTCGTCATCGACGACGAAATCGCCGTTCGTGCTCTCCACTTTTCCCCAAGGCACCAACACGACCCGCGACGGCGCGGAGTCACCCGACAGCACCGCGGACGATAACGCCCGCATCTCTCGATTTTCTTTCCGGGATTCTTTTTTCATGTCCTTTCCACCTCCTTTTGCTCTTGCTTCTGCTGACACAGCATTGGCACTTTCTGTAAGGCATTTCTTTTCCCTTACGCTCGGGCTACCGATAAGGTTGGTTCTCCATTTCGCACCGCCGGAATTCCCAGCGATTCGCGGGCCCAACCCAAGGGTACGTCAATACCCAGTCGATGGGCGGCGGCGTCCAAAACCTCCGCCAGTTCTCTGCGATCCGTCGTGAGTTTCGGCTGACGACGAAAATGCGGAACGGGCGCGTCGGGTCCGAAACGAAGTCTCGTGATCGGTCCCAACAGATCGCGGCGGATCGTCCGGGCCTCCTTGCGCGCGTCGTCCATCAAGAGGTCCTGCCGCACGGTTTCATGGGTCCGCGCGGCGGCGATCGATCCGCTTTGCCCGGTGACATCCGTTGTCAGTGTTTGACCCAACCAGGCCTTGCTCATTTCACGATTGAGGAATTCCACCAGTCGTTCATAGGGCGGACCGGCGCTGCCGCGATTGGCCTCGATCACTTGCAGCTCGACGGCCCGGCTGAAAATGCCGGCGGCGTTGCTGCCTAGGGATTCCAACATCCGAAGCATTTCGCGTTTTTCCTCCGGCGTGGCCGAGGGTTCGTAGCGGGCGATTCGAACAGGCATCCCGAAAACTTCCGAAAAAATGGCCCAATCCTTCAGGGCCAGGTTTTTCATCAGGTAGATCATCGCCGTGACCCGAAGCAAACCGCCGCGTTGTGGATGACCGGAAACGCTGTGCGGCGTGTGGATAATGAATTTGTTAGGAGGAAGCGTAATGCCGTTTCGCGGTTCATCGCGGGTAAGTATGCGCGGTTGGTCGAGGTCGTCGAAAACGATGCGAGTAAAGTCGACCGGCACAATCTGAATCGGCACGAGACGATCCTGAACAAACTCCCAGACGATCTCGGCCACGGCGATGTTTCGACCGACGGCGAGGGAGAGATGTTGCAGCATTTCATCGAATGGGTCGACGCGATCGAGGATTTCGCGGGCGAAAGCGGCCGCTTCGTCGGCAGGCGGGCGGTCGACGTTTTCGTTTTGATCCGCGGCGCTTACGATGCGCCAATCCAAACCCGTAAGCGCAAGTCGTCGCGTGTTGGCGATGGAGTAGAGGTGGGCGTCTTTTTCCTCCATCTCCTCGAAGAGCTGCATGGGCGTGGAGAGGGAGCCGTCGTCGGCTTCTCGGAGGATCGCCGCGAGTCGCGAAGGGGTCAGTCCGGCGCCGGGATAGTCCCGAAGGGAATCTTCTCTTCGCGGAATGACCACCTGCCCGGGTTTCGGTTTCTGGTCGCGGCCGCGAATGGCGTTAATGATTTTTTGGGTCCATTTCATGTTTTTCATCTCCTTAACGAGTTCGTTCTACTTTTGGACGATTATCCGCTCCTTCCCGGTCGTGGCTCTGATTGGGTGTCACCATGTGCCACCTCGCGCGTAGGCCAGGCGACTGCCGGGCATCCAATCGATGGGGCCGAAAGCGAAACCTCCCGCGCCGCATGTGCCGGCGGCGCGAAGAGCGAGGGCGGCGGCCCAGAAGCGATCCGCGTGGCTGCCGTCGCGTCGAGCGGCGTTGAGACGAAATTGACCGGCGCCGGTGATGGTACGCTCGAGGCTATGCCAATCGTTGCGGACGCGGTCGTCGTTGGGAATGCGGATTTTTCGCGTTTCGACGGCGATGCGAAGTGCCGTGGCCAGTTGCGATTTCGTCGCGAGTGTGAAGGTGATCGGCTCGACGCGATGGGGACCGAATTTTTCGACGGTTTGTTCCGCGAGTTGCATGCCGATCCCGCCGGCATCGATGCAGCAGCGGCGGACGTTGGGGATACGAAGAAGTTCATCGAGGACGGCGGATTGCTCGGTGAAAGGCGCGGCGGCGAGTTCGATGATCGCGACGGTTGTGAATTCGGGTGCCATATCATGACACTTTTTAAGAGCAAAGGCATTCAGGGTGGAATTTTCAACCGCTCCCTCACAGTCGCGGCTCGGATTGGTGCGGGCGAGAACCCAAAGAACGGTGAGGTCGTGGTGGCGGCCAATGTCGACGCCGACGAATAGATCGCGGGGATCGTCGATCAACGGCGCGGAGGACGCGTGTGCGCACAAGAGGGGATCGACGCAAGCGACGATCTGGTCGTGGGTCAGGAAAGCGGTCGATTCATCGATGAATTCGCAGAGGAATTCTTGGCGATA
>JBBTCX010000074.1:0-1239 GCA_038043045.1 Planctomycetota bacterium | reverse complement strand
CGAAGACGGATCAGCCCGTCGAAGACGCGGACCTCAAGTCCGACAGCCTGCTAGATCCGCCATGCTCCGTTGCATGAGTTTTTTGAGGCATGGGGGAATGCTCCGAACTGGCTGTGGGGAGTTGGTCCGCAGACATGAGGAGGAGCGAATTGCAATAGCTGAGCGTGTGGCGGAGCGGGCAAGGGAAGCGGAGCGTTTGCGACTCGCCAGCTATGTCGTGGCCAAGCCAAAGACGCGGGTGAATTACATTGTCTTCTTCGTTGATTCTGCGGATAAACCGTCGAGCGAGATCACGTCAGTAGTCGTTGAACATTTTGGCAGAAATGGCATCAGCGCCGCCGGAAGTGTGTTTTCAGACGCATTCATTTCTCCGCAAGGCTTTGCCGCTGTAATCACAGGTAAAGCCGCAGGCGACGTTGTCGCCATGCAACTTGCCGACGTCGCCGACCGACTTTTGCTGATCACTGGAGGCGCCGTTCAATCAGTTCCCGCCAACAGCGTTCCCGGCGTGCAAACTTACTCCATGCCAATGACCATTTCACTTACCGGCGTCGATGATGGGAAGAAGCATAGGGAGTTCGTCATCAACGACGTTACCGGCGCGGGATTGAACGAAGAGTCAGCGAGGGCTGCGTTCGTCGAACGATTTGCGGAGATTCTGGCAGCAAGAATGGAATTGCGTGCGGGCCTTCCATAATTGAGTCGCAAAGGTCATGTCATCGACCCGACATCCTTCGCCATTCTCGATTCCGCATTCGCTACTCTGATAGTGCCATGATGTGGCACTTTTCCTCGATTCTCACCCCTCCACCCTCACCTCCCAACCCTCGCGCCAAACCCATTCCTCATTTCCGAAATAAAGCACCACTGTGTGTATTGAATGCCAACCGCAATTCATGCCCAACTTATTTCATAACAGTAGGTTACGAACTGCCAAAGAACGCGATTTTCATGAATTATCGGACGAGCGATATGTCCGATAAGATCACTCATTTTGCAAAAACACAATTCAAATGAACTTCCAAACTGCCATAAATTCTCCGACCACCCGACCTTCCCCCAAGCGTCAATCTGTTGGGACGGTTCCGTTGGTGATACGCCGCTGTTGGCTTCGTGCGTCCGCGCCGAAGTAGCGGGGATTGGTGACGTTGACCGTCCGTGGCTGTTGGTTCGATTTGCGAAGCTCCCGAAGGATTTGCTCGCCGATCGCCACCAGATTGGCCGTGGCGGGGATGCCTT
>JBBTCX010000073.1:0-21238 GCA_038043045.1 Planctomycetota bacterium | reverse complement strand
TTCCATCGAGGGGGCGGTGGCGGAGGAGGGGGGGGAGGAGGCGGTGGAGGCGGTTCCACAGGCTTGACCACAACCTGCTCCTTCTCCTTCACCACAACGGAAACAGTATCCGAGGTACTTTGACCTTTCCCATCGGCCACCAGGACCGTGTATTCCTGCGTACGTGGGCTTGCCGTATCGAGTTTCGGTGACGCAACATTGGCCGCGGACAACCCCTCCGGCGGCGACCATGCGTACGTATATTTGCTGTCACCGCCTGTCACCGTCACTTGCAGAGTCGTCGGTATCCCAACGGTCACTTGAACCGCCTTTTGCCGGATGGTAAGAACCAGTGGTTTCGGCGGATCATATTCTTGAAACGGGCGGCGTTCCCAAATCCTTGAATAATCGCGACTGGTGTGTCGTACAAACGTCGCCGGTTGCACCATCTTTTCTGCCTGAACGGCTCCCGCAAGCTTCTGAGCAGGCGGGAGCACAACCTCCAACGGAACCGTGAGATTGACCCGATCCGATTCTTTTTCCCGCCGAGAACCTCCGCCCGGCGAAATCTTGACGCTCGTCATCCGCGCCAATTGCGGGAGCTCCGCCACCTCCTTGAGAAACTTCACCGCCGACGAAAGCGATGCTTCCGCCGTAACGTCCAGGAACAACTTCTCGACTCCGGTCTTGTTATCCTTGGTCGATCGCCCAGCCGAAACGTTAGAGCCTTGCAGCCCATGTCGCTCGATGAGTTCGTTGAGTCGCTTCCTTAGATCATTCTCCACTTGATTGAGGTCTAACGATCCGCTACGTTCGATCAGCTGGCGATATTCCGCGGCCGCCTGCCGAACTCGATCTTCACCCTTTTCAAGAGCGTCTAACTCCTTCGTCCGTTCGGCAATGCAATCGTCGATGGTCAGCGCCGGTTTGATCCACCGCGCATAGACCACCTCCGTCACCAGGACGTAGGCGACGACTACGCCGAACAAACTACCGAGAATCTTGCTGCGACGATCCATATTCGCCTTTGCCCGTTACGCCCCGCCGGATGGATCGGTTTTCGATCCGCCCTTGCTCTTCCCCTCATCCGCCAAAATCTTGATCTGCATATCTTGCAAAAACGGATACGATTCGCCCGGTTTCTCCGTCTGCGTTCGGATGCTCACCTTAAACCTAGGGAGTTCCCGACCATCCCTCCTGAAACTCGACAAAGCCCGAACGGCCTCGGTGGCCGTGTCCCGCTTTTTGGCACGGGTTCGAAAGACCACCTTTTCATCCTTCTGGTTCACGTCAATCTGCGAAACCACCATCTCTTCTTGCGACGGCAGATTCCCGATCACATCGTAGAGCACGTCCACCCAAATATGCTGCCCTTGATCGAACGACTTGACTTCCTGGACAAGAGCAAGAAATTTTTCATTATCCTTGGTCCGGTCTTGAAGTTTCTTAATCTGCCCGTCCATCGCCGCCAGGCGGTCGCGACTCGGTTTCGTCATGGCCGCAAAACCTATTCCCGCCGCAAAAACGAAAAGCAGCACCGTCGCCGCGATCAGCGGCACTTTTCGCAACCGACGTTCGGTCGTGGTAATCGTCCGCTTAGGATTCAAGAAGTCGAATTGCAGCCCGTCTTCCTGGGTATAACCGATCACCAACCCAAGAGACGCGGCAAAAGCCGACGCCGCCCGACCTTCGTCAGGCTCCCAACCGAACGAAGACGCGGGATTGTAAATCTCCGTCGTGATCCCCAACCGTTGTTGCAGGGTTTCCGCCAAGGATTCTTCTACTCCGAGATCACCCCCGATGATCGCGTGATCCATCTTCGCTCCGGGTTCCGTGGCCCGATAGGCTTCGATCGAACGAGTGACCTCTACCACCAAAGACGAAACCACGCTGGGTGGACCAGTCGGAGAAGCGATCGCGGACGAAGACGGAAACTCAAGATCGGCGCCGACCAAAGTAAGAACCGGAGGCTCTTTTATTTCGGAACGATCTTGCGCCGGCGACGCTTCCGGTTCCGAAATCAATACCGATGCCGCCCGCGAAAACACAAGAAACCCATCCCGCAATACGTTGATTTCCGTCAGGGTCGGACGGATATCGATAAACAGCACTCGGCCCGGTAGTGCATGTCTCAACAATTCGCAGGCGGCCACTCGATTCGCGGACGGTCGAAGTCCGACTCGATCGAGTTTCAAACCGGCAGCCGAAAAAACCGCCTCACAATGAGTGACCACCTCTCGCCGAACCGCCGCCACCACCACTTCGGCGGTCGGTGCGCCCGATTCATGAGGCCCAACCGCGAAGTCCACGATCGCCTCACCAACGGCATACGGTAAATACTTCGCAATCTGGATCGCTACGATGCTGGGCAACTCGTTCAGCGGTTGACACGGCAGGGTCAAGGTATTGAACGTGGCTTGATCGCGGGGAATGTCCACGATCGCATGGGCGGCGGAGATGCCCTCTTGCTCAAGCGCCTGTCGAAGAAATTTCCCCATCTGTTCGGCGTGGTTGACGTCCACGTTCTTCGGGATCGCCACCGCAAACACGCGGTCGATCTTCGGAGCGCGCTTCCCGACGGTTGCATGAACCACACGGAGCGTCCGAGAGTCCCAATCAAATGCGAGAATATTCTTGGCTCGAGTTCTACCGGGCACGGATCTTCTCCTTGTCCTCAAACCGGATCGGGAACGTCGACCCCAAATAGCTCTCATCTCGATAATAAATCGTTTGCGCGATCGGACCGATCATATCTACCACAACGTGCAGCCTGGTGACAATTCCGGCATGGTCGGCAAATCCCAACGACTCAATCGCAAACTGTTGCCCCCGCGCGGTAATAGAGGTCGCTATCATTTCGTAAGCCTCGATGTCCATGACCTCTTCCGTCACCAACCAAGCCGTAGTGGCCAGAATTTCCGAGTCCAAGGTCGTTCGCTTGGACACAATCCCTTGCACCTGCTCCTCCGTCAGCCCGTCCAGGCAACGAAGCACTTCCGGTGCGGCGCTATTGATATTGATCATTCCCGGTATTCGCTGTTCCCTCGCCGGTCTAAGGGTCATTCGGTCCATCACAACGGCAAGGTGCTCCGGCTTAAGGGGGCTCTCTTGGGGTTGACCATCCTTGACCACCTCCGTCAAAAACAAAGACGCTGGATTTCGAATCGGCTTAGGTGCCTTCGTACCATCATTCGATTCGCCACTTTGCGACGGAATCGCACCACCGCCCGCGGCAGCGCCCCGCTGGGGGCTTCGAACCGGCGGCACCTCATCTCCGACCAGCGGTTGCACCGTCGGTTCACCTTCCTCAGTCGCGTTTTCCTCGGCATTCCCACCGGCAGTACCAGGATTACCGCCAGGTTTCGTTGGAGTAGGTCGTCTGCCGGGCTGAAGGGGTTCTCTACGCTGCTGACGCGGTCCCAACTTACCTCCTCCGGCAGGGGCTCCTTCCTCACCCCCCTCATTTCCAGCGTTATTCGGATCGGGCGCCTGCCTACCTCCACGACCCGGTCGGATGGGTGCACCGCGTTGGGGTGGAGCGGTTGCTCCCTGACCTCGACGCCCTGGTTGCCCGCTCTGCGCCCCTCCCGGTCCGCCTGATGCACCAGCCCTTCCAGACTGTGGGGTCGCCGCCGCGATAATGTAGTCGATCACCTCCGGCGAATCCGCGAAATCCTCTTCCAATTCCGCCCTGATTCTCTCCGCCGGCCACTTCAAATAAACTCTAGGCCTCTGATCATTGCTCACGTTGTTTTCATAAGATTGAACCGTCAGATAGGGATATATTCCCCGATTGAGCTTGCCATCCTGGTCGTCCATCGGAAACGATTCGTCCCCATCATCTTCATTGGCCGTCAGAAGCCCGTTACGATCAAAATCCTCACCGTAAAGAACCTCCCGCGTGACTCCCTTCACCAACAACAGCTCTTCCACCGTGTCAAAGGGTCCATTTTTCACTTTATAGGGCTTGTCCAGCGCTTTATAATACTCCCCTTCCGTATCCGATGCGCTACTGCGCGGCTGATTGTCCGTATCACGCCAATCCAAAATCGCGTCCACGATCTCCTGTGGATCAAGGTCCTCCCGACCTTTCAAAGCCGCCGTCACCAACTTCGTCAACTGCGGTTCCGAAGCTGTATTGAGATTCAATTTGGAAGATTCATCCGTAATTCCAAACCGAATGAAATCCAGATCATCCGTGGGATCGTCGGCCACAATGCTAAAGCGAACTGCGGGACGACCGTCGTCGAATTCTTCGCTTTTTCCCCAGATCGTCGGATCGCCGCCGTCCGCCCAGACCACGATGCGGTTCATTTCGTCGGGATTGTTGTACCACCGGGCCACATCCATTCGGCCCGTCCGGAGCATTTGTTTCACCCGCTCCACACCTGCTTCCGCCGCCAGTCGCGTCTGTTGACGCAGAGCGGCCACTCGCGTGGAGGCCATGTCCGCTCCCACTCTCATCATGAACATGGCCGACAGCAGCCCCAACAACAGGAGCACAAACAGCACCACAGGCAATATGAGTCCACGCGATCGTCTCATGGCTACTTTCTACCTTGCCCCGATTTTGTTGAATCGCTCTTGGTCCCCGACCCATTTGCTTTGCTACCGCTGGTCGATGAACTCTCCGTGGAGCCATCTTTCTCCTCTGCTCCGCCGGTTTCATCCAGTACGTACTTGATTTCACGGTTCACGCGCGAACGAAACAAAGGATCGGCCTGAGGAAGACGAACGGTAATCGTATACTGGTCCGATGGCATCGGCAGGCAATCCTGTGGTTCTCGATTCATGCACGTGCAAAACTCCTCGGCGTCCTCATCACGCTTTCCGAATTCCGCATCAAACGGCGGGTGCTCTTCAAAACCTATTGTCACTTGGACAAGCTGCGGTAGAGGGTTTTCGCCGGTGATATCCCAATCGTCCCACCATCGATAACCGTCATAATAGCAGAACCGGATGTAATGAATCTCCTTGGAGTAAAGCTCGTCCCACTGAATCTCCTCCCCGACGCCGATCTGCGGTTCGTTCTCTTTTTCGTCACGGAAAAACAAATCGTCCAATATCTGACCTTGCGATCCAGTTTCACCGGTCTGACCCTCTTCCGATTCCGCCGGCGGTGTGCGAACCTGCCGATCAGAAAAAGCATCACCCGTTTCAGCGCTATCCGGTCGAGGCGCCTTGAGCTCTACCCGGGCCAATCCGATCGCCTTGGGGTAACCATCTTCGTGCAAGATCTCCGGGTGTCGGGCGATCTTGTACTCGATCTTCACCAAGTCGTACTCGCCGGGAAGAATCTCATCCTGATAGGCCTCCTGCCAGCGCGTGGCCTTCGTCGGTACACGAATCGACGAAAGCCAAAGCCGCTCCGCTTCACCACGCAGCCCAACCCGACCGCCCGTGGTGATCAAACTCACCTGTCGAATTTCATTGGCCATTCGTTGCATGATGACCCGCATCAACTGGACTTTCTGCGCTCGTTGCGTATCCCGCGTTCGCGTTCCCAAGGCCGACGAATAAAACCAGTACGTCATCGACGAAAGAGAAACCAACAACGATACCGACAACAAAACCTCCAAGAGCGTGACGCCGGATTTCCGAAAACGATGTCGAATCGGAACCATTACTCTTGCGCTCCGTCGTCCTCTTCCTCGGGTTGCGGTTGTTCACCCGCACCGCCCTGTCCCGATTCGTTCTGATTCCCCTGACCTCCGTCGGCGCCCTGTTCCCCTTCTGCCGATTCTTCGTCGTCCCCGCCAAGCAACCCGGCCTCCTCCAGCGCCTTTCGTACGTCCGGCGGCAACGATCGAATCAAGTTGTCCACCGGGATATTGAAAGCGTCCAGCAACGACGGCAGAACTTCCACAAGTTGATCGAAAGGCAATTTGGCCAACAACGCCGGATCGAAGGACGAAATATCGAATCCTTCCCCGATCGCGGATAGCTTTTTATCCAAGTCCGTGGCTTGCTTTTCCGTCAGTCCGAAATCCGTGATGAGATCCAACGGTTCCGGGGTGGGGCGCATGGCGTACACCGTATGCACGCGATCGGCGCCCTCAAAATCAAACTCCTCCGAATAGTCCTCTCGTTTGGCGTGGAGCACATCCAATCGCAAAAGGAACATTTTTTCGACGCTGGTTTCCTCAATCGTCAATCGCCAAGCCCATTCGGGAAATCGAAGTCCGAAGTCCTCTTCTTGCACTTCGTCAACGCTGTCCAACTCCACGAGTCCCAGGTCGAGTTCGGCCAACTGCATGTCCGCGAGCATGATCGCCCGCATCCGCAGGTCCATTTTGCCGACGGTCGTATTGGCTTCCTGAAGCTGCGTTCCGATGACCGCCAACCCAACCAACAAGAGACCAGTGGCGATCACCGTCTCCAGAAGCACATAAGCTCTGCGCCGTCTATACGCCGATCTGTTGGAATGGATTCGATGGGCTTGGTTCATGGTTTCTCAATCCGAAACTCATGCAGTTCCAACACACGATCCTCGGTGATCTCGGTGGGGTCCAAATAATCCTGTCCCCAAACCGCCGGCCAACCCTTCTCCTCGAAAAGGTCCAATTCCTCATCATGGAATGCCCGTTGCAACCACACCAATCCCGTATCTCCGTCCAAAATGACTTCGATTCGCGGATGATCTTCCAGTTGCTCCAACTTGGTGCGTCGAGGCGCCTCGGTGAGAACGAACGTAACCCAGTCACAACTCCCATCCATCTCGATCATCAACGGCGGACGCTCCGGATCAAGGTCTTCTTTGGCCCCGGCGATGGCTTCCCGAACTTCACTCCGTCGAGATTTCAAACTTTCCACCGTCGGTCGACCCAGTCGGATTTCGGCACACCAGGTTTTTCCCAACAGCGTGGCTCCGACTGCCCAAGGATAGGTGACCGGATGGTATACTTCCGGCTCCTCGATGGGGTCATCTTCCCGTTCGATGAGCGGTTGACGATCGTCCCCGGTAGAATCTTTTTCATCTTCATCGGGAAACCGAACACGGTACCGCTTGCCATCCAAAGCCGCGTTCGCCCGAACCAGCACCAACAACGATCGAAGTTGTTCGCCCGATCCCGGCAACTCCTCCTTCCGAATTTCTCGAAGAAAGTTGGGTATGGCGATCGCGGAAATCACCGCTAGCAACCCGATGACCAGCACAACTTCGAGAAGGGTGAACCCCGGTTGCAGGGCCTGTCCCCCCCTAGGCGGACATGCCCAATCGTAGGTCGGGTCATCGACCCGACATTCCATTCGCCATTCGTGCTTCTGCATTTGCCATTCCGCAAGTGCCACCGTGTGACACCGACAAGTCGGACCGGCTAGCCGGGTCGGACTTGCCCGCCCTCAAGCAGGGGTCCGTTTTCACAGCGGGCCCCCCCGCAAAACCCTACTTCTCCGACCAGTTCTTGATGTCGTCGCTGCTGGCTTTCCCGCCGTCATCCGTACCATCCGGACCGCGACTCCAAAGATCGAATTCCTCCTCATTGAACTGGCCGGGAGAACGATATTCATAAGGATGTTGCCACGGGTCCTTGAGGGACTTTTCGCCTTCTGCAAGATACGGCCCGGCGTATTTGTCATCTCCCCTTGAGCCTTTCGGCGCCACCAATGCTGCCAATCCCTCGTCCGTATCGGGAAACTTGCCCATGTCCATCCGGTAAGCATCCAACGCCTTGGCCAGCGGACCGTTTCGCCCGATCGCAGCCTCAGCCAGTTTGATCTCCGCCTTGCGAGCTTGGCTGAACAATTTCGGAATGGCGAACGCCGCCAACAAGGCTAGAATTCCCACCACCAACAATACTTCGATGAGCGTAAACCCTCGACGCTTGCGTCGAATCTGAACCTGCATGCCTTTTCTCCTATTAGGACCGTGAATCTCTTTCGGGCTTGCGAATACGACTCCCGTCGGTGGTCAACCCACCACGGCTGAACCCATCGTCAAAATCGGCAGCAACAACGCCACCGCAATACAAAACACAAATGCCGCCATCAACACCAGAAGAACCGGCTCCAGAATCCGAACCGAAAGATCTATCTGTCGGGCGGTCCGAGACTCCTGAGTCTCGGCGATCTGAACGAGCACCGTTTCCAAATTATTACTCTCCTCAGCCACCGCGATCATGTCCACAATCGAGGGAGGAAACAAACCCGAATCGCCAAGGGGCTTTGACAATGCCGAACCCTTTCGCACGCTGTCGCCCGCCTGTTCAATCACATTGCCGAGAATCTCGTTTCCCGCGGAGTCTTTCGATATCTTGAGGGCTTGAAGAATAGGAACGCCATTGTGCAGAAGCGTTCCCAAAATTCGGCAGAAGCGACAGATGGCCACCATCGTCATGACTTTTCCCAAAACCGGGGCTCGCAACTTGAATCGCTCCACCGTCTTCTTGCCGATTTCCGTTTTGCTCACCGCCGATAGTGCGACGACAATCAGACCGCCGACCAAAAGCATCGCCCAATAGTGTTGCTTCAGTAAGTCGGAAATGCCGAACACGGTATGGGTTAGAAAATTGAAAGTCTCAGGCCTCATGTGCTCGCGGAGCTTGGGAACCACCACCATCATGAGCAGAACCACGATCCCCGTACCGACCATAACTAAAATACAAGGGTAGATCATCGCCCCGAGGACTTTGTTGCGAAGCTCGTCCTGCTTTTCCGAAAAAATGGCAATACGTTGCAAGACATCCTCGAGGAAACCGCCTTGCTCCCCCGCGCGAACCATCGAAGCATGCAACGGCGAGAACGCAAGAGGGTGCTTACCCATCGCCTCGCCCAAACCAATTCCACCGGCCACGTCTTCCCGGAGTTCCTTGACGATCTGCATCAACTGCGCGTTCGAGCTTTGCCGCGACAAAACATCCAGCGATCGAAGCATCGGAACTCCTGCTCGAAGGAGGTCCGCAAGTTGACTATAAAACGTCGTCAAGTGGTGGGCCTTGACCCTTCTCCCGCGACTCATGGAAAGTCGGGATTGCTCGATTCCTTCCGCAACCTTGATCGGGTAAAGAGCCTGTTCATCGAGCTGGCGCAAGGCCACTTGGTAATTCTCTGCCGTCAGCACGCCGCTCACGGTCAGCCCTTGTCCATTTACAGCGCGATACGAAAAACTGGGCATAAACTACCTGCCTCCAACCGCCGCAATACGTTGCTCGGTTGCGTTCAGAAATATTCTTCACCCACTTCTACACGGATACCACCTGCATGATTGCATGGGCGCTCGGCATTGACACACCAAAACTACATTCCCGCTTTATATTATTAAGTAAATTTGCATCTTTTCCACCTTGCCCCTTTTATTATCGGGCTGAGATGAGCGAAAAGACCCGTTTTGTCTGGCTATCGAGGGTGGAGGGAGGCCGTTTCGCGCTGGACAAGGGATTGAACTTCCACGGCAAGCCGATCGACGACTTCGGCGATGCTCAGATCGCTTGAGTCAAGGACGATCGCGGCACCGGGACGAAGCAAACTTTCCCACTGTTTCCAATCCACTTGGTCACGCGAACGCAGATTGTTCATGACGACTTCAAGGGTGACCTCTTCGCCTTCGGCGGCCAGTTCGAGATACCTTCGTTGAGCCCGGCGTTCCAAACTGGCATCCATCACAAACTTTACATCCGCATGGGGAAATACAACGCTCCCCTGATCCCGACCCTCGGTGACGAATGAACCCAATTCCGCACCGATGCGGCGCTGGTGATCGATCATCAGCTTGCGAATGGCTTGTTGTTTGGCTACTTGAGAAGTCGCGCCACTGACGGCCATGGATCGTATGGCTTCGCTCACGTCGTGGCCGTGAAGACGAACACGCGTGTGTGTCGGACCGCAATCCAAGTTCAATTCGGAATTGCGAGCCACTTGAAACAACGCGTCGGGATCGGAGAAGTCCACTTCTTGCTGAAGGGCATCAAGCGCAATGGCGCGGTACATGGCACCAGTGTCCAAGTAAGCCACTTCAAGCCGTGCGGCCAACTTCCTTGCCGCCGTCGACTTTCCCGATCCGGCCGATCCGTCAATGGTGATGATCATCGGTGGAAATCATACGACGAAGAACGCTGTGCGAACAAGGGGTTGACGATTCAAGGCCGTTCGAGTAGGCTGTCTTTCGGTGGCGAGCAAATCCCACCGGAATGGGCAGTTCATGCCGAGGAGGAGGGAAATGACAGATTCTTTGAGCACGACTCATCGTCTCCGGTGGGGTTTTGTCCTCGCGGGGGTTCTTTTGCTTGGGGGGGGGCGCTGAGTTTGCGCGCTCAGGCTGATGACGCTGGGCGGGAAATCCCGTCCGTGCGTGGCAAGGCCGAAAAGTCGTCGCAGGCGGCGCCGCTGACATCGCGCGTCATTCCGTATGGTCTCGACTCCGGGCCTTTGGACAACCCGACGGATGAACCCAAGGTCGTCTTCGACCATACGATTTTCCTGGGCAACGAGGTGTCATGGGTCCGGGTGCTTTTCGCCGAAGCCAACTTGCCCCAGGGCAGCTTCATTCGCCTGACCTCGATGTACGACGGCGAATTCCAAACCCTCGATGCTCAATCGCTTCAAAACTGGGGCCACTCCTCAGCCTACTTCAACGGGCCAGCGGTGCGGGTGGAGCTCATTGCTGCAGCCATTACCATCGGAAACTCCCTTCGTTTGCACGATGTGACTACGGGTGCTCGAAACCTCCAAGATGAGCCAGTAGGCATTACCGGGATTTGCGGGGGAACTGATGAACGCGCTCAAAGCAATGACCCCCGTGTTGCGCGCCTGCTCGTATACCCTCAAGGTGGATTTGTTCAGTCCGATCCCGATTGCGACGGAGGTCTCGACGTTACTTGTGAAGACGACGAGATCAATACTGGAACCGCGTTTATCATTGACGTTCCCGCCGGGCCCAACCAGCGACTTCATGCCACGGTTGGGCATGCATGGCCAAACATTCCAGTCGGTGGAGCAGTTCCTTACACCATTCTTGAATTTGATGTGCCACCTTCCACCACGGAAAGCGGTAGGATCTGTCATCCTTGCGTATGCAAACAGTTCCCTGTGGACCTAGTAAGCGTGATTCATATTTCACCCCTCGTCTATGGCACCGCGAATGACTACGCAGTTTTTCGCTGCTTACCTAACGAATGTGATCCCGCGACAACAACCTATGAGTTCAGCGGATTCCAAGCCTTCCCAATTGAACCCCCACCGGTATTTGGGGCTCCCACTCGGGTAACCGGTTATGGCCAAGACGGTGAGTTCGAAGATTTTGGGTGCGCGTGTGATGGACCTTGTCCCGCCGTTCCAGTGGGCACACCTCATCCAAATCGTACACAGCAATGCGACGATGGTACATTGGACAATCCTTCAACTCAATATGATTGGCAAGTGCGGTTTGATGTGGATGTCTGCATCGGGAATTCAGGTTCCCCCGTAATCGCCAATTTTGGTCCAGACTGCCTCGGGGGAAGCGCGTTCGGAATCCTTGACGGTGCATTCTGCTCGACCATTGGTTACAATGAGGCGTTTGCCTTTACACACCCCGGTTTGCAGCGGGCGATTTGTCATTTGGCGGACTACGGCACGAGCGACGTGACGATCAGTGGAAACGTGCTTACCGTCGGTCCCAATCCAGTTCCACCAGTTGGGGTTCCTTTCGCGCTACGCGTTTCTGGTGATCCGCGTCAACCGGTGGCTGCTGGCATCGAACTTTTTGTTCAATCGGATTGGACTCTGGCGAGTACTCCGTACTACGCCAATTGGCCCCAATCCGTGCAAGTGATCCTTTCGCAATTTGGATGCGGAATTCAATATGCCGTGGAACGCGTGTTTGAGCCAACGAGCAATCGATTGAACGAGTGTATTGAAAACTATCGGATTCAAGGACCTACCACCACGGTTGCAGCGGAAGGTTGTAGGTACATAGCAATATCTTCACCCTGCACACACTTGGCCTATCGAGTCGTCGGCGATCGCGCCGATTCCGAAGTATCTTGTGTTAACTCATTTGTTCAAGCCAATGGAACGCTTGGACCTGATCCGTATTATGGACCTTGGACCACTTCCGTCATCCATGTGCATGGGCCGAAACTCATTCCTGGCAAATCGTACACCATCGAGACGATGCCTGGTCCCAGCCAATTTGCCCCGGTTCAGACCTGGCTTTGGGCGGATACCAACAACACCGGCGGGCCTATTGATGTCGATGACCTCTTATGCTTACTAGCCGCATTTGCACAAGACTATGATGCTTGCGGATACGGGATAGAGGCCTCTGATTTAATGGGGTGTTTGCCTGATGATGTGATCGATGTGGATGATCTCCTCGGGTTACTTTCCGCCTTTGCATCGAATCCTTATGCCTGTACGGAAATGCCCTGTTCGGAACCGTTTGCAGCGGGACCGAGCGGACCCGAAGGGCCTCAAGGTGGCGGGTCCAGTTCTTGCACGATCACTTTGAAAGCAAGTGCGAAACAAATCGCTCCAGGTGCGACCAAGACGGTCGAGGGATACGTCAATTGCTCGACGTTTCTCAATGCCAACCAATTGGCACTTCAAATATCCGGCGGAACGACGGGTTCATTAACGCTCGAAACAATTACGATCAACCAGTCCCGGACGGACTATGGTTTTTACGGTTTGCCCCATGTTCCGGCGATCGATGTTGGCAACGCTCGCGTGGCCGACGCGTTGCACAGTGGCGGTGTAACTTTTTCACCAGAAAAGTACACCGCGTCCTTCGTCTTTCGCGCTTCGACGAACGCGAGCGGAACATTCACGATTTCTTTGAGAACCAATGAGACCCATTTGCGCGATGCGAATCGTGTACCAGTGAACTGGGAAAACGGCGGCACGGGGAACGTAACTGTCAGTTCGCCGTAGCACAATTCCGGTCGCGAATGGGTGTGGGGAGATCGTGCCATGAGATCGCATGTCAAGCGGGCGCTGTTGGCGTTCGTAGCGGTATTCGTTATTTCTGATCGCGTTTTTGCGACAATTTCCGTTGAATGTGTGCCACTAGGCGGCACCGAAGTTGCGGGTGGCGAGATTGTAGAGGTCGAATGTTTTGGCACATCCGATATTCCTCAACTTCTTACCGGTTACGTTCTTGATCTTCCGTGTTCACTTTTGGCGATAGGCGCCGCGACTGGAGCGATCGATTCTATTGGCCTGACCACGGATCCTGATGGGCTCGACGGCCTAGGGCCCAGTTCAGGAGGTGTGCCTTTCATATTCCCTACGGGTCAATCCCTTATTGATACAAACGATTGCTTGATCCTTGGGGTCCGCTGCGGACTTTGCCCTCCCGAGTTGATCCCTCCGGACATGATTCGGTACTTGGGTACCATACGCTTTCTCGTTTCTGATTGTACCGTTGGGGAATTCACTTTCAGCCCTGAAAACTATAGCATTCCTCCGTCCTCGATGGATAGAACCAAATTCGCCGCGCCGGGTGGCGGTGGAACTGAACTAATCCCAATCGAAATCTCGTCGTTCACCTTCCTTGTTGAGAGCGGCGCTTGTTGTATGGCCGATTCGACTTGCGAGGTGTTGAATGCCACGTGTTGCGAGAGTCAGGGTGGAGTGCCACAGAGTGCCGGAACTATGTGCGACGGGGATGCGGATGGGGATGGGGTTGATGCGGCATGTGGCGATCCGTGTTTTGGGTTTCCCAACGTCGACGCTGACGACGACGGATTCTGCGACTCGGCGGACAATTGCCCCGTTCTGATCAATCCCGATCAAAGCGATTATGATAACGACACGGTCGGCGACGCCTGCGACTTGTGTCCGGGGCAAGACGATCTGCTCGATGCGGACAACAACTTCGTTCCCGACTGCCGCCAGAACATTCCCACGGTTTCGACGTGGGGGATGGTCGTATTGGCTTTGAGTCTGATGACGCTGAGCAAGCTCGGTGGGTGGGCGAAGCTGAAATGTCGGGTTGATGACCCGACCGACGGAAGAGCGAATGTCGAATGAAGAAGAGCGAACAGAGAGTGGCAGGCTGGTGACCCGGCCTACGAATTGTGCCCCACCCTTGCTTTCGGCAAGGAAGGGGCACCCAAGCTCGAACGGGAGTATGAATGAATGCTCCGCCAAACCTATGAGTTCATTTCCGCGGGCGGACCATCGTTTGGCGGCGGAACCCGCCGAAACCGCCTCTCTAAGATTTCTTCAACTTCGTGGAGTCTTTTTTTGATCGCTTCAAGTTCCCGAGGCCGCAATCTTTGGATCGTTTCCCACTTGGGTCGCTGATAGTCAAGAGAAAGTGCCTTACGATAACTATCAGCGGCTTCGCGAAGCTTTCTCAAACTACCTTTTGCTCGGTACGACGAGAATTGACAATCACCCAGCGTTACGTAAAGCATCGATTCTGTCGGATAGAGGCGAATCATCTCTTGAGCAATATCAATGGCCAAGAAATCTCCTCCGTCGGAAGTCAACTCCGCGAGTCTGCCTCGGATGGCCAGCTTGGTTTGGTAATGGCGAAGATAGAACGGGTCACGATCAATTGCGCAGCGGATGGATTGAATGGCTTTGTCTCGGGCGTCCACGCTGGAGTTGGGATCGTGTTGCGATTGAAGCATCCACTCCGCGTGTTCCGCGCACGGCGCGGGATCCCAGCGGTCGCAAGCGGCGGCGGCCAGTAGATTTTTCTCCACATCGATGCCCGCTCTGGCGCGGTTCAAATGGAATTGCGCCCCAGCGACAGGAACCAGCCCGAAGGTGACCGTAGCGATCAGACCCAAACCACTCAAAACAAACGGAAACCATTGGCGTGCAGGGCGCGGTTCTATTGCTGGTTTCAACTGGTTTTGGCTCGTCATACAATAGGCCAAGAGGGCGAAGACGGTTGTGGCAACACCTGGCACAAACATCGCAAAGTTGACCATGTCATGGATCATCATCGCAAATAATCCGATTGCGACGCCCATGTAAGTCGTCCGGTTTTCCGGTTCCGGTTTCGATATTTTCCCCGCGTGGAACGCAAAAGCCGCGAACCCGATCAACCAAGGCAACGCCAACATCACGCTCGCAACAAAAACAAAGTTTGGATCTGCCGTGCCCAGTAGAAAGGACCGTGCGGATAGAAGAGCAAAGACCAGAAGGATGCACCAAGCCCACGTGGAACGCGCGCCGTCAACACTCGATCGATTCGTAATCGAAACGAAAGCGTCGGAAACGGGCGATCGACCCCGCCGTGTCATGATGCGGGTCACCACGATCAATAGAACCACACTCGCCAGCAATCCGAGGATTCCTTGTTCAGAGAATATTTGAACAAAGAAGTTGTGCGGGTTGGATATTTCCTCGGAGCTTTCGATGCTCTTGTATTGAAGGTAGTGTCGACCGAAATTCTCACGACCCACCCCGAACCATACATGGTCGACGATGAGCTTTGCGGAGGCGAGCCAATATTGCCACCGAAAATTAAGGGAAGAACCAGGCAGCCCGCCCGTTGTCACGCCGTAAACATACGTGCCGGCGATTCCTATTAAGAACAGAACACACCCGGCGAACACGGCCATTCGGCGATGAACATTGACCCAGTGTTTTCCAAGTGCCAACCCCAGCCACAACGCGCCGGCCAATACGGCTGATACCCAGGCGCCGGTGCTGAAAGTTAGCCCCGATGCGACGAAAACCCCGAAAGTGAGGATGGATTGTCCGGCGGCAATAACAAAAAGCGTCCCGCCTCCGTCCTTCTTCCACGCTTTGCGCCACGCCGACATCATCGCGCCAAGTGCTGCAAATCCACAGAGCACGAGATAGGAACCAGTCACATTGCTGTGCGGAAGCCAACCCGTGGCTTCACCCGCTTGCATTCGTCGCTCAAACAACTCAACCTTGGACGAATCCAGCTCAACACCTTGACTCGCCCAAAACTCGACCTTCCTTGCCTGGTAAAACTGCCACGTATCCTCGAAGCCGACGAAATACTGATCGAAGCACTGAACCGCCTGCGCGCAGGCCGACGCCAGAACTGCCGCCAATAGAATTCGTCGGTGCCATTCACGGGTCATGAATCGCGAGAGGACCATCGTCAACGTCAACAGGCTGAGCCAATCCAGGGAGGCGTTGCAAGCAATCCGCTTCTGTCCCGCGAACCAAGTTGACAAGCATCCGGCCAAGGCAAAGAGAATCCATGTCAGCGCGATGCCTCGGGACGACACCCCTTCGTTGCGTGGACGCCGGGCGAAAAGAATCGCGGCACATGCAAAAATGATCGCGTCGAAGATCAGCGTGCGAATGGGAGAAGCGTCGGAAATCTCCGAAATCGCGGCGGTGATCGCCGTCACCCCGGAATCATATCGCTCCGAAATCAGCGGTCTCAGTGCTACGATCGCCACCAGCACAAAGAAAACCACGCCCTCCAACATGGATGGGCCTCGCACTTTTTGTTGCAACGCAAGACCGATGGATTTCGCTTTCGCCGACAATGGACACCTCCCCTCACGAGGCTACAATTCGGGCCATGGACGCTGCCTTTTCCGGTATGGCGACGACATCGGAACCCGCTCATCGACCCTATTCCTTTCTCAAGGCGTTGGGCCGCAAGTCGCTTCCCCATGAGATTGTAGTACGAGAGAATCGTTACACGAAACAGTGCGTGTTCAAGAATGACTTTTTCGCCATCACGGCCATGTATCACGGAGAACATGAAAAGGTCATCCTCAAGGTCGCAAGAGACGCGGGATTATTCGGGATTCCATTGCGATGGATCGGGCGGTTGCTTGCGGCGCGCGAGGCGGCGTTCTTGCAATCGCTGAGCGGCGTTCACGGTATTCCTCGATTTATTTCGCGATGGGGACCAACGGGCGTCGTGCGGCAATTCGTCGACGGACATCCTTTGCATCGCGGCGAACAGGTCGAGAATGAATTTCACAGCCGACTGAAACATCTCGTCGAGATCATTCACGCCAGAGGCATGGCGTACGTTGATCTGGAGAAATGTGAAAATGTTTTGGTCGGCGACGATGGCCTGCCGTATCTGTTTGATTTTCAAATCGCTTGGCACTTGCCCGCGAAATGGGGAGGCGAGCTTTTTCCGGCGCGATGGCTACGCTGTTGGTTCCAAGCTGGAGATCGTTATCATTTACTTAAGTTGCAGCGTCGCACCCGCCCCGATCAGTTGTCGGCGGAAGTCATCGCGGCTTCGTATCGTCGACCGTGGTATCTTCGGATTCACGGTCTCATCGCCCGACCGTGGAAGTGGCTGAGACGGGCGATCTTGAAACTGCTTGAACCTGGACATGAACATGCGAGCGGCGAACGGGGTCGAATGCTCGATTGATGTACCGAAGTAGAGGAGTTCGCAGGTGATCACTGATTCCGATAGAGACCGGGAATTCGTGGAGGGGTTCTTGGAGTTTGTTGAAGACTCGGCCTCCCCCGACGATCGCTACGGAACCGCCACTCGGAGGAATTCCGACGACGGCGCGGTCGCATCCAGTCACTTTCACATCGGCGGCCCGTGCTGGTTGGAAGTGACCGCCGATTCAAACAAAAAACAAGTGCGCGTCGGGTTCATCGCCGACGATCGCGAAGTCATCAGCGGAATCGATGAACTCCTTTCCGAAAGCGGACAGAGTCTTTCCCAGTTCGTCGGCGCCGGTTTCGAGGAAGCCGGGCTCCGTTGGTCCGAACCGATGGTGGATCGATTCGAAACCAGCGATCGGTTTGGCTTTACCACATCCATAGCCCTGGAAGAATTCTCCGACCTCGAAAGTGACAACCTTCGTGACAAGACCCTTCGCATGCTCGAGGGTTTCTTGATCGCTTTCGGACCCGCCGCGGTTTCGGACGAGGCCCCCGGAAACGACGATTGGGACGAAGACGACGACGATTAATTTGAGCACCGGAATCTCCGGCTCACTCAGCGGTCCGCAAGTCCTAGAAATGGAACCGAATCAACCCTTGCAGGAACTTCGACGAGTAACGAATATACCATGCGCAGGTGGAGATACCGCTTGGCGGGCTGCTTTTTCGGAAAAGGAATGCGAGAAGCAACCGCCTTGGAAGTATGAATCAGGAGATAGCGTTATGACATCAAAACATGCAATAAGAGGCCTTGGAAAAAGCACCATTCTTGTTCTTGCGGCATTCGGCGCCGCGCGGGCGGCGGATGGACCTGAGTCGGAAGGGGGCAACAAGTTGCTCTCCACCACCATCGGAACGGTTTCCCTCCCCAAGACCAATGATTGCGCGGAGTGCCACAAGGTGGCAAGTCCCGGCATCGTCGATCATTGGAAAGGCAGCGGCCATTTTGAGAAAAACGTCGGTTGTTTGGAATGTCATCAAGCTCAAAAAGGCGACGCCGACGGCTTTGACCACTACGGCTCGCATATCGCCACCGTCGTCACGCCGACGGATTGCGGGGCCTGCCATGAGAAGGAATTCAACGAATTCACCCACAGTCACCATGCCAAGGCAGCGAACATCTTGGCCTCTTTGGACAACGTTCTCGCGGAAACCGCGGAAGGATATCGCGGCGTTTTCAATCCTCACTCGCCCGCGCGAACGCCCGGCGGTCCGGTTGACAAAGTCAACGGCTTCGCCAGTGCGGCGCTGGGTTGTAAACAATGCCACGGCAGCAAAATGGCCCTGCAGGGTACGGATGGTTCGATGATTACCGTGGATGATCTGAAACCAGGCGTGGACGGTAAACCCACAAATACTCAAGCCCTTGCAAAGATCGCTCGCAATGCGGAAGGGAAACCGATGTTCCACCCGAACACTTGGCCGAACACGGGGATTGGTCGGATCAATTTGGATGGTTCGCTCGGTTCGTGCACCGCCTGTCACAGTCGGCACGATTTCTCTCGGCGGCGGGCACGCCAACCGGAAGGCTGCGGTCGATGCCACATGGGCCCCGACCATCCCCAAAAGGAAATCTTTGAGGAATCCAAACACGGCATCGCCTATCGTGATTTGCGCGAACACATGAACTTGGATTCAGGCACGTGGGTTCTCGGTGAGGATTACTCGCAGGCTCCGACCTGTGCGACGTGCCATATGTCCGCGAACATGCGCAACGGCGGCAAAGTGACCCACGATCCCGGCGAGCGAATCTCGTGGACCAACCGACCGCCGGTCAGCCAGATCATGGATACAGACAAGGAACACCGAGTGGTGACCGAGAATGATCCTGAGAAACGCAAAACTCTCGTCATCGACACGGCTGAGAACAAACGCAACCGGATGAAAGAGGTTTGCCTTCATTGCCATTCAACGGAATATGTGGACGGGTTTTACAAACAGTATGATGACCTTGTGGTGTTGTACAACGAAAAGTTCGCAAAGCCCGGCCAAGCGATCGTGGCTGAAATGCGAAAGCAGAATTTACTGACGCCGACTGACTTTGATGAAGAGATCGAATGGTCGTGGTATTTGCTTTGGCATCACGAAGGCCGCCGCGCACGCATGGGCGCTTCCATGATGGGACCGGACTATACGCACTGGCATGGAATGTTCGAAGTCGCGGAGCGGTTCTATCAGGAATTCATCCCGCAAGCACGTGAAATTGTCCACCGCGCCGAAAAAGCGGGTAAATCCAAGGAAGCCGCCGCGGTGAAGGCCGTCATCGACAACATCTTGAGTCGCCCGGAAAACTCTTGGCGAAAATGGGAAGACGTGAAGGGAAGTGAATAAACCATACCCCTTGCCATGTTAACACTACAGCGTTACGTGTTGTCATGACAATGTTCGAGTCGTGATGTCTTGGCGGCGAGGTTTCGGGTTTCGTGTTGCGACCAGTCGCCTTTTTGCCATGATACCTGCAAAACCCAAGCCGGGAGATGCTGTTCTTTCCTCTGGCCCGGACAAATAGGCGAATCCCGAAGCTGCGGCTCGGATAGGCTGTAATCCGGTTGAGTGATCACGAAAGTCTACGGATCGCCGCTGGGTACGCGACGCACTCGGCCTCGAAGACCCGGCCAGCCAAGTCCTCCGGTTGATCGTGCCGTAGGACCGGAACGCGGCGTTGAAGAATGATCGGGCCGTGGTCATATTCGTTGTCGCAGAAATGCACCGTGCATCCGCTTTCGGTTCGACCGGCAGCGATCACCGCGCGATGGACGTGCATCCCATACATCCCCATTCCGCCGAATTCGGGCAGCAACGCGGGATGAATGTTGATCACGCGGCCAAGAAGTGAATCCGGGATGCGCCAGAAATGCACAAACCCGGCCATGCAGACGAGATCGACTCCCCGAACGGCATCCGTCACCGCGTCGTGAAAGAGTGCCTCTTCATGGCACTTGTGGTCGAGGATCACCGTGGGCAACCCCAAAGCTCTGGCACGCTCAACACCCTTCGCATGGGATTGAGAGCTGACCACCACGTCGATCCTCGCGGGCAGAGTTCCCCCGATGATACGCTCATGCAAATTCACCAGAGTTCGTCCGCCGCCGGAAATCAAAATCGCCAATCGAAGCATGGGACATTACACCGAGTCAATCCGCCGTGGCCGCGCGAAAAATATCCAGCTTCCGCCACGCCCCACAGCTCCACCTCCACCACAAGAAAAAGCTCGTCAACATGATGAGCGCCGCCGCCGCCATCCACGGACCGATGCTGCGAAGGCCCGGAAAGAGCACCGCAATACCCCAACCCGCACCGATCACCACAACCCAAAGACTCACGCTGAGAAAAATCGACGGGATAAACGTATCCCCCGCCCCGCGCAGCGCGGAAACATACGTGATTGCCAGCGCATCGAATATCTGAAACGCCGCCGCGCAAACCATCACCCAACGACCCACGCGAATGACTTCCAAATCCTCGCTGAAGAGTCCGATCAGCCACGAACCCGCCGCGGCATAAAACACCGCAATCGCTCCCATGTAAACGACCGTTAGGATCGCCGCGAATCGGGTATCGCGCATTGCCCTTTCGGTGTCGCCGGCGCCAATGGCTTTTCCCACCAAAGCGGTCAACGATTGCCCCACGCCCACCGTCGGTAGAAACGCCAGCCGCAAATACTGCCACGTGGCATTCGTGGCAATGAGGTCCGCCGTTCCGAAAAACCGCCCAATCAGCACGCTTACGAACAACGTCCACACCAGGATTTCGCTGGTCCACTGCAACGCCACCGGCATGCCGACCCGAAACAAGTCCGCGATATGCGACCACGATGGTCGCCACGTTTCCCTCGTGTGATACAAATCGTGAAACGACGGCATTAACAGCGGTATTGCCAATCGTACCGTACGATAGCACAGTGCGATCACCGTCGCCCACGCCGCGCCCACCAAACCCATCGGAGTGATTCCAAAATATCCAAACATCA
>JBBTCX010000072.1:0-20499 GCA_038043045.1 Planctomycetota bacterium | reverse complement strand
AGATGCGGCCGCCTTCGGGGGCGGGAGTGTCGCAGAGGGCCGGGTCGATGGTGCCGAGCGCCGTGGGAATGATTTGTCCACCGGCGCTGGGGGGTTTGAAGCCGACGAAGATTCTCGCGTCCGCCGCCGTCCAGCGTCCGCAGCCGATGGTGTCGGTGACGTAGACACTCGCCCCACTCGTTCCGCCGTCGATGAACCACTGAAAGCCATAGGTCGCGCCGTGACCCGCCGGATTCGCCAGCGGATCGCCGACGAAGATTTGATCGATCTCTCCCAGTTGCATCACGTGGTCATCCATAGAGTTTGTGCGTTTCAAGTCCCGCACACAATACAACTCAGAGTTGTTGAGTCCGAACGCCGCCCCAAGGTTAGTCTCCCCCGGTTGCGACACCGTAAGCGACAGCACCCGCCGCCGGGGCACGCCCGCCGACGGACGATCCATCACCGTGAACGCCGGAATGTCGATGAAGACGTTGTCGCAGTCGGAAGGTTGTTGTGCTGTGTCCCAGTTGGCAGGGAGGCTCCAGTAGGGCAAGAGTGCCTCGCCTTGCCACGAATTCGCGGTCTCCACGGGACATCCCTGGGCCAGGGCGGTGGTGCCCATTCCACTAACGGCCAGGGCCGCTCCCAACGCAAGTTTACCTACCGTGTTTCGTTCCATGTGTGTACTCCCAATCTGTGTTCTGAAGGGTTCCTCAAAAAACTCCGGTCCGCCCACGAACGGAACGAACCGAGTCACGTCTGAAAAGTCAACGACCGTATCGTTGTTTATGTCGCTACTACTACACGCTTCCGCGATGCCGGTCAAGCTCTCGCCGAAACAGTTCTGCAAAATGGCGAAGTCCGCAAGGTCCACGTCCCCGTCGAAGTCCAAGTCCGCCACGAACTCCGGTTTCGTAAGTAGTACAATTCCGTTTTTCGGGAAATGCCCGTGCTGAAACGCGATTTCACCGCGACGATTGATCGCGGAAACGTTACCGCCAAAGGATCCATCCGCCAACTGCAGAAGTTCTCCGCTAGCTCTTAACAACCAGAGTGCTGGATTTTCGTTTTGGCTATCCCAACGAGAAAAGCAGATATCGTTGCGGTTATTAATATGGGCAGTGAGCACATTGCCGTCAACTACCTTTGAACCTTTCCCCTCATTCCAATACCAAAGGCTGGTGGTATAGTCGGAATTGGAAAAGACACGCCAGATCACATCTCGCCAATCGTTGATGTCGGGAGTGGACGATCGGTCAGGCGCGTCCGTAAGCGTCAGAAGTTTGCCCGCAAAATGCCCAATGATGTCGAAGACAAACGGGTCCACGAAAAAGTTATCCCGTTCGAAGACAAAATCCCCGTGGTTGTTGATTCGCGGGGATTGATTGACGAACTGGTCATCGGTGATTTGTTGGATCGTGGCCCCATCGTAGAACACGATCTGCGTTTTTTCAATCTTCGGTTCCGTGAACGCGATCCAAACCATTTGCCCGGTATCGTTGATGTCGACCGATCCTTGCGGAAATGCTTCGGCGGAAATGGGCTCCATCTTCCAGTCCCGCCAACCCACAATCCCGATGTTTTCCGTTCCCGGATCGGGATTGAAGTCGCGCTGCCAAACGATATCCCCCCGGTTGTTTAGGTGAGGAAATGTATCGTATACGTCATCATCAGTAAGCTGGGTCAGCTTGCCTCGGTCGTAGAGGAGAACTTCTGTTTTCGATCGATTAGGCCACGGGCTGCAGTGGAACACTATCTGCCCCCGATCGTTGATGTCCACCGATCCGCAGTAATACTCCGTCCCCGCCGGGAAAATCTCCTTGATCTCCCAGCCTTCGGGAATCTGCCCCACCACCCGCGCAGCACTCAGCGCCAACCCAACGATGATCCAAAAGATGCTTTTCATTTGCTTCATTCCAACACCACCGAGCGATTCGACCTTCGACCCCATCCTACCCTATTGTACGTCCCGGAGGGTCGACAAGTTCGTCAATTCGAACCCGGAGAAGGAATTTGCTGCTTCGTCGTCGTTTTCGACCAACGCCCGCTTGCGTTGCGGTCCGCCGCACCCTTTCGCGGGCCGTAACGCAAAGAGGCGCCGTCCTCCACAATCACACCCAGCGGAACGCGCTCGGCGGGCAGGCCGTCGATGTTGTCCACATCAAAGTTCACTCCTTTGCCAATGCGAAGTTCCGCCCCCGGCGCGAGAACCAAGTTCGACACGTATACCCGGGGGCCGATCTCGTCGTCGCTAGTGCCCTTGACTGTCATTCGCCCGGTGATACGTAGGCCTTCGTCCTCTTTCGGCGGTGATCGCGAATCCTCGCGCCCAACACGCAGAGCGCTCCCCCTTGATCCCTCAAACATCATGTCGTGAACTTCCAAGTATTCGGTGAACAACAGATCACTGACTCTGTACAAGGAATCACCAACCAACCAGGTGTTGACGTTGAGCGCTCGTTTGGCTTTGAGGGTGACGCCGCGGAGGTCCCAGATGCGGCCGCCTTCGGGGGCGGGAGTGTCGCAGAGGGCCGGGTCGATGGTGCCCAGGGCGGTGGGAATGATTTGTCCGCCGGCGTTGGGGGGTTTGAAGCCGGCGAAGATTCTCGCGTCCGCTACGGTCCAGCGTCCGCAGCCGATGGTGTCGGTGACGTAGACACTCGCCCCAGAGGCTCCGCCGTCGATGAACCACTGAAAGCCATAGGTGTCGCCGTGACCGGGTAGGTTGGGAGATACTGGGGCGGGATCGCCGACGAAGACTTGATCGATCTGTCCCAACTGCATCACGTGGTCGTCGAAAGAGTTGGTGCGTATCAAATCGCGCACACAATACAACTCGGAGTTGTTGAGTTCGAACGCCGCGCCCAGGCGCGTTTCGCCCGGCTGGGACATGGTTACTGACAGCACCCGCCGCCGGGGAACGCCCGCCGACGGACGATCCATCACCGAAAGGGCGGGGATGGAGATGAAGACGTTGTCGCAGTCGGAAGGCGGGCGTGGTTGCTCTCCGACAATGTTCCAGTTCGCCGCGTTGCTCCAGAGGGGACTCGGCGCACCGCCAGCGTTCCACGAGTTGACGATTTCCGGGTTGCAGGTTTGAGCGAGGGCGGTGGTCCCGATTCCACCAAGCGCAAGCGTCGCTCCCAACGCAAGTTTACCTACAGTGTTTCGTTCTATGTGTTCACTCCTAATTGGGGTTGTGAAGGGTTCCTCGAAAAACTCCGGCCCGCCCAAGAAATGAACGAACCGAGTCACATCCGAATAGTCAACGACCGCATCGTTGTTAATGTCGCTAGTACTACACGCCTCCGCGATCCAAGTCAAGCTCTCGCCGAAACAGTTCTGGAAAATGGCGAAGTCCGCAAGGTCCACGTCGCCGTCGAAATCGAGATCGGCCACATAGGAAGGTTTGGTGAGAAGCGCGATTCCGATTTCCGGAAAGTCTCCAAACTGAAATGCAATCTCTGCGCGGGTATTAAAGCTGCGACCATGTGCTACATACGGCTCACCCAGAACCTGGCGCACTTTTCCATCGCGAAAAATCCACGACGAATATCCCGATTGATCCGAACGGCTGAACAGGATCTCCGAGCGATTGTTGATCAAGCCGCTGCTGACGTTTTCAAAGAGTCGAACGGCGGAACCGGCCTGCCAAAACCAGAGACTATACCTGTAATTGGCAAAGGCGGACCAAGCTACTTCTTTTCGATCGTTAATCTGCGGGCTGAACGCCTGCTGCAGCCCGTCGCTGAGCGTCAGAAGGTTTCCTGAAAGGTGAGCGATAATGTCGAACACGAACGGATCCACGAAGAAGTTGTCCCGTTCGAAAACAAAATCGCCGTGGTTGTTGATCCGAGGTCCCTGATTGACGAATTCGTCATCGGTGATTTGTTGGATCGTCGTTCCGTCGAAAAACATGACCTGCACTTGTTCGTTCTTCAGATCGGTAACGGCGTCCCAGACGATCTGACCGGAGTCGTTGATATCCACTCCATTTTGAGGGTATGGCGCCGGCACGAAGTAACCCCACTGGCCATCGCGCCAAAGAATGATGTCATTGCCGGTTCCGGCTTCGTTGATTCTCGCCCAAGCGATCTCGCCCCGGTTGTTCAATCGCGGAAATGCGTCAAACGTATCGTCATCGGTAAGCTGGACGAGCTTACCTCGATCGTAAAGCAGCACTTCATTGTCCGTAAAACTAGGCCAAAGTCGGCGAGAGAACACCACTTGACCGCGCTCGTTGATGTCGACCCCCGAGCAGTAATACTCCGTCCCCGCCGGAAAAATCTCCTTGATCTCCCAGCCTTCCGGAATCTGCGCCACCGCCCGCGCGGCGTTCAGCACCAACCCAACAATGATCCAAAGAATGCTCTGACTTCGCTTCATTTCAACCACCCGTCGGCGATTCGACTCTATAGTTTCCTTGATTATAGGCCCGAATTGAGCGAATTACTACTGTTGTTCCGGTCAATCCGAATTGCGCATTCGATTCTGTTTCGGGTGCTACGTGCGCTTGAATTGGCGATTGAGGTCTGACTTCGTTAGGCGAAGCATCGTCGGTCGACCGTGCGGGCAACTGGTCGCCCGATCGATGAGATGCCGCTTTTGAACGAGAGCGTCGATTTCTTCGGCGGTTAGGGCGTCGCCTGCTTTGACGGCGGCTTTGCAGGACATCATGTCGAGAATCTCGTGGACAACCTCCTCGGCTTGGGCGCCGGCGGAACTGCGTTCGAGATGGTCGAGTAGATCGCGCATGAATGCGACGACATCGGCGTCCTTGAGCAGGACCGGGAAAGCATGAATGGCCACGCTGTCCGCGCCGAACGGCGTGATCTCGATCCCCAGCGATCGGAGAAGCTGACTATGCCTCTCCAGAAGATCCGCTTGTTTCGGCGTGACGGACAACGATTCGGGCAAGAGCAGTTGTTGCGATTCCAACGTGCCCTGAAGGAGTCGTGACCGGAGTTGTTCGTACATGACCCGCTCGTGGAGGGCGTGCTGGTCCACGATCAAAATACCGTCGTCGGACTCGACAACGAGATAAAGATTGTGCATCTGTATCGCTCGCGGACGCTGCTGGGATTCCGAATCCAATCGGCGCGTCGATGGAAGTTCCGGCGACGGTTCGAAGGAGGATTCCATCGGCGCGGGAGAAAGAGGCGAAGACTTGGAATCGGTCGACGGATAATACAGTTGACGCCAAATATCCAACGCGTCAGTCGGAATCCTTGATGATGCGGGGAAGTCATTGCGGGTGCGCGACGTGGGTTCGGACGCAAACGGATGACCTTCGTTTGCTCGAACCGGCGAAACCGGTTGAACCGGAATGGCCGTCTTCACGGACGCGGCGAACTGCTCCATTCGAGAATGTTCATCGCCGGCTGTTTCCAACGGAGTGGAATGAAAGCGAAGTTTGGGAGACAGGTTCGCGCGTTGAAACGTCTCCCGAAGCGCGCTGAGAACCTGGGAGTGTATGGAGTTGGAGTCGGCCCAGCGGACTTCCATTTTGGTCGGGTGAACGTTGACATCGACGGTCGCGGGATCAACCGTGAGGAATAAAAAGATTACGGCATGACGATTCGGTTCGATCAGCCCTCGATAGGCTTCCTTGATCGCATGCTGTACAAAACGATCACGAATGTAGCGACCGTTAACAAATGTGTATTGCCAGTTGGCCGTGGCGCGAGAATGAGCGGGCAAAGCCGTATAGGCTTCAATACCCACTCCGCGCTCGTCACGATGGATCGACAGAAGCGCGTTGGCGAGTTCGTGGCCATAGAAACGGCTGATCCTCTCAAGGCGGTGCGCGCAGGATTGGAGGTTGTGCACAGTGCGGTTGTTGTTAGACAATTCGAACGCGATGCGAGGATAGGCGAGGGTCAATCGGGCAAACTGTTCTTGAATGTGGCCGACTTCGGTGGAGACGGTTTTGAGAAACTTGCGCCTCGCGGGGACGTTGAAGAAGAGGTCTCGGACTTCGACGGTCGTTCCCGGAGTTGTTCCGGCGAATTGGGCACTCTGGAGTTCATCGCCGGTCAGTTGCAGTTCGAATCCATCGTTGCTTTCGACGGAACGAGAGACGATTCGGAGTCGAGACACGGCGGAGATGCTGGCCAATGCTTCTCCGCGAAATCCCAAGGTGCTGACCGTGGAAAGATCATCCTCGGTGGTGATTTTGCTGGTGGCATGAGGGGCGACGGATAATCGAAGTTCCTCGGCGGTCATACCGCAACCGTCGTCGGTCACGCGGATGAGTTGTCGCCCGCCGTCTTCGATGGCGATCGCAATGCGCGTTGGACCGGCATCGATGGCGTTTTCGACGAGTTCCTTGACCACGCTGGCGGGACGTTCCACAACTTCACCCGCCGCAATTTTTCGGACAAGAAGTTCGGGAAGGACTTTTATTCGACACGCATCGGCCATGATCGGATTTCGCTCGTGATTGCTCCTTTGAACCCCGCTCGTCGAACGGACATGGGGGGAGTATAGTTGGAATGGCAGACTGGATCAAAAGCGGCCATGATTCATCAACAACTCATCTTTCTGAGCGTCGAGGGGATACATGGGAATGAAGAATTAACCCACGCGGCAGGTCATTCTATAGAACGCGGGTATGACGGGATCGAATTTGAGATTGAAGCGGACTCGGCAACGAAGACTCCTTTCGGACCGGAGAAGTTTGCCTGTATCGCGGCTGTGAATTGTCCTTCAATCATCCTGGAAGACGCCACGAGAGTTGTTTCGGATTTGATCCACCGAGCCGGTGAATACTGCGCCTCTTTCTTGACTTTGCGGTTGCCGCCGTTGAGGGAGTTTCGGAGAGAGACGAAAACTCGTGAGGAGAATGCGCATGCAAATCGTCTTTCGAAATGGTCCGCCCGTACCAACGGAATAGTGGGAACACCGACCAGAATGGAAAGAGGAGGGTTGGCTGAGTTTGAGCATTACGCGGATGCTTTGAACTTCGCGGATGGACTATTGAGCGGAGTTCGTTTTGAAGCGGAGCAAGTGGGCATTCCCGTAGCGATTATGGCCGGCGCGGGAGGCTGTTTGTTTTCGCCGGTGGAAGTTCGTGAGCTTTTGGACCGAACTCATACTTGGGCCGTGGGGGTTTGCCTCGATCAAGACCTCCTTACGGGCATGGGTCGCGTCGACGATTGGTTGGATGCGCTGGGTCATCGAGTCTTGTGCGTTCGCCTATCGGGAGGCAAAGCCTTGGAAGAGGCGACGGCGCTGAACGTCAAGGGTTATCGGGGACCGATTGTTGTTGACGGGGAGGTTGACGCGAAGAGACTGCGAAGTGCACTTCAAGAGACAGGATCTGGCATTTATTAGTGATGCGACACCGTTTTTCGTTCGGATTCGAGGTTTGAAGCGGGACCACGGCTCAAGAGCAGTGGCACACATCCCAGCCCATTGGAAGTCGGCCCTGCAATGGGTAGGGTTGCGGGATGTGCCGACCAAGGATAGGCTGAGTTACGATGACCGTGGCGGCGAAAATGTGCCTATTGGAAAGAGGTGACAACCTAATGATTCGAGCGACGATGGCGATGATGGTCATGCTCTCGGTTCTCTCTTCGGCGTGCCGACAAGAGGAAAAGGGGCCTCAAATGGTTCCGCTGGAGGGCAAGATCGAAAAGATCAAAATATCGGGAGATGGAACGGGTGAGATCACCGTTCGTTTCAAGGATAAACAACAGCAAGACACCGTAGGGGCTGGGATAGTGACCAGTGAGACCGAGATTTTGATCAACGGGGCCGCGAGCAAGCTTGCCGATCTGCGTGAAGGGGAACGAATTCGAGGGGACGTTCGCGTGGAAAAAAAGGGCGAGGAACGTAAGCAGATCGTCGTGCGGATTTCTGTGGATCGGTCGGAACCGGTGAAACCGGGGAATTGAGTGTCGCAGAACATGGCCCATTCATCGCGGATGTCCGTCGCTGGTCCACCGTCAACCCGTTGTTTCTCCTCGCGCGGAAAACAAACCGGTGGAGTGGTAGCTGGCGCGTTCATGGCCGTGCTCCTGGGCGGGTGTTCCATGTTTTCATCAGGAAGGAATGATCGGCGCGAGATCACCGCGGTTCTTGAAAAGCAGGACGCCGCGTGGAATGAGGGCGACTTGGTTGAATTCATGGACTCCTATTGGAAATCGCCTGACCTTACGTTCAGCGCGGGCGGATCGGTGACACGTGGATGGCAGGATACTTACGATCGATACAAAACCCGATACCCCGATCGCAAAGCGATGGGGAAACTCCGCTTCAATGATTTGGAGATTACTTTCCCCAGCCGAACCGTGGCTCTTGTTTTAGGGCGATGGGGGTTGGAGGGAGAAAAAGCATCGGGGGGAGCGTTTACCTTAGTCATGAAGCGCGATCACGACCGATGGTTCATTGTTCACGATCACACGTCGGTTGATTCTCGTTGAAGGTTTGTTGGGCGTTTTATTCCTATCGCGTCCTTACATTCCCAGGGCCGACCCTTTGTTCATGGCCCGGCGACAATCGGCGATCTGGCCGATGTGCCAAAATTGGTGCGTACCGATCAAGGCCCAAATGGAACCCATCGTCGGAAAGTAATCCTTAGGTGCCGCGTCTGGAGAGGGGTCAAGAATCTTCCGTTCGTCGAATGCCTCCAAGGCTGCGAGCGTCGCTTGGCGCGTTTGTTTGAACAAGTCGTCGATCGCCCGGCGATTCGGGAATTTTTCACGATCGGGTGAACACGGGGCGCTTCCCTTGAAAAGATCAATGACGGTTTGTGGAATACGCCGGGTACCATTCAAGGCCAATGAAGCGGCCCAGTCTTCCGAACATGCGACGTGTCCCAACAACCAAGCAGTATGTCCGCCACCGCGAATGGCCGGGACAAAATATTCGTCATCGGTAAGACCTGAGGTGAATTTGTCGATGATCCTCGACCCACTCTGCAACTGATGTCGAACCACATCTTTGAATCCGGCCATGACGAAACCCACCTTTCCATTCACGCAGCGGCGGCCAACTCCACGAGGGTCGACGCACTGCCGCTATGTCCACTAGGATGTCGGGTTGCTTGGGATCGTGCAAGAACGGGGCGCACCAGCCTTGTAACAAACGGAGCATCGCATGCGCATGGATCCAAACGGCGCGACCGACGATTCGATTCGATGCATGGTTTCGTGGCGTCGCGTGTGGATTGTGGCGGCCGCCGCTCTCATCATGGGTCTACCCACCCTCCGGGGGACGTTCGTCGATGGCGACGATCGTCAATTGGCATTGGACCATGCCCTAGTCAACCACCCCTCATTTAGTCATGCGATCGAATTATTCAAGATCGTCCATCGCGACCTCTACCAACCCATTCCGTTGCTGACGTTTTCCGCTGAGTTTGCCATGGCCCAGTTCTTCGGGTTGTTTGATCGGAGCATCGAGGGAGGGGCATGGATTTTTCATTTGACCAATGTCTTGTTGCACGCCGCCAATTCCGTTCTTGTCTTGCTAGTGATAACACAATTGCAAAATCTTCTTGATCGCCGCGTGGATGTGCACATCGCCCATATTCTGCCGACGCCAAACTCGGTCAGCCGCACGACACCCATCGACCCAGCCAATGCCGCGCCCTGGGTAGGGACCGCAACCGCCGTTTTCTTCGCCCTTCATCCCTTGAACGCCGAAGTCGTCGCGTGGATCAACGGCCGGATGATGGCTCTTTCCACGCTCTTCGCGCTATCCTCGGTCTTGGCATTTTCTGTCTGGTTGCGTCACGGTCGTTGGCGGTGGCTCTTCATCACGATTCTCTGTGTTGCGTTGTGCATGATGTCTAAAGTCCGAGTTGGAGTGCCCGCGCTTTTTCTTATTCTTGGTTTTGTCGGACGGGATTTCAGGTCCGCGCGTTTCTGGTCGCTTTGGTTCATCGCTCTGATCGTCACGGCGGTCTTCGTTCTCGTCAATTTGGACGCCACGTCCGAGTCCGGTAGTTTTGAATCCGGAGGACGTCATCTTCAGGGTCCGCGGATCGTTCGAGTTCTCATGGCCCTTGCTTGGTATTTTCAACATGTCGTGATTCCGACGGGACTCGCGGCGTGGTATCCAACACCAAGCAATGTCTCCCTTGCCAATCTCGTATTGCCTGAAGTGTTCTTTCCACTTTTTTGCGCCACGGCATTCTTCGCATGGGCCTGTCCACGCAGCTTGGCCGCCACATTGGGTTTCGTGTGGTTTTTTGCCACAATTGTGGACACCCTTCCGATCGTTCCGGCGCGAAATCTGTTGGCGGCGGATCGCTATATGCATCTGTCGATCATCGGACTTTTTTGGCTCATCAGTTCTCTGGTCCGGCCCAAATTCTCCACGGCAACAACACTCAGTCCCTTTGCGTGGCGGCGTCGAATCGCCCGTGTCATCGTTGGGATGCTGTTGATTTCGATGACGGGATTGAGCTGGTACGCCGGGTCGTTCTACCTAAACGGAATTCGAAAGCGCACTCGAATCGCCACGCTTTTTCCGACAACCTCTGAAGTATGGGTTCGGGTGGCGTCGACCCATTACCTGGCCGGAATGACGGCCCGGAAAAATGGGGAATTCGAGCAGAGCGAATTTCAATTTCAAAAAGCCTGCGAATGCGCGAATAGGGAACGCGCCAACGAGAGTTCGTCCGGGCATGCCGAAGCGTTAACGGTCCTGGGACTCTCCCACCTGAAACTCGGAAGACCGGACGAAGGCCTTCTTTTTCTACAGGAGGCCGTTGCGATCGATCCAGACAACGCCGAACCAAAGTCCTGCTTGGGTTTTGCTTTGGAGGAGTTCGGACGACTAGAAGAGGCGCTGCCCTACTATGAGGCGGCGGCCACAATGCTTCCTCTGCATAATCCCACACTGATCAAGCTTGCAAAAGCCTATCACAAGCTGGGACGACCCGATGAAGCTCGCGTCCTTTACGATCGAGCGCTGGCGATCAATGCCTTTGAGATCATCGCAACGTGCGGTTTGGCCGAACTCGATATCGAGCGGGCAACGCCCGACGGATTTCAAACCGCCGAGAAACGTCTGCGCAAATTGCTTGATTGGATGCCCGAAAACATCGAAGCGCGGACGGCGCTGGGCGTCGCCTTGAACGGTCAAGGTCGGGTGGCCGAAGCCCTTTCCGAGTATCAACACATCCTCGCATTGCAACCGGGTGAAGTGACGGCCGCCTTGAATCTCGCACAAATTCTTTTCGCCCAAGGAAACGTGCTAGCCTCTCGCCCTTACTTTGTTCGAGTGGCCCAGCATGGAGCGGAATCGTTTGAACAAGCGATCGCCGTGCATGATTTTTTTGTTCACGCGCACGAGCCGCGGATGGCCGTCGAATCTTGGAAAACATTCGGCGTTCGCTCTCCCCAGTCGGAAATGGGACTGGCGATGTACGCGTGGAGCCAGGCCTTAGCGGGCGATGCAGCAGAGGCCGACCGGCTCCTTCAACTGCTCTCCGAAGAGGATCGAAAACTCCCCTTGGTTACGGCGGCCTCTTGTTATGTTTCCCTGGTTTCGAAACGATATGAGAATGCGGTTGAGTCCGTCAATCGATTGATCGACGCGGGAAACGATGCGCATCGGGAACGGCAGCGGTTGCTGAGATCGCTGGAATGGCACGACGAGCAGAACCCAGGCGTAACTTGGACCTATTGTCTAACGGCTGATTTGCTTTCAGCGGAAAGTCAAACCGACGCCGCCGCCGCTTTCCTCAAACTCTGCGACGATCTGTGCGCGGATGACCCCTGTCGTGAATACGCTCAATGGATTCGAACGAACCGAACCGCTATCCCTGGAAAAAACGGGACTGCGCGTCCGTAGTCCTTTTTTTTGTTTCAGGCGTATCCGCGTCAAGATTCCGATCGCTCGTTTTCGGCGTCGGCTGAGCAATTCGTTAGCGGACCTCATCTTGGAGGCATCGCCTTTGAGGGCAGAATCCGCACACTCCGTGATTCTTGCCGCATGTTTACGGACTTTCCCATAGCCCGCGTGACACAATGTTCGTGGCTTTTCTCATTGGTAGGTGGTTAGCAGCCGATAGACCCATTCGAAAAGGAGTTTCATGGCCCTTTTCCCCCGAATCGGATCCAGCCGGGTCGTACCGTCCGGATTGGGCCGCGACCAGAGTCATAGTGGGAACCGTCACTGTCCACGAGCCGCTGGGCAGTCCTTGTAAAGAAAAAAGGAAATTGGTTTTATGGCAGCGAGCGCATCGAAGAAGGTCGTCAACTCGGACCGGTTTGGGTTGTTCACCGGTGAGGGTGAAAAAGCGACGGGGGCGTTTGCGCGGTTGAAGGCCGTCGTCGACAACCTCGGCACCAACGTCTTGATCAGCAACGCCGACCTCGAGTTGGTGTACATGAATCTGCGCTCCGAGGCTACGCTGCGCGCCATCGAGGACGTGATTCAAAAAGAGCTCGGGTTGAGCGTGGATGATTTGTTGGGGTCGTCGTTGGATCGATTCCACGCCGGACGGGCCAAGGAGATTCGCAAGACTCTTTCCAATCCCAAGAATCTTCCCATCAAAACGGACATTCGGCTGGGAGCACTTTCGCTCGCGCTGGAAGTACACCCCATCGTCGACGAAAGCGGTGAATATGTCGGACAGGTTGTCAACTGGGAAGATGTTACTGAAAAGCGTCTGCTTGAATTGGACATGGCCAAGAAAGAGGCGATGGTCACCAACGCGCCGATCAACATCATGTTGGCGGACAAGGATTTCAACATCACCTACGCCAACCCGGCGACGATTAAGTCCTTGCAACCGTTGAGCCATTTGCTTCCGGTTCCGATCGACCGCATCGTGGGCAGCAACGTGGACATTTTCCACAAGAACCCGGCCCATCAGCGAAACATCCTGTCGAACCCGAAGAGCTTTCCGCATCGCGCCAACATCAAGCTCGGCGATTACACCTTGAACCTTTTGGTTAGCGCCATCTACGACAAATCAGGCGAGTATATGGGCCCGATGGTGACGGGGGAGAATATCACGGAGAAGATCAAGGCCGAGGAGCAACAAAAAGAGGCCAATGGGGCCATTCGGGACCTTGCAGTCGCCGCCAAAGATGGGAACCTCAAATTCCGGGCGGATACGTCGAAACTCGCGGGCGAATTCAAGGTCCTAGTGGACGGGGTCAACGAAATGGTGACGCAAATCGTTGAGCCCATTGAAGCCGGCGCCAAGGTCTTGCAACGAATCGCCGAACGGGACTTGACACAGAAGGTGCTGGCCGACTTCAAGGGCGACCACCAACTCATGAAAGAGTACATCAACAGCGTGGTGGACAATACGGCGACGGCACTCCAACAGATCGTGGAGAGCGCGAACCAGTTCGTCGAAGGAGCCCGCGTTGTATCCGAAGGGGCGACCTCGCTTTCCGACGGTGCCCAGACCCAGTCGGCCAACGTCGAGGAGATGTCCGCGTCCATTCAATCCCTGAATCAAATGATCGAAGGCGTCGCGGAAAACGCACGATTGGCCAATCAAGTCGCCGCCGAAACCAGCACGCGAGCCGAGGAAGGCGGAGCGGCGGTCGCGAAAAACATCGAAGCCATGAAGCTCATCGATAAATCCGCCGAGCAGATCGCCGAGATCATCGGGGTCATTTCTGAGATCGCGTCGCAAACAAACCTGTTGGCGTTGAACGCCGCGATCGAAGCCGCTCGCGCCGGCGAACACGGACTCGGCTTCGCCGTCGTCGCGGATGAGGTGCGCAAGCTCGCGGAGCGGTCCAGCCAAGCCGCAAAGGAAATCAACACCCTCATCAAGGAGTCCACCCTGCGCGTCAAAGAAGGTGCCGCCCTAAGTCAGCAAACGGGCGCGGCCCTCCAGAAGATCATCGAAGGAGTCGAGAGCACCAACAAGGGAATTGCTCAGATCGCACAAGCGACGTCGGAACAGGCTCAGACCGCCAAGGAAGTCTCCACCGCGATCCAAAACGTGGCCTCGGTCACCGAAAACAACGCCTCCGCCGCGGAAGAAATGTCCGGATCATCCGAAGAACTTTCCGGCAACGCCCAGCAATTGAAGGAAATGGTCAGCCAATTCAAATTGAGCTAAACGGACCAACAGACCATCGGTTTCTTACGGCGAGCCGCGGGACACAAACCGCGGCTCGCTTCGTTTTTTGGAACTGGTAAAGTTTGCGCTTGATCCGAGCCGCGACCGTGAGGGGACGGGCTTTTCCGTGACGCGAACGCTGTCTCCGCTTGGTTACGCGCGCGGCTCGGTTCAAAGTTGACCAGTACCCGTTTTTTTGGCCCACTTGACACCGAGCCAAAAGTCGTGTAAAAACCTGGTTGTAGCTTCATTCTTCCTTAACGTTGCCGCCGAAAGGCAACGGATCGGTTTCTGTAGTACCGAAAAAGGGCCGGAAGAACAGGAGAAGTCAACTTGAAGGGTGAAATCAATGAAGAGATCGATTCTATTTTTGCTAGGGCTTGTATTGACTTGCGCGGTCGTCCGTGATGCACGGGCAGCTTCGACGGAGTTCACCTATCAAGGGCGCTTGGTCAAAAATGGTTCGGAGGTAGATGCAACTTGCAACTTCACCTTCGGCTTGCTGGACGCGGCCATGGGTGGTGCGCATCAAGGGACTTCGCCTCAGGGACCTACTGCCGTCGCGGTCAGCAATGGTTTGTTCACTGTGTCGCTGGATTTCGGCCCTGACGCATTCCCTGGTGATCCACGGTGGCTTTCGGTGACGGTTCAGTGTCCGGGCGACATCAAGCCCGTGGCGCTTACCCCTCGACAGGAAGTGACTCCGGCGCCGCAGGCGATCTTCGCGGAAACATCCAGCAAAGCCGTAGAAACCTTCTACGTGGAAGCCAGCACTGGCGTTGCGCAAGTTTTGTTTGGGCGTTCACCGACCGACGATTGCAGTATCGGGATTGACGCGTCCGGATTGTCCGGGCTGAATCTGAGGGATCCAGGCGGCATTCGAATCGTCCATCCACCCGGAACGCCTCCCGGTGCGACGCGGCTTCTCTTCGGTCCCACGGACGATTGCAGCATCGGGATCGATACCGCCGTACCTTCCGGGCTCAACCTGAAAGACCCAGTCGGCGTTCGTATTTGTCCTCCACCGGTAATTCCCCCCGCCGCTTCAAGGCTCATTTTCGGTAATGACCCGGACAACGTTTGCGCCATTGTGTCTGATCCCACGGGGCCTTCAGGGTTGCAATTGAGGGATCCCGGCGGAATTCGAATCCGCAACATCGGTTCTAGCGGACAAGACGGCGTGGCTCGCATACTCTTCGGCCCTACCGACGATTGCAGCATCGACGTTAACCCTGACGGATCATCGGGACTTAGGTTACGCGACGTTGGCGGCGTGCGCATCGATCGCCCGTCCGGTTCCACTACCGGCACGATACGACTTATCTTCGGACCCACCGATGACTGCAGCATTGCAGCAGACCCCAACAGCCTCAATTTGGGCCTCAAATTGTCTGACCCTGCCGGAGTTCGGATCTGTCGCCCCCCGACAGCACCCCCCGGCCCGACCAGGCTTATTTTTGGCGGAGAGCCGGACAACAATTGCAGCATTGATGTCGACCCCAATGGACTTTCAGGCCTTAGACTCAGGGATCCGGGCGGCATTCGTGTGTTGAATCCTAATCCCGCGCTTCCAACTAGAATGCTCTTCGGTCCGACGGATGATTGCAGTATCGGAATTGATCCAGTCCTGACGGGTCTTGTGGAAAGGGACCCGATCGGACTTCGTCTCATTGGACCCGGAGTGGGCGGCACGGGCTGCCAACTTTTGTTCGGCCCGACCGACCTTTGCGCCATCAAAGTCGATCCGCCAGGACCTGGAGCGATTACGGGCTTGCAGTTGCGCGATCCTAGCGGTATTCGCCTGCTTAACCCAACCCCTATGCAGCCGGTCCGATTGCTCTTCGGACCCACGGATGATTGCAGCATCAGTAACATAGGTTCCAGTGGGCAGGATGGGGTGGGGTTAGTCCTGAGTGATGTTAACGGCGTTCGGTTTGTTAACCCTCAGCCGACCCAACCAATCCAACTACTATTCGGCCCGACCGACGATTGCAGCATCAGCGTCAATCCACCCGGTGCCCCATTACCTGGAATGCGTTTCAAGGATGTGCAAGGATTCGCCTTCGAACAGGGTTTCATGGCCGTCGGTGTCCCGCAGGCCAGCTTCCGTGTGGAGCTTCCAAACATGGCGAACCCTGCAGGCCAGGGCTTTGCCAATGCCTGGATCAGCGGTTCCTCGCGCCGCTGGAAGGAAAACATTCGCCCGATTGGCGATGCACTACGGAAAATCAACCAACTGCAAGGCGTGTACTATGATTGGAAGCCAGAAAACGGCGGAAAGCACGATCTTGGCTTCATTGCCGAAGACGTCGGCAAGGTCATGCCCGAAGTCGTTGCCTGGGAAGCGGACGGTGAACAGGCCAAGGGCATCAACTACGACCACCTGGTAGCCTTGACAGTCGAGGGTATCAAAGAGCAGCAAAAGCAGATTCAGTCGCTTCAACCGGAGAACGCCACTGAAATGCGAAACGAGTTGACCGCTTTGCGGCGCCAAGTCGCTGCCCTAACCGCGGTGGTGGAAGAATTGCAAAAGAAGAACTCTCGGTAAGTTCCAAAGAAACTGATTTGCCGGTGTGATATTAGGTTCCGGGGGCATTTGTTCGCCCCCGAACTTGGCGGGAGGACGCTTGATGACAATCACCGATTTACTTCGAAAAAACTTGCATCTCGGTTTATGGATAGGGATTGTGATCCTGTCCGTTTCGCAGCCGCTGTCGGCGCAAACCGGCGGTGGGTACGACCTGACTTGGAGCACGATCGATGGCGGGGGTGAGACGTTTAGCACGGGAAGTGGCTATGAACTCGGCGGAACGATCGGCCAGGCTGATGCGGGCGGTATGGCCAACGGCGGGTATTCGCTAACCGGTGGCTTTTGGGCGGCGGCCTCGGCTTGCACGTGCCAATTGTACGCCGACCTCATTCAAAGCTGCCTCGTCGATTTGGACGACCTGCTTTGCCTGTTGAGCGGCTTCGCCGATTTGCCGATGTGTCCACAAGGCGACATTGCCCCCTGCGGCGGAAGCGGCGGCCCCATTGACGTGGATGATCTGATCTCCTTGCTCGAAGCTTTTGCGGAAAACTACATCTGCCCGCACCCGTGTGGACCGTAGGAAAGCCGCAGCACCGCCGACGGATCGATGGCCGGTCGCAAACATGGTCGCGGGTCGGGTTCATGGCCCCGCTCAAAAGTACTGACATGTCGTGGCACTTTCTGAGGGATTTGATCGGAAAACGGGATATTAGCGGACGTTGACAAGTCCGATAAATAATTTTCGGCGTCCAATAAGTCGTGGGTTTTTAAGGAAATATCGGGGGTGTTTTCGCAAAAACCGTGTTTTCGTGGTCAAAAACAAGGGTACAAGTGTCACATTGTGTCACTCGGCCTTTCAGGCGGGAGGAAGGGCAATTAGAGACACCCCACCCTGGCCCCCCCTGTTTTGGGAGAGGAGATAAGAGTGCCAAATGCATGGCACTAAAGCTACTTCATTACCTTTACACTTCGCGTCAAATGCGGGCTGTCGCCCGCGCTTCGGATACAACTCGCTGACTGGACTATCCTCACGAATGCAGATATAAGGGTCCCAAGTTACATCCCGTGGGAGATTTCGAAGATGCTTGATCAGGAATATATGAGCGAGAAAGATGGGTTGAGAGCCGTCATTGAAACTCTCGATACTTACGACAACGAAACGCGGGCTCGCATCCTTCGTACCGTACAAACTTTTTATGGGATTCACAACGGGGCTACGGTGTCAGGAACTAGATTGTCGGAGGATATTATGCCAACTGTGGCCGACAAACGAGATTTATCGTTCGGCAATCGTCCCAGCCTTTCCCCCAAGGAATTCATGCGTGAGAAGAAACCGCAGAAGGACATCGAACGCGTTGCATGCCTTGCATATTATTTGACCCACTACCGCGAGACTCCGTCGTTTAAGACCGCTGACATTAGCAAGCTGAACACGGAAGCGGCACAAATCAAGTTTTCCAACGCGGCTTTTGCAGTCATAAATGCAACGAATGCCGGATACCTAGCGAGCGCGGGTGTTGGAAAGAAGCAGCTTTCGTCGCTTGGCGAGGAATTCGTGGACGCATTGCCAGACTATGAAAGGGCAAGAGCGGTGGCTAAGTCGCATCGTCGACCAAAACTCCGCCGAAAGTCGAAGGAAAAAAGCAAATAATTCTCTCGTTTTAGTTTTTTGAAGATCACGATGTCCAAAAAACCAATTCGAATTACGATTTTCAATCACAAGGGTGGGGTCGGTAAGACAACGCTGACGGTTCACATCGCCCACGCCTTGGCCGATCTCGGCAAGAAAGTCATGATTGTTGACACCGATCCACAATGCAACCTTACATCGTATTTATTTGAAGACAGCGTAGTGGATGATCTACTCAACAGTGCCGAGAGTGCTTCTGGGAGAACGGTTTGGACGGCGGTGAAACCCATCGTCGATCAAACTGGAGAACTGCGGGTGGTAAGACCGCACAGTGTAGGATCGCTTCAAGTAATTCCTGGTGACATTCGATTATCTGATTTTGAAGAGTTTCTTGGAGAGGCATGGACACACTGTTTTCAACGTCGACTCGGGGGGTTTCGGGCAATGGGGGCCATCAGTGAATTGATAGATAAGGTTGCGGAGTCGCGCACTGATTATGTTTTCTATGACGCCGGGCCAAATATCGGCCCGCTTAACCGAGCTCTCCTGTTGGATACTGATGCATTTATTGTTCCTGTCGCGTGTGATCTTTTTTCGGTTCGCGCGCTTAAGACGTTGGGGCAGAAACTAAAGCAGTGGATTGTCGACTGGCAAGTTGCCACGTCATTGGCTCCGGACGGAACGTCCTTGATATTGGGCGCACCGACGTTTATTGGATTTGTCCCGCAGCGGTTTAAGGTCTACGGTCAAGTAATGGCAAAAGCACCATCACTCTATCTGCGCGAAATCAAGCGGCGAATGCAGGAGGATATTGCATCTGTAATTGCTGAAGTCGCGCCGAAACGGATTCCGGCTATCGAGAAGGATTATCTATTTGGAGAGGTCAAGGATTTTGCATCGCTCGTTCAAACTGCTCAAAGGGAAGGCGTCCCGATTTGGGATTGTTCAAGCACCGACAATAGACAGAAGGAGGGTGCGAGAAAGACCTTTGAAAAAATTGCTCGTAATGTCGTAGAGAAGTGCAAGAATTTGAATCCCGGTAAAGTTGGCACTCATGCCTAAACCGTCTATGTCCAAAGAAAGAACTGCGCAATTCGTACGGCTCGTTGCGCAGTTTCAGAATAATCGCCATTTGTTCGAGAATTTTGCGAATTCCTTAATCGGGATGATCCAAACATCACCGGACCTTCGGCCGTTCCTTCACACGGTACTCTACCGAATTAAGGACCCACAAAGCCTTTATAGGAAGTTAATGAGGCGAAATGAAGAGCGCCGAACAAATAATAAACCCTTCGATGTCGATGAAAGCAATGTCTTTGGGAAAATCAATGATCTTGCCGGTATTCGTATTCTGCATTTGCACACGGAGCAAATTGACGAAATCAACAGGCACTTGCTTTCCTTGTTTGAAGAGCAAGAGTACAGGTTGATCGAAGGCCCGATTGCGCATTGTTGGGACCTGGAATACGAGACACTTTATAGAGAATATGATATCAAAACCCAGCAACGCGCTTCGATGTATAACTCGGTACATTATGTTGTGCAGGCCAATCAGAAAACGAAAATCACCTGCGAAATCCAAGTACGCACTTTGATGGATGAAGTATGGGGAGAAGTGTCGCATAGAGTGAATTACCCTGACGAATCCTCTAGTCGCTCCTGCCGGGACGGGTTGAAGGTTTTGGCGAGAATTACGACAGCCGGAATTAGGCTTGTCGACTCGATCTTCAAGGGCCACGAGGAGGAACCACGCTCATATCCCCGTGGAGCTCCAAGAACGAAACTCAGGTAGTCTTGAACGGCGCGCGGAATCCTCGTGCCGCCTATCCATTTCCTGTTGGGTCCGGCGCGCTCATTTCGCCGGTTGGGGTGGGGTCATCACCGTGCCGCATTTTTTGCAGGTGCGCATGGCGGTGTTGTTAGCGTCCCAGAAGGCGGTCATGATTTTCTTGAGTTGGTTGACGATGTCCTGCATGTCGAACTGGGGTTCGTGGACGATGGCGCCGCACTTTTCGCAATAGAATTGCAAGTGGTCCGTTTTGCCTTCGGGGCGGCGGCGTTCGACGACCATGCCGATGGTGTTGGCCGGTCGCTGGGGAGAGTGGGGAATAAACGGCGGAAGCAGAAAAATATCGCCTTGCTTGATGGAGATGTCGCGGTGAACACCGTTCTCGATGATCTTGAGGGTGATGTCGCCTTCGAGTTGGTAGAAGAATTCTTCTCCTTCGTTGAGGTGATAATCCTTACGCGCATTCGGTCCGCCGACGACCATGACGATTGTCTCGGCGTCTTCGTACACGCACTTGTTGC
>JBBTCX010000071.1:0-1054 GCA_038043045.1 Planctomycetota bacterium | reverse complement strand
ATGGATTTTGATTTTGACGACGATCATCGGATGTTGCGCGACTCGGTGAGAGAGTTTGCGTTTCAAGAGGTGGCCAAAGGCGCAGCAGAGCGCGATCGTCGCGCGGAAATGCCGGGGGCGCTGCTGAAACAGTTGGCGGAGCTGGGGCTTTTTGGGATTGCGATTCCCGAATCGTTCGGCGGATCGGGAATGAAGTGCACGGCATCGACGCTGGTGGTGGAGGAGGTGTCGAAGGCATGCGCGGGAACGGGTGTGTTGCTCAGTGCGCATAATTCGTTGTGCGTCGATCCGATTCTGACGTTTGGGTCGAGTGAGCAAAAGGCGAAATATCTGCCGAAAATGGCTTCCGGTGAGTTGATCGGGTGCTTGTCACTGACAGAGCCTGGCAGCGGGAGCGATGCCGGAGCGGCGACGTGTCGGGCGGAGCTTAAGGGCGACAAGTGGGTCATCAACGGTTCCAAAATCTTCGTCACCAACGGCAAGGAAGCCGGGGTGATGGTGTTGATCGCGGTCACCGATCCGGATGAACCCAAGCGGCGGTTGAGCGCGTTCATCGTGGAGAAGCCGACGCCGGGCTTGCGGCTTGGAAAGCTTGAAAAGAAGCTAGGGATTCGATGTTCGTCGACGGCGGAGTTTGTGTTTGAGGACTGCGAGGTTCCGAAGGATGCGTTGCTCGGTGAGCGCGGTCGCGGAATGCGTGTGGCCCTTGCCACGTTGGATGGTGGTCGAATCGGGATCGCCGGGCAGGCGTTGGGAATCGCGCAGGCGTGTTTGTATGAGGCGTCGAAATATGCGAAGACCCGCGTGCAGTTCAATCAGCCGATCGCCAAGTTTCAAGCTATTCAAAGCAAGATTTCGGATATGGCCGTCGGTGTGGAGGCCGCGCGGTTGTTGACGTATCGGGCGGCTTGGTTGAAGGATCGGGGTCAGCCGTTTGGTCAGGCGGCGGCGATGGCGAAATTGTTCGCGTCGGAGGCGAGCTCTCGTGCGGCGAATCATGCGATTCAGGTTTTTGGCGGGTATGGGTATTGCGAGGATTATCCGGTGGAGCGGT
>JBBTCX010000070.1:0-12624 GCA_038043045.1 Planctomycetota bacterium | reverse complement strand
CAGAACGATTATCGGCAAACACGCTACAGAAAAAAGAGAAGTGCTCTAGCGGCGCAATGCAGGCGAAACCAATTGTCGCCATCGGAAACAGTGGTGCATCGCCATAAGCGCGGGATACCGTGTTCGTCATCGATGATAAAGTGTTCGCCCCTCGAAATTGACATGACAAAGCCTCTGTCATCGCCCCATTCTCTTTGAATGATTGGGCGCCGCTCAATCTTTCGTTGGTGAGCCTCAAGTCGCGTAACGGGATAATCTTGCCATTTCTTTACGCTTCCTTCTTTGCCCAACACTTTGACGATGACGGTGTGGTGATTGGCGCCGGGCTTGACGTACCGCGTCCGCGGGCCGTCACCGACCGGCACGGCAGTGACGACTTTGCGGATGCGCGCTGTCTTAATGGGAATCTCGCGGCCATCATGGGCCCTGATCGTGGGGAAAGAAACAGGCTCGTTCTTTCCCTTCTTCCCCTGGATCTGCAACCATGTGCGGACTTTTTCGCGAACAACCTGGTCCACGATTTCCACAGCCTGTGCCTCATTCATGGCATCAATGGGCTTGCGAACATGGCGAACGGATTTTACCTTTCCATCCGCGCTCTTGAATTGATGCTCCTTGCTGTAGTTCGTATCTTCGTGGAGATCCCCCGCAATTCGTTTGGTCAGTCGAGTGGAGACGTTGATCGCCAACACCTTTTCGCGAGCCTGTTCGAGGAAACCGGGCCAAGGTTCCGGCACAGGTGCAAATAAATGCCGACCGGTCTCGGATGCGTGCTCGGCGGCTCGCTGGAGTTTTTGAACGAGGCTGGGAGAAGCAAGAGCGATCGCCAGCGCATCGACTGCGTGGTGGCGATGATCGTCTCGGTTCTTTTCGCCGCCATCTCCGAGTATGCTGTTCAATTGCCATTCGTTGCGCAGATGATGGGTGATACCGCCGGTACTGATCTGAATGCGTTGCTTGCCTGACTCGTCGGTCCGACCGCCATAGAGCAAGGCGAGGTAATCGCCCGCCAGACGCGAAGCGTAGCGAGTATCGGAGAGCTGGCGGTTGACGAAATCCTCGGGGATTTCTCTCATTTCGAATCGGCGTAGCTTGGCGGCTGCGGATTTGCCCTGAAATCCACGAACTCGGGCCAAGATTTCTGCGTATCGCGCCTCGTCCTGCCCGTAGGCCTCAAAAGGCGTGCGATTGCGCTTATGGTCGCGGTTCTCTTTTAGGAAGCAAAGCGTCTTGTTGGCAAAGCTGTTGTCCAATGAGCGGCTGAAGGGAAGGATGTGCTCCACGTCAAACTGCGGATGCTGACCAAAGAGCGAGCCGAATGCGATGCTCTTGCCCGTATAAGGACACTTGCCGCCGCATTCGTCCCACAGAAGGGCCTTCTCAATGTCCGAGCGGCGCGGTTCAGAGATCCCCGACTCGTGGAGAATGCGGGCCTTCGCCTGATCGCGCAGCCTAGTCTGGGTGTCGAACTCTTTGCTGATTCGTTCGCGCACTTTTCGTGCCCGCTTGAGGTCTCGGGCCAGTTCGACGCGGATCTGTTCAGGCTTGCCGTGGACGCGGACAATCTCATTAACCAGTTTTCGCAACTCCGTCAGCGCACGAGCCACGGCCGGATTTCGTAGCGAAGGAACAGCCTTTAGAACGGGTGGAAGGCGGCCCGCAGGATCGCTGGCTTCAAAACTCTCCGGAAACAGTTCCCGGCGGGCCGTCGCGTAGGGGGTTCCGTCTTCCATCCGATTGACCAGCATTCGAAGCGCGCGCCGGCTGTGGGCCGCGTAACCCTGTTCCAGACGCGTGTCGGCCAACGCCTTCGCCATAGGCCCGTCGAGCCCCCACGCCTTCATGGCGCGTCGCGCGAGCGCTTCAGGGTTCTGGAAACTCAGGACTTCCAGAACGATGGCGTCGCGTTCGGTTTCGTCCATTTGGTCCCAGCGATCACCGAAAACCTTTCGCATCTTTTGGTCCGTTCGATGCCCCGGCAGCTTCTTCTCGTCGTCTTGGCCCCATGCCTTCAACTCCGTATCTTTGGGCAACCCAAGAATGGACTTGTTCTTGATCCTCGCGAAAGTTAGGTCACCTTCTTTGGCCAGTGCTACGATGATCTTAGCGCGCTGCTGATCGTCCAAAGACCGGGGCGACGCGTCCGGCGGAATAATCTGAAGGTTGTTGACAATCTGATGAATGCGAAACTCTTGGAAACTCCGATCCCCAAGCGCCGCACGTCGAGCGTTGGGCACGAGCTCGCAACGGCCGATCAGATGTCGTGCGGACTTGAGGGAGCGTTGAAAGAAGATTGCGCGAAAAAGTTCCTTTCGCAGTCCATCCGTGAGGATGTCGGGGCGATGTGGTGATTGGGCGTCCAAAATTTGGTTGAATTCGTCGATGTACATTGACCTCGCGGTCCAACGACGGCGGATTCGATCCGTCTCCGGATCGAGTCCGCCGAAGTATTGGCCCATCGTGCGCGCGCCCGCCGCATTCATCGCCGATTGCAGCTCTGTGATTCCCTTTTGTACGGCACCTTCGTCATCGTCTTTCTTGAGCGACTTCCGGTTGGATAAAAAACCGCGTCGCTGTGCAAGGTGATAAAGCGCCCGGCCAAGATCAAAGAGTTCCAGCTTTCGGTCTAGCGCCTCGCTCCGTAGTCGATAGGGCAAGACGTGCGAGGAAACTCGGTCTTTCATGAAACTCGAGCGCGAACGCAGGTCTGCATCGATGCGAAGAAGATACTCGTGAATGGCTTTCGGGGTGCTGATGTCACCTTGCGGCAGCAGAATATTGCGTTGGAGAAGTCGAAGCAGTTTCTTACGTCGCCGCTGCCGCCGCCAGTGCATCCGTCGAGGCATTCTTGCCTCGCGGCGGGGGCTGCCACGAGCCTCGTCGCGCCCACTTTCGACGTCGCCTTCGACGCCCGCATCAAAGGTGTGCGTGCCGGAGTTCAGTAGCGCAGTCGGGTCGCCCGAACCATCCATGCCAAGGCGAACCCATCCGATTGACGCCACCCCAATGTCGAGACCGAGCACGTAGGCTTGCGAATCACCTTTCATTTTCATGAATCAGGCCCTTGACATAAAGTACAGGTCAATTAAATTGTCGATAAGTGTATCTGAGCGACGTTTTTCCACAAGTCACAGTAAGTGGACGAATGTCCGCGTAAGGCAACGCTCCTCGTGAGCGCCCAAGGTAAACCCGAATGGGTTTGCCTGATCTCGCCCCCCAGTGGGGCGTTTTTTTTGCTCCGTCGGACGATCGACCCGTTCACCTTTGCTATGCTGCACACGCAAGAATCTGAAACGGTGCGCGACCAATTCTGCCGTGCCATGAGCTAATGGGCAAGCTCGTGGGCCGGGCCGCCGTCCCAACTCACGTTCGGCGATAGCGACGAATCGTAGCCATTGGTCTTGGGCGGCTGCTTCTTGCGAAGCTGGGCCTGGGTGCCGACATCAGGCCGCAAATAGGCTTCCGACGTGGTATGAGTGTTTTGTTTCGACGGCCTCGTGCTGACCTGCGACATAGTCGTTCTCGACCGCGCGTTCGATGGGGCCTTCCTTTTACCCATACGCATCCTCACTTGTTGGACCGTTACGCGGAATGGTGGAGTACGCAGCGACCACTCCGCCGACTGCAAAACGGAATTGAAGCAGGAGAATATAGGCAAACGGTCCAGCGCCCTCTATCTGATGGGCGGTTTATGGGTCGTTAAAGGAGGCGACCATTGGTGCAAGGGGGTTTGCAATTGCAAAACTTGCGATCATTCCGCTTCTGTTGGGTGGAGCGGTCGGAAAACGCCAAGACATGTCACAATGAATCGTTTTTTCGCGTAACGATACAGCCTATCTTCTCGCATGACCGATCCCTCAAGGAACCACCGTACCCATTGCGTCAGCGGAATTGGGAGCTACGATTCTATTCAATCCAGTTTGGCGCGTAAGCGATTGGTGTAGTCCAAGTTCCCAGTTGAAGGAGACCGTCATGATTCACATTCGTCGAAATCAATGGTCGATTCCGTTTGGCTTTGGTTCCATGACCACGTTTCCTGTAACTCTTAGTGGCGCTTTTGGTGGCACTTCGTCAAGGAAGTCTGGTTTTGCGATGGGAAGATTCATTTCGCTTCTGCGCGGCATGATATGGCAATCCAGCTGTGCCGGATTGACGGCACTCGTTCCAGCGGTAACGTCTGCCCAAATGCCGCTCAAAGATTTGTCGGGACGCCCCATCTTACTGTATGAAACACGCGCCGGTGGCGGAAACGCGGTTTACCGCAATGAGAACGCGGGATCGCAATTCGGGCTTTTCGATATCAACCCCGGTTCAGTGTTTGGTAGTCCACTTGGTAACGGCCATGCAAGTGCGGGTATCCTGGCCGGGACAGATCGGATCCTGACCCACTACACCACGATCGTCTGCTCGGATATCACGGGCAATTATGATCTCACTTCGCGATTGTATGTCGGAGCCGGTGGATGTGCGATTACCAACTCGGAAATCCTCGGGGCCGATTGCACGTTTACAGGTTTGGCGGGGTCCGGTGACGCAGCCGACGGCGTGGACAACGACGGCGACGAAATGATCGACGAAATCGATTGCTACACGATCGATTGCAAAGTCGCTCCGGGCAGCGTCACTCTTCCCAATGTAGTGTGGTTAGCAAATTTTACGAACGTCGTAACCAATCAGATCCCGCCACATCAAGGCGTTTTCACACTTGCACCGGCCAATCCGGCAGAAAACACGGTTGGTACGGTTTGCGATGGAACAGTGTATTCGACCGACAGTGAAGCCCCGCCGTGGGACGCCTGCTGTTTGGATTTTTCGAACCCGGCATTGGTCGGAGCGCTGGAGTTCAGCGTGTTCGCGTTAGCAACCGGACAAGGTGCTTGCTGCGACAACGGTACTTGTACCGATACCAATGCAGCGGCGTGCGCGGCGGCGGGAGGTGTGTTCACGCTTGGCGCCGATTGCGGGGGAACGGACACGGATGGTGATGGCGTCGCCGATGTTTGTGATAACTGCGACAGTGTTCCCAATGCCGGCGGACCGAAGGACAGTACGGATCCGGTCAACCCCAATGCGCCGATTCCAGACGGACCCCTGGCGACATGCGGATCGCCAGGTACAGCTCTTGTGCGGACGATAAGCGTTGGAACTTCTGGAATGGTCACTGACCTAGATGTGACGCTCGATATTGCGCACACTTGGTACGGTGACGTAAACGTTTCGATGACCCATGGCGCAACAACCGTCGTATTATTGGGTGCGCAAGCTCCGGATGACAACTCAAATCTAAACGGCGCCTATGTGTTGGACGACGAAGCCGCCGGGACATTGGATGCCGCAGCGACGGCGTGCGCGGGTTCGGCCTGTTTGATTCCGGTCGGTTCGTATCGAGGGCAAGATTTGCTTTCAGCGTTTGACGGCATGGACAAGGCCGGCATGTGGGCAATTACAGTAACCGACTGGTGCAACAATGACACGGGTACATTGAATTCCTGGAATTTGCACTTTGTGAATTCGGGCAACAACCAAATTGATGCCGATGGAGACGGCGTTGGTGATGCGTGTGACAATTGCCCAAACGTTGCCAATCCTGGTCAGGAAGACGTGGATAATGACGGCACGGGCGATGCTTGCGATTGCGGAGACGGAATTGTCGCACTCGGTGAACAATGCGACGGCGGCACTTGCTGTACACCGACTTGCACATTTGTTTCGGCTGGTACGACGTGCCGTGCATCGGCTGGAATTTGCGACATGTTGGAATCGTGTACAGGTAGTAGTGGTTCTTGCCCACCTGACGGATTTGCCCCGAACTCGCAGCTTTGCCGCCCATCGGGTGGCCCATGTGATGTGACTGAGTTTTGCACGGGCATAGGAAGCTCTTGTCCACCAGATGGATTTCAGACTTCCGCGACGGTTTGCCGTCCATCGGCCAACGATTGCGACATAGCGGAAAGTTGCACGGGGAACAGCGCTAACTGTCCGCCGAACGGCTTCGCTCCTTCCAGCCAGGTTTGTCGCCCGGCAGCAGGCATTTGCGACATGCCAGAGAATTGCACAGGAACAGGAGAGAACTGCCCGCCGGACGCCTTGATTACGACTTGCGTCGGAGGTGATGGATGCTGTCCGCCAGGATGTGTCGAGGCAACAGACAGCGATTGCGAGATTCAAGGAGATCGAGAGCCTCCCAAAAATCACCGCGAGCCGAGCATCCCTGGATGCGCTGTTTGCGCTGAGGGATCCGATACCGGTTTGATGGATCCCGTGTATCTGTTTTCCGGCGAGTTTTACGAATCGGTTACCGACCTCCGTATTTTGGGTCGCGGCGTGGATTTCGCATGGGCTCGCAAGTACCGCTCTAAAATCGGCCCCAATACCGCCATGGGAAACGCCTGGGACTTTTCCTACAACCTACACTTGGAAGAAAGTGGTCTCAATCTGAAGTTAAATAACGGCGACAGCCGGTCCGACTTGTATCTGCTTCAAACACCGGGCTGCGGAAACTGCCAACGTGAAGGTGATGTATTCCCCGCGGGGGGTAACTGCAATATTGACTTGGACGATTTGCTCTACCTGTTGGCCGCCTTCGGGGACACAATCGCATATCCTGGATGTGACATCTCCGGGTGCTCCAATGATTATCCATGCGCGGTCAATCAGGATTGCGTTGACTTGTACGGCTTTGTTGGCGTCGATTGCCAGAACGTGTTGCTTGGAAGCCCGGGTCCCAATCAGGTCCAACGTCGTTGCGCCTTGATCGACATTGACGATCTAGCCACTCTGTTGAACTCGTTTGCAGGGCAGGCGCCGATTTGCGGAAACCCCTGCCCGCCGGGGGCATGTTATCACGTCAACCCGGGAGACGTGTGCATCGACGCCGGGATTTCCGGCGGCGGTGGGAGCATGTCCGAAACAGAATGCTTCGCGACGGATCCGTCCGCGTGTTTCTGTGGACCGGACACCGTCTGTGGTTCTTCCTGCCCGCCCAATGGTGATCCGAATTGTCCGACGCCAAACAAAACATGGACCCGCCGGGAATTCTTCCGCACAATCACGCAGAATCCTGACACCAGCTACACGCTGACCTTTCCCGACACCGGCGAGTGGAATTTCCAACCGCTTGACGGCAGTCCCGACGCCGGCAAGCTCAAAAGCAACAGCGACCGCAACGGCAATACGTTGACTTTTGACTATGACGGGATGGGTCGGCTGGTGACAATACATGACACTCTGGACACTCCGGCGCATGGCCGTGACATCACCATCACCTACAACGCCGACGGGTTCATCGCTTCCGTGACGGACTTCGCCGGTCGCTCCGTGACGTATACATACTACGACGGCGTTGAACCCGGCGGCAATTTTGGCGATCTCAAATCCGTGACGACACCCGCGGTCTTGAACACGCCGGAGTTCCCCATTCCGCCGGTTCACGAATTTCCAATGGGAAAGACGACTGCGTACACCTATTCGACCGGCTTCGTCGATGATCGTCTGAACCACAACCTCCTCACGATAACCGATCCCAAAGGGCAAACCTACCTAATCAACGAATACGACCCAACCACCAATCCAGCCGACCTCAACTTCGATCGCCTGAAGCGCCAGACCTGGGGCAATCCGGGCGATGTCATCGACTTGGTGTACGTTGCTCAGACCCCGGCGCCTGCCAACAATTTTGCGACTATCAAAACCATCTACAACGATCGCGTTGGAAACGTCAAGGAGTTTTTCTACGATGCTTTCAATCGCGGCGTGATTTCCCGCGAGTACACCGGAAGGGCCGATCCCGATCAACCCACGACCGAAACACTCAACCGTCCGATGGGAAAGCTCCGCACCGATGATCCCGACTACTTTGAAACCCGCTACGAATACAATGCCGACTCCCTCCTAACGCGAACGGTCGATAGCAACGGCAACGAAGAACTATCCATTTACGACACGACCAACTCGAAACGACGATCGCAGGGCAATTTGCTTCAACGATGCCGAAGCGCGGGGCCCCTTGGTGGAGATCAAGGTCAGATTTGTGACTCTTTTGAATATGACGACGGGTTCGGCGGTTGTTGTGGGACGAACTTTGTGACCCGTCAGGTCGATGGCCGGGGCAACGAATCGCTCCACCAATACGATGCCAACGGCAACCGCATCCACACGCAACATCGAATTCCATCTATCGTCGAGGATTGGGAATACAACTCCTTTGGGCAAATGACCGCCCACGTTCTGCCGGACAACGGCAGCGCCCATCGGCGGCGCGACGAATACACGTATTACACCGCCGGCCCACAGCTCGGCTATCTCGAACGTGAAATCGTCGACGCGACCGGTTACGACCTCACGACCACGCATGAATACGATCTCGTGGGCAACACCACGCGCGTCATCGATCCCCTTGGCCACGATTCACGATCCATTTACAACCAATTGAATCAGGTCGTCCGCTCCATTTCCCGCGAAGTGACCAGCGGCGGCGGTGTTCGCTACGAAACAGATACGTTTTACGACGCCAACGACAACGTCGTTCGTAGCGATGTTCAGAACAAGAACGAATCCGGCGTCCTCCAACCCAACACCCACTTCACCACAATCCACGAGTACGACATTCTGAATTACCGAGTTCGGACATGTTCCGAGAGCGGCGACTTCGTGGTACCCTCCGGCCAAATCACTTGCGCCGGACTCCCGGACAGCGAATTCATCGTCACCGAGAGCGAATACGACGCCAATCGCAACCGCACCCTGTTCCGAAACGGCGAAGCGGCAAACGGCAACCAGCCCTTCAATACGGTCACAACCCTCTACGACGAGCGCGATTTAGTTTTCCGAGAAATCCGCGCCGCGGGTCACCCGGATCAGACCACGACGCAATATGATTACGACACCAACCGCAATCGGAAGGCAGTCCGCGAAGGGCTGGAAAGCGCCCCGCGCCTGAGCACCGCCACTTTCGACGGGTATGACCGCGTGGTGAGCACCACCAATGCGATGGGCAACGTCACCACCATTCATTACGACGCCAACGGAAATCGTGTTTCCACCCGCATGGACGGCGAGCTGATCGACGCCGTGGGAAGCGCTGGCAATGTGCTCTTGTCAGAGATGACGTACACCTACGATGCAATGGACCGCGTTTCTCAAACGGACGTTGCATTCTTCAATCCGCAAACGCAGGCCACCATCGGTGATGGACTATCCACCACCATCACCGAATACACCGACAACTCTCAGGTCAAGCGCGTAATCGACGACAACAATCACCAGACCGTAATGACCTATGACACCGCCAACCGCCGCCTCACCACCACAGACCACAAGAACAACAGCGCCACCTTTGTCTACGACGCCAACTCCAACGTCATCTCGGCCACCGAACTGGAGAAATCCGACCTGGGCAATCCGGACCAATCCTACATCACCACCACCGAATACGACAATCTAGATCGGTTGATTCGCGCCGCCGATCAGGCAGTCAACACCACCGAATACTTTTATGACTCTCGCAACAACCGCGTGGTCACCGTTGACGCCCGAAGAGTCAACAACCCTACCGATCCCGGCAATAAAATCGTCTACACCTACGACGGCCTGAATCGGCTTCTTGCGACCACTCGCTTCCTAACCAGCGATGGAACCGGTACCGGGCTTCCGATCGGCACGATTATCACAACCCAAACCTGGGATGACTCCTCGCGTCTGACTTCCCAAGCAGACGACAACGGCAACGCCACCGTCTATGTCTACGATGCCCTGAATCGTCGGACCGCCACTCAATACGCCGACGGAACCGCACACACCACCGGTTATGACGTCCATGACAACGCCGTATCCTTGACCGATGCTAACGGCAACGTCGTGACCGCGGCGTACGATCTGCTGGACCGTCAAACAAGCAAGACCATCGTTCCCGGCCCCGGAGTCGCCGGCGCGGGAAACGGCGGCACGACGGCGGAATCCTTCCAATACGACGGCCTCTCGCGCCTTATCCGCGCCCAGGACGATGATTCACTCTTCAAGCGCGAGTACGATTCACTCTCCAACGTCACAAAAGAGATTCAAAACCAGGTGTCGCCTTTCAACTTGGGCGACGACCGAATTGTCTTGTCCACTCACGACGGCCTCGGCAACAAGCTCACTTGCACTTATCCCGGCGGCCGAGTCATCAGCACGACCTACGATGAACTCGAACGCAAAAAGACCATCACAGATACGACCGGCTCGCCATTGCTCATCGCCGCCTACGACTACATCGGCCCAGGCCGGGTCGAGCGCCGCGACTACGGCAACGGCACGCGCACCGCATATCAATACGACGGCATTCTCCCCAATCCGTTCAACGACTTCGGCGTCCGGCAAATCGTTCGCACCACCCACACCAAGATCGCCGGTGGCACGATCCTCGACGACCGCACCTTCACATGGGATCGCATGGGCAACAAGACTCAGCGAAAGGATGTCCGCATTGGCGGTCCGGGCCTGTCCCACGATTATTCCTATGACTCGGTCTATCGAATGATCCGTTCGATCAAATCCCCGCCCGGCGGACCGGTTGGAACGATCGACTATTCGCTCGATGGTGTCGGCAATCGTACCCTGGTAACCGGCGGTCCCAACCCCGGCTCATATTCGCTAGACCAAACCACGCCAGAACCGGCGGACCTCCAGGTTAATCAATACACCACCACGCCGCCCGACGCGCGGGGATATGATAAAAACGGCAACTTAATCTCCATCGATCCACCGCCTCCCGGTGCTCCGGCACTTCGCACGATTCTCTACGATTACCGTAACCAAATGGTCCGCCACACCGACGCCGCCACAGGGATAATGAGTACGTACGCCTACGATGCGCTGGGACGCCGCATCCGCAAGATTGTGGATGTAAATTCCGTGGCCGGCGGCCCCACCGAAACCCGCTTCTACCTCGACGGCTGGCGGGAAATTGAAGAACAAAATGCGGCGGGCGCGACCGTCGCCACCTACGTCTTCGGCCTCTACATCGACGAAGTCCTCACCATGCGCCGCGACGCCATCCCCCTCGGTGGCCCGGAGGACTACTACTACCACACCGACGACCTCTACAACGTTATGGCCATGACTGACGCCTCAGCCGCCGTCGTCGAACGCTACGAATACCAAGACTACGGCGCCCCATCCTTTTTCACCGCCGCCGGCACGCCCATCGCCCAATCCGCATTCAACAACCCCCTCCTGTTCACCGGCCGCAGGTACGACCCAGAAACCGATTGGTATTACTTCCGCACCCGCTACCTCGATCCTGTTGCTGGCCGCTTCATTTCTCGCGACGCAATTGGTATTTGGGGAGATTATTTGAATATTGGAAATGGCCATCTTTACGCGGGATGCAATCCCTTCACGTACATAGACCCATCCGGCAGAGAGGTCTACCTTGGCTTGCGGGCGTTCCAGGGATTCAAGGAATCGTTAGTAGACGAGAAAACTGGCCACGTGTTCCTAATCGTCGTGATTAGGGATGCACAAGGAAACATCTGTGAGGTTTGGTATATTGATTATAACGACGACTCTGGAATCCGAGTCAAGAAGTTAGACGGTACGTTTAAGAGCATCGAAGATGTGAAAGCACACTCCCAAATTCAGGAAAATGGAGTAAAACTCAAGCGGTTGAAAACAGTTGTGGATTCGAACAAAGCCAAGGTCGGCTTCGAGGATAAAGTACTCAAAGCCGCAAAAGCGGCCGAGCAAGACGTCAAGGATCGCGGAGAGAATTCACCCTACCACGGCACGAAGTATAAACTCGGCACTCATAACTGTGGTTCCGTGGCCGACAAGCTCTGCGACGAGGCTGGAGTGGAGCTCCCATTTAAGCCGAATGATGGAGAAGGGTTAGGTAAAGAGCACAATGATCTGCGCAACCCAGATGCCACCACGAAGCATCCCATAAAGATATGGTTCGGCGAATTGGGTATGGGAAGCAGTGGAGGAAGCAGCGGAGGTAGCAGTGGAGGAAGCAGTGGGACAAGCTCTAGCAGTGGTAGTGTCAACGGTAGTGGAGGAGGTGGTGGAGGTGGTTGCATCGAAGCAGGCACGCCAGTTTGGACTGATCGCGGCCTTGTCCCGATTGAGCAAGTGCAAAAGGGCGATGCAGTTCTTTCGTGGAGTGCCGACTCTTGTGGGGTGGGTAACCAGAGAGTGACGAAAACATTCCAAACAGTACGAGAAGGGCTCGTCGAAGTATCCTTTGGAACTTCGACGGTCGTTTGCAGCGACAACCACAGGTTTTACGTCGACGGTCACTGGATTGAGGCAAGGAACATCGAACCCGGTAACATGCTCCGTTCGACTAACAGTACCCTAGTCGCAGTTACGAATGTGGTCGCACTTTTGGGCGAGCGTCGCGTGTACAATATCATGGTCGAGAACGATCATACCTATTTCGTTGGTACTGACGGCGTTCTAGTTCATAATAGGAAAGTGCCCGCAGGTCCTGGTGGTTGGTGAGGTGCGGAAGGTGAGAAGAGAAAAGGTGAGGATGCATTATTTCTCACTTTAGGACCGGGCGCGTGGCGAGTTCCACGCTTGCGTGTCTATGCTAGTGTAGTGTATCATAATTATGCAACTTTATAGTCGCCTTGTCGGTATCAC
>JBBTCX010000069.1:0-13576 GCA_038043045.1 Planctomycetota bacterium | reverse complement strand
GTGCAACGCCCGATCCATCAACGCCACCAAATCCGTGCGATCTCGAACCACCTGCCCAGTCGCTAGTGTCTGTCCCTCTCGGATCAAATTCCGTCGCCGGAGCTCTGCCGGATCCAAACCTAGTCGCAGCGCGATCTCGTTCATATGCCGCTCAAGAGCGAACAAAGTTTGCGGCGCGCCGAATCCGCGAAACGCGCCGTAGGGCGGAGAATTCGTGAGTTTGACCTCGCCGTGGATGCGGATGTTTTCGCAATAGTAGGGTCCAGCCGCATGAATGCAGGCGCGACTCAGCACCACCGGCGACAGCGTGATATAAGCCCCACCGTCTAGCAGCACGTCTATTTCCATCGCCAACAACCGCCCGTCTCGATCCACCGCCGTACGATGTCGCACCCGACTTGGATGCCGCTTGGTCGTGACGGCCATGTCCTCTTGACGGTCGTACACCATCTTTACGGCCGCACCCGACTTCTCGGCAAGCAATGCGGCATGGATAGCGATCATGGATGGGTAATCTTCTTTCCCGCCGAATCCGCCTCCGACCGGTGTCTGAACCACGCGAAACGCCTCACGCGATCGACCGAACAGATGGGTCAGTGAATCCAAAACATAGTAAGGGCACTGCATTGAGCCCTTCACGACGATTTGCCCGTTCTCTAGATGTGCGACCATTCCCTGCGTTTCAAGGTAAACGTGTTCCTGCGAACCGGTAACGTATTCACCCTCCACCACATGGACCGCACGATCGAACACGGACTGTGGATTACCTTTATCAATGTCAATCCGCTTAAAGGTGTTGTCGTCGCCGTACTGAACGAGCGCCGCATTCAGGGGTTGGCGTGGATCCAATACCGTCGGGAGCGGCTCGATTTCAAGCGCGACCGACTTCAGGCCCTCTCGAAGTTTGCGAATGGAACGATGGGCCAGAAGAACAACGGGTTCGTGCTTATGTCGAAATTCGTTTACCGCAAGCGCGGGCTGATCGGACTCGATGAGCTTCACGGCATTATGGCCGGGAATGTCGCGGTGATCGACGATCGTGAATTCCGACCAGTCGACGGCTGGATCAAATCGAACTCGCCGAATCCGACCTCTGGCGATGGGCGTGCGGATTGTTCCGCCATGCCAAACCCCCCCGACAACCAAGTCATCCACGTATTCAGCTTCGCCCGAGAGCTTCGCCAAACCGTCAATTCGTGCTATGTTCTCGCCGATGGACATTTTCAACTAACCCGTCGCTCAGTTCACCTATGGAAACTTTATCAATACTTTCCTTTTTTCGTAAGCGGAGTCGGCGGTGACCCGCGGGTGTGTGCGGGTTGCCTTGAGGGTGGGGGGACTTTATGCTCAACGAGCTTTGGGTCAGGCCAAGCGGAATTCCTTGAGGGATTTTGGTTCGTTTGGTTTCGTTTAGTTTGAGGAGAAATGGATGTCTATGAAATCGAGAAGCCGAATTCAAAGGATTGGGTTGGCGGGATTGGTCATGTTGCCTGCGTCTTTTTTGGGGGGAGGTTGTGACCAAGTTGTTCCTCCACCGGTCGGGGGTGGTGCGACACTGGCCACCCCAAGCCGGTCGACGACGATTGCGTTGACCAGCGACGATCGCATTGCGGTGGTGGCCAACAAGCAAGGTAACTCGGTGTCCATCTTGCAGGTGCAGGATCAGTCTGGAGACGATAGGGTCCAGTTGTTGGCGGAGGTGGCGGTTGGGGATGAACCCGGGTTTGTGGCCATCCATCCGAATGATAACGAGGCCTATGTCACCAACGCGGTGAGTGGAACCGTATCGGTGATCGCACGAAGTGGAAATACGTTCTCGGTGGTGAGTACAATTGCAGTCCCCGCCGAGCCTCGGGGATGCGCGATTACCCCGAACGGCACTCGACTGTACGTGGCCCATCAAACGGCGGGAATCGTCACCGCGATTGACGTGGCAACCCGCACGATTCTTGGGTTTGTCACCGTGGGAGGAAATCCTTCGGCGTTGGCGATTACCAATGACGGGGATGAGGATGACACGGACGAGCAGGTATTCGTCACACAGTTTTATGCCGAGTTGATTCCGGGCGGACCCGGCGAGGTATTTGACGAGGGCAAGCGCGGCGTGGTGCGGGTTTTTTCCGTTGGCAATCCAGGTTCGCCGCAGCAAATCAATATTGCTCCCTTTGCAAACGTGGGATTCACGGCCGATCGGACTTTGTTTTGTCAGCAGTTTAATCCCGATGCGGCCAACAACCTTTTCTGCCCTGATGAAAACGAAACCGATGCAACGAGCACGACGATTACGGCCGATCCGCAGGGCGCGTATCCGAACCAGTTTTGGTCGGCGTTGATTCGTGGGAATCGCCTTTATCTTCCGAACATTGGGGCTTGCCCAGAGCCGCCGGTTCGGTTTAATGTCAATGTGCAGGCGTTGGTCAACGTGGTGAATACATCGACCCGGACGGAGGAATCCGATCGCCGCGTGAATTTGAATGCGCAGGTCAAGGACGAGGTTCAGCCGGAGAATCCAGCGGGGAGCTTGGTGCGTTTGTTTGGCAACGATCTGGTGGCGATTGATGCGAACCATGCCGGAACGAATTACTTGATTGTCAGTCGCGGGGGAAACTATGTGTTCAAGGCCGGGCTGAATAGCGCAGGTCAGCTCAATCTTGGGGCGCCGAATGTGATTCGTTTTCAAACGGGGAATCTGCCGACGGGCGTGGTCATCAGTGCGGAAGGCGGGCGAGCGTATGTGAACAATGAAGTGAATGAATCGGTGACAATCATTGACTTACACAATGACACGGTCTTGGCACGCGATGTGTCGATCGGGACCCCGCCGTCGCCGGGAACACCGGATCACGAATTCGTGGTGGGTAAGTTGGCGTTTTTCACGGCCCTTGGTTTGCCGGATAGCGGAATTTTTAACACGGCCGTTCGGGATTTGGTTCCGCTGAATGATCGCAACAAGGCTTCGGACAACGGATGGAGCGGTTGTGGTTCGTGTCATCCGGATGGATTGGCGGACGGCGTGACATGGTCGTTTGGTACGGGCCCGCGACAGACCGTGCCGCTGGATGGATTCTTTGCCAATAACGATCCAAACAACCAGCGCATTTCCAATTACAGCGCAGTGATGGGAAGCATCACGGATTTCAACAACAACGCGCGCGGCGTTCAGGGTGGGATCGGGTTCGCGGGCGATCCGCCGAATCCGGGCATTTTTGCGCACGGACTCACGCGCGGGGCGAGTGATGCATTGGATGCGATGACGATTTGGGCTCAGGGGTTGCGCTCTCCGGTGATGCCTCCATCGAGCGACACGCAAAGTCTATCGGCGGCCAGGACCCTGTTCGATACGCGGTGCAGCTCGTGTCACGGCGGAGTGAAGTGGACAAAGAGCCAGGTTATCTATGACAACAATCCGACGTTCGACGTTGATCCGGGTGCGGGCGGCGTGGCGTTCGATCCCGGTGTGATGAACACTGGACCGCAGCTCGTGTCGTTCACCAGCAATGACTTGACGATTCGTTTCTTGGACGGGGTAGGAACATTTGATGCGACCGATCCACTGGAGCTTCGCGGGGCCGGTGCGCAGAGCGGACGCGCGGCGCTGGGAGCGGCAGGGTTTAATGCCCCGTCGTTGCTGGGGATTGGGTATCATGCTCCGTATTTGCACAACGGAGCGGCCCAGACTCTACCCGAGGTTTTCCTGCTTCATGGATTGGATGAGGGAACGATCGCTACGGAGTTAAGCACCAGTGACCGCAATGCGCTGGAGTTGTTCCTGAATACAATTGATGATCGTACGCAGCCGTTCGGGTCAGAGACGGATGATTTTCTGAGCGCGACAGGCGGATAATTTTTGGGTCGCCGCTTTTTGGTGAGCGGTCTTGCAAAGAACGGAATGTTGATTGGCCCACGATTCATGAGCATTTTGCTCTGGGATCGTGGGCCAATGACTTTTCTGGCGAAATTAGCGATTTATGTTTCATGGGTGTAAGAAGCATGAGCCTCGGAACGGATTGATATGGAGAGTGGTTTGGGGATCGTCCGGAAGCTGGAGTGGTTCGTGGCCTGAGTTGGTTTTCCCGCCATAGAAATTACGACGCGAATTCGGCTTTGCACCCAGATTAACAAAAATACGTTTTGCAAATTACCAAACGAGAATGAGTCTACTCTTTTTGTGGAGTGGTCATTAGTCTTGGTAACTTGGGTTTTCTGGACGGGGTACGAGTAGTTTTACTGGAGCTTTACGAAATGAAAAAACATTGTAATTCATGGTCTCGAAACATAAGAGCTGGTTGTTGTGCAACCATTCTATTGTTGGGGGCGGGGGTTTGGGGACAGGTGGCACCCAATGATGACTGCGGAAATCCGACTTATCTTTGCGGAAGTGGGACCTACCCCTTCGACAATTCGGTCTCATCAACTTCAGTTTACGGCCAGAATACGACGATCGCAGCCTGCAACCACCCGGTCTTCGGATCCGGCATCGATGGCGACCTGTTCTACTGCTGGACGGCGGACTGCAACGGGCTGGCGGTCATCAGCACCTGTGGCCAAACCACCTTGGATACCAAGATCGCGTTTTACGCGCAGACGTCGCCCAACGTATGCGCATGTCCGGCGGTCAATCCACCGCCCGATGCACTCTGTTGCATGGATGATTCATGCGGTGTGCAGACGCAATTCGCTTGTGAAGTGGAGTGCGGGCATCAGTACATGATTCAACTCGGAACGAATCCGGGGACGGGGATTGGTTCCGGCACATTTACGATTACCTGTCAGGGGGCGCCTTGTCCGTGCGAGGAGGCGTGTTGTTTGCCGGATGGGTCGTGCCAAATGATGAACCCCATGCAATGCGTCGCGGTTGGGGGGCAGCCGCTGGGGCCGGGGTCGAGCTGTTTGCCGAATGAAGCCTGTTGTCTGCCGTTTTTCCAGTGTCAGGATATGGAGCCGAATTGTTGTGCGGCCAGGGGCGGCACTCCTGGCGGACCGGGTACGGCTTGCAGCGGACCGGAAGAATGCTGCTTTGCCAATGGGAACAACCAGATTCAGGATCCGGTGTGCTGCCTGGCTGCAGGTGGAAATCCGCAGGGTCCGGGTACGGGTCAAGTTTCGCTGGCGCCGACGGCGTGCTGTCTTCCGGATGGGTCGTGTCAATTTATCAACCCCTATTGTTGTGATGATATCGGGGGAACGGATATGGGACCAGGTACGGATTGCTCGGACAACGACGGCGATGGGCGCGCGGACATCTGTCCGCCGGGGAACCCGAATTGCACGCCACCGCCTCCGGGCCTGTTGACGTGTCCACCGACGATCTGCCAGATTCCCGGCGAGGAATGCAAGCCGATTGAATGGGTTTATGACCCGGTTACGAACTTGGTCAGGGTCACGAAGTGCGACTGCATCAATCCGGATGAGTGCTACTTGGTGGCACCGCTCATTCATCCTCTGAATCCGAGTTGCCAAGGCCTCGTGTGTCCCACGGCCGGTGTCGCTTGTAGTTTGAATCAAATCGTGAACACCGCGACGGGAGAGATCACCTACAATTGTTGCGACGACCAGCCGCCGGCCTGTGAGCCGCTGTTGCCGCCGCAGTTTGGATGTCCGCAGACGGTGTGCGACATTCCGGGTGAAATCTGCAAGCCGACAAAGGTTCGATTTGATCCCTCCACGCAACAGGTCACGGTCGAGGAATGTGACTGTCGGAATCCGGATGAGTGTTATCTCGATTACAATGGGGCGCTGCCGCCGACGTGCGCGGGATTGGTGTGTCCCACGGGATTCTCGTGCAATCTGACCCAGACGGTTGATCCGTTGACCGGGGCGATTGTCTGGGATTGCTGCGAGACCCCGCAGCCGACGTGCGATCCGCTGCCGCCGCCTCAATTCGGATGTCCACAGGCACCGTGTCAAAATCCGGGCGAAATCTGCAAGCCGACGAAAATGGGTTTTGATCCACAGTCGGGTCAGGTGACGGTGTTGGAATGCGATTGCCGCGGTGCGGATGAGTGTTATCTGGATATCCAGGCGGCGCTTCCGCCGATGTGTCAGGGGCTGGCATGCCCGTCGGGATTGCCATGCCAGTTGAGCGAAACGGTTGATGCTTTGTCTGGGTTTATCACTTGGGACTGCTGTCAATCGCCTCCTCCGCCGTGTACGCCCACGCCGGGTGTTTTCGGTTGTCCACCAACGATTTGTCCAGACCCGAACGATGTCTGTAGGCCTACGGAATTGATCTACGACCCGCGAACCGGCTGGACCACGGTTACGAAATGCGATTGCACGAGTTCCACGGAGTGTTACATCGAGTTTGAGGAACCGGGGGTGTACTTCTGCGTGGGTGGCGCTTGCCCATCGGGTTTGCCCTGTCAAACGCACGTGGAGATCAATTCGGACGGCAGCAAGACGTATACGTGTTGCAAACCGCCGCCAGCGCCGTGCGAGCCGCTGCTAAAACCGGAATTCGGGTGTCCACCGACGCTTTGTCTGAACCCCGGTGACATTTGCAAACCGACTAAGATCGAGTTTGAACCACGGACGGGGCGTTATCGCGTGGTCGAGTGTGATTGTCGGAATGTGGACGAGTGTTTTGTGGATTTCTCAAATCCCGCGGTTCCTCCGACGTGCGGTGGCGTGGTGTGTCCGGGAACGACGCAAGCATGTCAGTTGTCCACGAGAGTTGACCAGTATACGGGAGTGGTAACATGGGAGTGCTGCAATCCACCACCGCCACCGGTGTGTGAACCGTTGCCGGATGAATCGGGCTGCACCCAGGTGAACTGCCCGTTCACGGGACAGCAGTGTCGTCCGACGGTGTACGGTTACGATGAGGCCACCGGGCAAGTAAAGGTATTCGCGTGCGATTGTGTGGCGAACAACCATTGTTACGTCACATTTGGCCCGGGCGGCTTCTCGTGCAATCCGGGGCTTTGCCCGTATCCGCTGTCGTGCAGACTCACGCCCGGTGACGCGAACGACGACGGCGTTCCGGACGTGTTCTCATGCGGCTGCTTGCTGCCGTGCAATGATCCGACGGGTTGCCATGACTCGACGACGTGCTCGTGCGATCGATGCGTAAGCACCGGGGCGTGCGTGTATGAGTCCATCGAGTTCGGCAACACGGATTGCGAAGGCAATCCGACGTACGGCGATTTGGACGATCTGTTGTGCGTGTTGCAGGGGTATGCGGAAGGGTTCGCGGCATGTCCAAACGGGGATCTGGACCCGCCTTGCGTGGGAGACATGGTGGTTGGTCTGGAGGACTTGATCCTCATGCTGGAAGCGTTTACTGGATATGATCCTTGTGATTGCGAGCCGTAGGGATCGCCCACGGCGGTTGAACTCATAAAGGAGATTTGATGAGTTCCTGCGTGCCCGCGTTCGGAAACATCCGGATGCGGGCACGTTTGTTTTCACAAGGATTATGGATCGAGGTTCTGTGGTTTGTCCCAAGCCATTCCGGCGTGTTCGAGAATGGCGATGATGAGCACGACACATAAGCATTGGATAAGAAGCAGCGTCGCGTCGGTCCAGTCGGTCAGTCGTGGCAGAACAATTGCGGGCAGGCCGGTCGCGGCAGTGGCTAGATAGATCGTCATGACCGCTCCGCGGTCGGACATGCCGCGGCGAACAAGTCGATGGGAGAAATGCCTTCGATCTCCGCGAAATGGGCTTTGGCCCAGGCGATGCCGGTGGATGACAACGCTTGTCACATCGTATAAGGGCACGGCGAGCACGAGAAGTGGAACGAAGACACCGATGGGCGTGAGATTTTTCGAGGGGTCATAAAACGTCGTCAAGATGGTGACCACCCCAAGCAGGAACCCGATGACCAGGCTTCCGGCATCGCCCATGAAGATGCTGGCAGGCGAGAAGTTCAGGCATAGGAAACCCACCAAACTTCCCACCACGACCCAGCACATCATCGGTACAAAGACCTGACCGGAACCGGCGGCGGCCAAACCGAAGATGCCGGCGGCAATGGCTGCCACCCCGGCGCTGAGACCGTCCATGTTGTCGAGAAAATTGAAGGCGTTGGTAATCACAACGATCCAGAGGACGGTGATCAATACGGATAGGGGAGCCGGTAGAAACTGGACGGCACGGATGCCCAATGGCCAGGCGACGACAAGAGCCATGGCGACTTGAATTGCGAGCTTGAACCAGGGTCCGAGGGGTTTGCGGTCATCGATCAGGCCGACGATATGCAAGAGTAACGTGCAGCCAAGGATGGCCAACACCGAGGGGAATTTGGCGGCGATTCCCGGAAGATGAGGCACCAGAGCAACGGGAAACCAAGAAGGCACATCGGCCGCAACGTAAGATTTTCCGATCCATGTTCCGAGCAAAAGGGCCCCGCTGATCGTTGCGAAAAAGGCCACGCCGCCGCCCAAGGCGACGAGTCGACCATGCTGTTTGTGGCCGCCAGGTTGATCGATGAAACCAATTCGCCGTGAAACCGCGCGGACGATAAAGGTCGATACGAGCGAAATGAGAAACGGACCGAGTAAGGATACGAGTACGACCCAAGTCATGCGGGGGAGTGTAACGAGGTTGCACCGCAGTCGATAGCGCGAAGCAACGGTGAAACGAACCCTTGCTTGGTTTTTACTGGTTCAGCGTGAATTGGAGAACGGGCTTTCTGGTGTTACATGAATGAGAGAGACCGCATCTCGAAAATTAAATATTTGAAGGCTCGCGATTACGGGCTAGCCGGAAAAGAATGCCTCAGGCGGCTCGAAATTGTTAGAGCTTCTCAGAGTAGTTCGAGGATTTGCACGGCATTGAGGGCCGCACCTTTGCGAAGTTGGTCTCCGGAAACGAATAGGTCGATTCCGCGATCGTCGGGCTGGCTTGCATCTTGCCGAATGCGGCCTACGAGACATTCGTCGATTCCGCTGGCATCGATCGGCATGGGGAATCGACCGCCGGCAACATCATCCACGACCTTTACTCCCGGCGCTCGCCCAAGGATATCTCGAACGTCATTCGGCGAGATTGGCCGCTCGAACGTGAGATTGATCGACTCGCTATGAGCACGCAGTACGGGAACGCGAATGCACGTGGCCGTGATCGCCAAGGTCGGTTCATGAAAAATCTTTCGAGTTTCATCGATCATCTTGCGTTCTTCAGAGTTATATCCGTCGGCGCCGATCGGTGTATTGTGCGAGAAAAGATTGAATGCAATCGGGTGCGGAAAGACCCGCGGCTTCACCGGACGCCCCGCCAACAAATCAGCGGTTTGGGATTGAAGCTCCGCCATCGCCGCCGCACCCGCACCACTGGCCGCTTGATAGGTGCTGACGACTAGGCGGCGAACCGGATTCACCCGATGGAGCGGCCAGACGACGACATTCATGATGATCGTTGAGCAATTGGGATTGGCGATAATACCCTTCTGGAGTCTTACGTCGTTCGGGTTGACTTCGGGCACGATCAACGGAACGTTCGGGTCCATTCGAAAGGCGGATGAATTATCAACCACGACGCAGCCGGATGACACCGCGTGGGGAGCATACTGACGACTGCGATCGGCGCCCGCGCTGAAGATCGCGGCTTGCACGCTTTGAAAGCTATCCTCTTTCAGCTCGCGAATCGTAAGCTCTTGACCACAGACTTGCAATTTTGCCCCGGCGCTTCTCGGCGAAGCTAACACGGTCAGGCGTTTGGGCTTCAGCCGTCCCTCATCCAATAGCACACAGACTTCACGCCCGACAGCGCCGGTGATCCCGACAATCGCAAGATGCTCGATTTGTAAACCCGTCATTCGTCGTCTCATGCTCAACTTGTCATCCGTCGCATAGGGCATCCAGTGGGGTAGAACTCAATCCGGGAACGAGTGTAGACAATTTTCAGTTTTCTTGTAGAACCCCCCTGGCAAGTTTTTCACATGTTTACCCTCGTGACGGTCGATTCAGAGGATGGAAAACCAGGCCTCGGAACGGGGTATGAATCGGGGATTTTTCAAGAAGCGCGACAATCGATCCGGCGATGGGAGATCGCGCCCCGGAAACGCCCAGAGCATCGAACGCGGCACGAACTCGCCGCTTGCCTACGGCCTACAATTGCTTTAAGAGTTCCCTTGCTGTTGGAACTGGAAATAGGGGTATTTGGAGCATGGAGAATTGGAGTTTGAACAAGAGAGCAACCGCATGGGTATTCTTCGTCATGGGGCTGTGCGGTGCGCCGATTTCGCGCGCTCATGAAACGGATCAGTATACCGTTCCGGTCGGCCGACAGTATGCCGACTTACGCCATTATTTCTCGGACGATTTTCGCGGAATCCTGGAACGAGCCACGGAAAAAACCAATGCAAAGATTGCGCATTCCTTTCGCAACGGTCACTCGACCGCAGAAACCGCTCGACTTCAGTCGCCCGATTCCATCGCCTGGGCCGTGCTGTACGAGTTTCCACCGGTCATTTTCCACGTCGAAACGTTGGAGATGCGATTGCGTAACCCCGTGATGCGCTCGCGGTTTCCCGGCCTGCTTACCATTTTCCAGCCTCAGATTCGAATTTACGACCATGTCGGCCTGCTCTTGGACCCCACCAAACTCATTCGGCTCGGACGAAGTTCCACGGTCATGATCAACGGTACTTTTTTGGGCACCGACAAGATCGTGCACTTTGCACATATGGGATACATCTATTTTTCGACCTATCGAAAAGCCATTTCCGAGGGCCTGGATGAAGCACAAGCGATGGAAAGAGTCCGCAAAGTGGCCACCGGAGACCATCCACTATCCGAGAATGCATTCTTGGGTCGGATTACGACCGGGGTTCGCTCCAACGGCGACTTAGCCGCTAATTTCATGGGTTTGCGATTCTATCAAAACTTGACCGAAGCCGTACGCCTGCACGGAATAGTAACCCCGCCGCTGCTGGTGCAGGACGGCGAATTCTGGCGGCTGAATGATTATGTCCTCACCGATCCCGACTTTTTTGCGCTGTTCGTCTCAGATCATTGGGACGAGGTGTTGAACCCCAACCAGTATGACCCGCAAGTGTTGTTATGGATCCCGTCGTCCATTCGTTGGCGATGCGAGGACTTGCGATCTTGGTATTTGAACGCTCGCGGGCAAAGGCAAACGAAAAAGGATTTCAACGATATCGCCGTAGACCTCAGCACTTACTTCGGTGAGGACTACTTCCATGGTGGCGATCCGGAAGAGCTCATCGGCGTCGCAACGTGTTGTTATTCTGAAGAAGGGTCGAACCAGCCAGATGGGAGTCGATCCGATCCTGCTCTCGCCCAAACTCCACATCAAGAACTACGCGGAACCAACGGAGAGGCGAATGCACCGGCACCCGTTCGAAATGTGGACGCCCGCGACCGATTCGGTCGAACCGAGCTTTGGCACGCGGCTTCGCGGGGCGATATCGATACCGTGCGGGACCTATTGGACGCAAAGGCTGACGTCAATGCCTCCGACATGGACGGGGACCAACCCCTGCACGCAGCGGCCCGATGGAGTCGGGCTAACGTCGTCGAAGTCTTGCTCGCCCACGGAGCGAACGCCAACGCCCGGAACGCATTGGGTGCCACTCCCTTGCACTTCGCGGCGCGTGAACGCGCAGGCGCCGTGGTCCAAACCCTTCTTGCTTACGATGCGGATGTTCGTCTTCGTGATCAGTTTGGCTGCACGGTTTTGCACGATGCTGTCGATCGCGGCGACACCGAATTGGCGGAGATGTTAATCGCCAAAGGCGCGAACATCGACGAACCGGATGACTCCGGCACCACTCCCATGCACCGCGCCGCTCGCGCCGGACATGAGGGCACCGTGGCGTTTCTACTTTCCGCGGGTGCTATCCCGTCGCTGCGAAATCAAGCCGGTCGCACGCCGAAAGACGAAGCCGTTTTGAATGCGCATACTACAATCGTTCAACGTCTTCTCAAGGCGGAATCGTCCCGTCAACACGTTCGTAAGGAGAATACGGGGTATGACAAAAACAATAAGTTGGTCTCTGAGCCTGCTCGTCATTAGCCACACGATCGGCTGTGCGACGCGCGACCCGATCTTTGTTTGGCAAGATCGCGTCACCCAGTACATTGCCGTTCATGGCCACGGCGATCCGGGAGTCCTGCGCGAAACCGTGGACATGAAAGCTCGCTCGTCGCCGCGACCAAGCCTCTTGACCTTCGGCGAATTGGACATCGCCGGACCGGGTTTACCACCCTTCATCAAGACGTGGGATGCCCAAGGCGTTCTTGTCGGTCTTCACAAGATCGAAAAGGAGCGGTGGTTTTTCTTTCTGGTGGGCACCTTGAAGCGCACCCCGCGATCCCAAGCCGGGATCGACGACATTCGTCTTGTGGTGTTCAAGTCCCGCGAGGACAAACTGGATTGGCTCGTTGCCCCGCCGAATCCAGAAGCGCTAACCCTCTATCAAGCGACCCACCTTACCGAATGCTTGGGTCGAGGCGCCATATTCCCCGGCAGCGCGGACTCTTTCGAATTCTTTGTGTCAGGGGCGACTGTTACCGCAAAAGAAAAATCATCGGGTGCGGTGTGGCAATTGGACACATCGCTCGGCAAGTGGAATGACGCCCGCCCGATTCGCCGTTGATTCGCGCGAGACCCGGTCAGGGAATCGGTTGCTCCTCCGCAACGGCATTCAACGGCACTACAGACCGTGATTCGCGCTGACTCAGGTGTCTGCCGGGCTGATTCCGTCGCTTGTGCACGGTATGTAACGGCCACCGCTCGACTTTCACGACCAATCGACCATGGGAAAGCGTCCGGGCAGACCCATAACGGAATCCACGAAACACTTGACCGTTGGGTGTACTGCATTCCCTTGCCAATTGTCGAACCGCGACGACCTCCCCAGCCCGTCGAGCCATGAGCCTTCGTTGCGCTACCGACCCTCGCGCCGGTGGTCGACCGATACCAACGGCCTCCTGCAAAACAGGTTGCGGCGTAACTCCAGATGGGTCGAAAGGTGGCCCAACCATCCAAAGCAGCGAAATCAATGGTATCAGTGCACCCATTCCAATTCACTCCTTACCTTAGCCTTCAACTAGAAAGGCATCGGTCTCATTGGAATGTAGACACTCGACAGCCAATGAAGTTAGTTATTATTTTCCGATCTGATGGTATAACCCAATGGTCGATTATCGGAGCAGTGGCACGAAACTTGCTCTGTCCTTATCAAACGGGAGAAGAGTTCAGTTTTTCCGTTTTGATACAATCGAGATGCGAGTTTATTCGCGGGTACCGCGAGTTTGCTCGCCGATCGATCGAAAAAGTTGTGGGTGGGGTTCGAATAGAGGGGGGAGATAGAAGGTTCATGGTTCGAAAAACAGCAATCTCGCGGCTGATATTGTTGCTATTCTTGGGATTCGTTACTCTCAGTTCTATGGGGGCTGTGTCGCTAACCTGTACGCCGTTTACGCCCTCGGCGGATGGCAACGCATCCGTGGAAGTGGAGTGTTTTATCACCAGCGACTTATACCTTGGCATCAAGGGAGTACAGATTGATCTTCCCTGCCAGATATCCGTTACACTGGGTTCCCACGGGCCAATCGCCGTCATCACCATTACGGCCTTCACCGGTGTCAATCCCGCCAATAGTTTT